>JBKOVK010000016.1:0-48340 GCA_046724475.1 Acidobacteriota bacterium | reverse complement strand
CCTCGTGTCGGCGGTCAAGGGCGAGATGCAGTTCGAGCAGGACACGCTCGAGAAGGTCATCCAGGCGCGCAACTCGGCCGTGGCCGCGCGCGGAGTGGCCGACGCGGCGGAGAAGGAGAACGCCCTGACCCAGACGCTCTCGCGCCTCTTCGCCCTGGCCGAGAACTACCCGCAGCTGAAGGCCAACGAGAGCGTCCGGGCGCTGATGGAGGAGCTGTCCTCGACCGAGAACCGGATCGGGTTTGCGCGGCAGTTCTACAACGACATCGCGACGCGCTTCAACACGGCGCAGCAGGTGTTCCCCGACAGCCTCATCGCGCAGACCTTCAAGTTCCAGACCGTCGAACTCTTCGAGATCAAGGACGCGGCCGAGAGGGCGGTGCCGAAGGTGGATTTGAGCATCCGGCCGCAACCGGGGGCGTGACCAACCTCTACGAGCAGCAGAAGCGCAACATCGCCAACACGCGCCTCTTCATCGCCGGCTTCGTCCTGCTGCTCGTGTTCCTGGGTCTTTCCGCCGACGGGATGCTCTATGCCGGAGGCTTCTCGCCCGGGCTTCCGATCGCAACGCTGGGGGCCCTCTGCGTGGGAGGAATGTCCGCCTGGTGGTCCCTCCACGGCGGAGACCGCGCGGTCCTGGAGTCCACGCGCGCCGCGCCGCTGGACCCCTCCGATCCGCCGCAGCGGGTCCTCGACAACGTCGTCGAGGAGATGGCGATCGCCTCCGGGCTGCCGAAGCCCGCGGTCTACGTGATCCCGGACGCGGACCCCAACGCCTTCGCCACCGGCACCGGCCCGGAGAAGTCCTCGATCGCCGTGACCCGCGGCCTCCTCGACAAGCTCGACCGCGACGAGCTCCAGGCGGTCGTGTCGCACGAGATGTCGCACGTCCGGAATTTCGACGTGCGGCTGATGACGGTGGTCGCGGCCCTCGCCGGGGCGATTCTGCTGCTCTCCGACTGGGGCCGCCGGGGCTTCGGCTGGGGCCTGGGCCGGCGCCGCGACTCGAAGGCCGGCGGGGGCATCGCCGGGCTGCTCTTCGCCTTCGTCTGGATCGTGTCGATCCTGCTCGCCCCTTTCGTGGCGCAGCTGGTTGCGATGGCCGTTTCGCGCCAGCGCGAGTACCTGGCGGACGCCTCCGGCGCCCAGCTGACGCGCAACCCGCTCGCCCTCGCCTCGGCCCTCGAGAAGATCGCCGCCGAGAAGGGACCCACGCCCTCGATCAAGCAGGGCGTGGCGCACCTCTGCATCGAGGATCCGCGTGGCGGAACACTGGAGCAGAAGGATGGCTGGTTCGCGAACCTCTTCGCGACGCACCCGCCGATGGCGAAGCGGATCGCGCTCCTGCGCGAGATGGCGTATCAGCCGGCTTCGCCGACTCAGAAATAGCGGCGGCCGTCGAAGAAGATCCGCAGATACGCCAGATAGCGGGTTTGGAGCGGAGGAGCGGGCACCCCTGGCTGCTCCACGAGGACCGCCGAGATGGGCTTGTCGAAACCGAACCCGAGCTGCACGAACGTGGCGAATGTGTAACGCGTCCCGTATTCGCGAAACGGCCTGTACTCCACGACCGGAAAGTCCCACTGGAGCGACTTGACGGCGAGCGGTACCACCTCAGGGTTCGAGGGATCACCCACGACGCCGAGGAAGGCATCCTTCGTGCCGTATCCGAAGAGCGTCACGCCGACCTCGCGGCCGGCCACGAACTGGACGTCGCCGATCGGTGTCGAGATCCGCGTCTGCCACGGGATCAGTCCGCCGTCGGCGGCGGTGATGGCCATCTTTTCGAGCGCCTTCGGATCCGTGAACGCCAGCACCGGGGCGGCGAGGATGAGGTCACCGGGGATGAGCCAGAACGGGAGCCGCAGGCGAAACTGCAGGCCCGAGCGAGCCGGCGAACCCGGCACGAACTGCTCGACGAGCGGGTCCTTCTCGCACGGAGGGCACCCGCCGGAGGAACGAGACTGGTTGACGAAGGCGGCCTCCACGAACACGAGTCCGTCCCCGTTGCTTCCGAGGAGCGCGTCGAGTCCCAGGCCAAGGCGCACGCCCACGTCGAGCTGGCCCTGGACTCCTCCTTCCGAGTTGTTCGTGAAGCCCGTGCTCGACCACAGCGCCTCCGCGCCGCTGGCGACGCCGATGAACGGGCCGATCTCGGCGCGGAACCGGGGAAGCGACGCGTAGCCGGGCCCCCGGTACGGGACCGGCGTCCTCCCGACCACGTCCTGGAGGAGCGGTTTCACGCTCTCGATGGCGGTCCACGGAGGCATCCGCGTCGACTTGCAGACGTCGAATTTGCCGCCGAGGACGTCGGCCTGCAGGGTGACGACCGCGACACGCCGCGCCTCTTCGGAGTTGCTCCGCCGCGCGGCGAGAAACTCGACGAGGCTGAGCCTCACGGCCTCGCCACCTCGTTCGATGTCGGCGTCACGCGCGTAGCCGTCCCCGAAGAGGATCATGTAGGCCCCGTTCCAGCTCTCCGCATCGAGGCCGTTCTGGTTGTAGTAGTCGTGCGTCCCTTTCCGCTCGGCGGCGTTGCCCCAGGATCCCGCGATGTGGCCGGCCGCGAACGCGTCCTCCAGGAAGTGCAGCGCGAAAAGCTCGAGAGCGAAGGCCATACGCGCCTCGGCGCCTTCCGGCGCGTCGCCGGCGTGGGACATGCGCTGGAGCGCCGCGACGTGAAAGAGGACGTAGAGCGCCATGGCGTTCAGCTCGCTGCCGGGCGTGAGCGACTGCACCGCGTACTCGGTGGGATCGTCGACTCTGCGAGGCAGCAGGAAGTGCGCGTTGTTCGCGCCGGCGCGGGTGCTGTACTCCGGGTCGCTGCGCTCCAGCCCCAGGTCCCCGACGACCCGCACGTTCGTCCGCTCGGCTTCGTTCTTGGCCTTCGCGAGGCCCGACTCCATGTGGGCCGTGACGGCCGCAACCTTCAGGATCCAGTCGCTTTGCAGGACCACCACCAGCAGGTCCTCGGGCGAGCAGGAGTGGTCGCCGGCAATCGCCGCCCAGGCCGCCAGGTCGATGCATTGGGGCTTCGGACCCTGATCGCCGGCGGCGGGCGACTCGCAGAGACGAACCTGCCCCGTCCTTGCGGCTGCCCAGAGCGCGTCGAGCGCGGCGCGGTTTCGCGGATCGAGCGTATCGATGCCTTTGGCCGTGATCTCGCGATGCTCGGGATACGTCCAACCCGTCATCGCCGTCGCCGGGAGGAGAGCGAAAACGAGCAGGCCGATCCGCGATCTCATCTTCCGCCTCCCTGTCCCGGTTCGAGGGCCGCCGCGACGGTCTCCGGCACCGTCGTCGTGAAACGGACTGCGCTCCGGAGCGCCGCGGCTCCGCCGGCATTCGACGCCTCGGCCAGCGCCGTCTCCATCTGCGGTCGCCAGAACTCCCCCACGAGCACGAAGGGGCGCAGCGGGGTGACCGTCTTGACGACCGATTCGGCCATCCAGACCAGCTCGAGCATCGTGCCGAGACCGCGCGGAAGGAAGACCCACGCGTCCGAAGAATCCCGGAGGATACGGAGGCGCTCGCCGAGGTCCGTCGCGACCGTTCGCTCCTTCACCCAGGCGTTGGGCTCGCCGCTGCCGGAAAGGATCACGCCGCGCGTCGGTCCGCCGGCCTCGGCGGCGCCCCGGCAGACCGCCTCCATCGTGCCGCCGTAGCCTCCGCAGACGACGCCCGCGCCGCGGCGGGCGATCGCGCCGCCGAGATCGAAGGCCAGCAAGTAGTCGTCGCTTCCGGGACGAGGCAGGCTCGAGCCGAAGACCCCGACGTTCACGAAGGCGGCTACTCGAGGTCGATGTCGCGGAGGGGCTTGGACGTGTCGCCCTTGGTCTTCTCGAAGAGCTCCTGGAACTTGCGGTTGAGGACGTCCTTCTTGGACTTTTCGGCCTCGATGGACGCCGCGAACTTCTTCTCGCGCTCCTCGTCGGCGCCCTTCATGGCGCCGAGGGCGTCGTCCACCGAGCCGAACTTGCGCGGCGTCTTGGGAGCCTCGTGATCGATGACAGCCTTCAGCTCCGGGTCGATCTTGAGCCGGGCGTTGCAGCAGGGGCAGAGGAGCTCGAAGTCCATGCCCGAAGTCTACGGCAGATCAGGAGCGCTTGAAGCGAATGCGCTCCCTCCGATCCCGCTTGTCCGGCCGGCCCGCGTCGCCCCGCGGCGCGAGCATCCGGTCGAGGCGCCGCGCTTCCAGCACCTCGGGGTCGGGCGCCGGAGTGACGTCCTCGTAGAGCTTTCGCGCCTCGGCCTTCGGGATCGAGCGCTCGGCCAGGCCCCGCACGATCAGCTCCCGCCGCCGGCCTTCGCGCCCGGAGACGGAGATGCGATCCCCCGCACGGATCTCGCGATGGGGCTTGGCGCGGGCGCCGTTGACGTCGACCTTGCCTCCTTCGCACGCCGCCTTGGCCTGAGAGCGCGTGGGATAGATACAGGCGACGTCGAGCCAGACGTCGAGACGGACGGAGACGAGGGACCCGGCGGAGGGGTCCTCCCTCACGCCGAGCGAAGACCCGCGGGCCGGGACTCGAGCCACGCCGAGAGCTCCGGCGTGGCCTCGGGGGGCTTTTCCGCCGGGCGCGCCAGGAAATACCCCTGGGCCGCCCCCACGCCTTCGGCCGCGCAGACCTCCAGGTCCTCGGGGTTGTCGATGCCCTCCGCGACCAGCCGGAAGGAGAACTCGCGGGACAGGTCACCGAGAAACTTCAGGATGGCGCGCCGCCGCGGATCGTGGGCGATACCCCGCGTGACCTCGCTGTCCACCTTGATGAACTCGGGCTGGAGCGCGTGGCACATCTGCAGTGTGCCGTACCCGGACGTCACGTCGTCCAGAGCGATGACCGCTCCAAGGTCGCGCGGCACGCGCAGGGCCTGCGCGAGGTCCGGGACGTTGGGAAGCGTCTCGATCTCCACGAGGTCGAGGACGATTCGCGCGAAGGAGAGTCCGCGCCGCTCCGCCTCCGCGCCGAGCCCCGCGAGGGCGTTCTCCGAACGGTCGATCAGGCGCGGGTTGACGTTCAGGAACAGCAGCGCGCCGTCGGGCAGCCGGTTGGCCGCCTCGAGCGCACAGCTCCAGGAGAACCGCTCGAAGGTGGCTTCCAGATGGAGCGCCGCGGCGGCCGGGAAGATCTCCGCCGCCGGGCGGGTGTGCCCGTCGCGTCCCCGGCCGCGCAGGAGACTCTCGTAGCCGATGATCGAGCCCGTCTTCAGATCGAAGAGCGGCTGGAACTCGACGAAGAACTCCCCCGTGGTCAGCTCGTCGGCGAGCCAGAGCGCCTCGACCTCCTGGCGCGCCCGGGGAAGGGTCGTCAGGTGGCTCATGGCGTCCCACTTCGTCTGGCGCATGTCCTCGGGCGCCACGCGCACCTTGTCGGCGAGAGGTCCGAGCTTGCGCTCGAGCTCCTCCAGGAACTGTTCGGGGGTCCGCTCGACGAGCAGCCGTCGCGCCCTGCCGTACATGGGCGCACGCGCCCAGTTCCGGCCGAACGCTGCGGAGACGGCCCGCTCCGCTTCGACCCCGTCGGGGCGGACGAATACGGCACGTGCCTTCCGCCAGCGATCCAGCCGGCCCAGGACCTGGCCGTCCAGAACGCTCCCGGATGCCCTCACTGTTTCGATTGTACGTGCGGACGGCCCGATCCGAACCTTTTTCTGCCCGAGGGCGGCGGCGAACCGCTACTCCTGTTCGCCGAACTTCTTCACGTCCTCTGGGCCCTCGCGGGTCACCCGCTTCTCCTTCCCCTGCACGGCCTGTCGAATCTGCTCGACGACGTCGGGGTTGGCGAGGGTCGTAATGTCTCCCGTGTCCATCTCGTTGGAGATCGCGGCGAGCACGCGACGCATGATTTTTCCGGACCGCGTCTTGGGCATGTCGGGAACGACGTGCACCTTTTTGGGCCGTGCGATCTTGCCGATCATGGTCTCGAGCCTCGAGGTCACGGCATCCGTCACCTCTTTGTTCGCCGCGACTCCGGGTTTCAGCGCTACGTAGATCTCGGGGACGCGTCCCTTGATTTCGTCGACGACCGGCACGACGGCCGCCTCGGCGATCTGCGGAACGGTCAGGCAGGCCGACTCGAGCTCCTTGGTTCCGAGGCGATGGCCCGCGACGTTGATGACGTCGTCCACACGGCCCAGGATGCGGAAGTAGCCGTCGGCGGCGAGGACGGCTCCGTCGCCTGCGAAGTAGGGCCAGTCCCGCCAGTCCTTGCTCTTCGGGTTCTTGCAGTACTTCGAGTAGTACTGCTTGACGTATCGATCCGGGTCGCCCCAGATGGTCTGGAAGATGCCGGGCCACGGGTTCCGGATGCAGATGTTGCCGGCCTTTCCCGTTCCCGCACCGATCTCCTCGCCTTTCTCGTCGTAGATGACCGGATAGATGCCCGGCACTCCCGGCCCCGCGCTTCCCGGTTTCATCCGGTCGAGCGCCGGCTTGGTGCTGCAAAGGAAGCCCCCGTTCTCGGTCTGCCACCACGTGTCGACGATGACCGCTTCGCGCTTGCCGACCACGTCGTTGTACCAGCGCCAGACCTCGGGTTCGATGGGCTCGCCCACCGTCGTCATGTGCTTGAAGTGGTAGTTGTACTTCTTCGGCTCGTCGGGCCCCGCCTTGCGGAGCATGCGGATCGCCGTCGGCGACGTGTGGAAGATGTTCACGTCCAGGCGCTCGGCGATGCGCCACGGCCGGCCCGGGTCGGGATAGTTGGGAACGCCCTCGTACAGGACCGAGGTCGCCGCCAGCGAGAGCGGCCCGTAGACGATGTAGGAGTGCCCCGTGATCCAGCCGATGTCGGCCATGCACCAGTAGACGTCCTCCGGATGGATGTCCTGGATGTACTTCGACGTCCCCGTCACGTAGGCGAGGTAGCCTCCGGTCCGGTGCTGGCAGCCCTTGGGCTTGCCGGTCGTGCCGCTCGTGTACATCAGGAAGAGCGGTGCGTTCGCATCCATGGAGACGGGCTCGACGCGCTTGCCGCGGTAGTTCGGAAGCAGATCCTCCACGAAGAAGTCGCGGCCCTCCACCATGGGCGCCTCGGAGGAGCTCTTGCCGGGGCGGCGCTGCCAGACGAGAACTTTGTCGATCGGCTGCCCGTTCGCCTTCGCCGTCGCGACCGCCGTCTCGGTGGCCGCGGCCTTGTGGTCGATGAGCTTGCCGCTGCGATAGTAGGCGTCCATGTAGATGAGCACGCGGCTGCCCGAGTCGGCCGCGCGCAGGCCGCAGGCCTCTCCGCTGAAGCCTCCGAACACGACCGAGTGGATCACGCCCAGCCGCGCGCACGCGAGCATCGTGATCGGCAGCTCCGGCAGCATCGGCATGTGGATCGTGACGCGGTCTCCGGCCTTCAGGCCCGCGAAGTCGCGCAGGAGCGCGGCGAACTCGTTGACCCGGACGTAGAGCTCCTGATACGTCACGGTGTCCGGGCTCTCTTCCTCGAGCTCGGGCACCGAGATCAACGCGGCCTTGTTCTTGTACTTCGCGAGGTGCCGGTCGATGCAGTTGCGCGAGACGTTGAGCTTTCCGCCGACGAACCACTTCCAGAACGGCGCCTCGCTCGTGTCGAGGACCGTGTCCCAGCGCTTGTCCCAGGTCAGCATCTCCGCGTATTCCTCGAAGCACTTCGGGAAGTTCTTCTCGGCGAAGCGCTCGTTGACCGCGGGGTCCTTCAGGTTCGCCTGCGCGACGAAATTGGCGGGAGGCGAGTAGTACTCCTCTTCCTTCCAATGGACAGCGATCTGCGCTTCGGTCGTTTCGGCGACCTCCACCGGTCTTTGCGCGTCGGCCACGGTTGCCTCCTTTCGACCAAGGGGCGGACCGCAATCTTAGTCCCGCCGGCGCGACTCCGGGCCGCGGCGCTGCGGAGTCCGGAGGACCGCCGAGCCTTCGAATCCCCTTGACATCCTCGTAATCTGGAAAAAGACTTCAAACGCTTCGAGGTCGAAGGACCACGTTGCCTATCTGCCGAGGTCTTGCCCAGGAGGAGCGGACGCTCCGGCGCCCTGCGCCCGACGTCCGGCCGGACCCGTACCCCCCCGCCATCCCCACCCCTACACGAGCGCTGGAATTCGTCCGGATTCGTTTGTCGTGAGTTGAAGGAGGGAAGCGATGTCGACGGCAGTCGCGGAACCAACGCAACCACCGGTCGGGACCATCACGGGCGCAGAAAAACGCGTCATTTTCGCATCGTCTCTGGGCACCGTCTTCGAGTGGTACGACTTCTACCTGTACGCGACGCTGGCACCGTTCTTTGCGGCGCTCTTCTTTCCGCCCGGCAACGCGACGGCTGCCCTGCTCTCCTCGTTCGTCACGTACGCCGCGGGATTCTTGGTGCGGCCGTTCGGCGCCATTTTCTTCGGCCGAATCGGAGACCTGGTCGGGCGCAAGTACACCTTCCTCGTCACGATCGTCGTGATGGGGGCCTCGACCGCGGCCGTCGGCCTACTGCCGACCTACGCTACGATCGGCTTCCTCGCTCCGATCCTCCTCGTTCTCCTGAGGTTGCTACAGGGCCTGGCGCTCGGCGGCGAGTACGGCGGCGCAGCGACTTACGTCGCCGAGCACGCGCCCCAGAACAAGCGCGGTTATGACACGAGCTGGATCCAGACGACCGCGACCCTCGGGCTGTTCCTCGCCCTCCTCGTCATCGGCTTCTGCCGCTGGAAGATGGGCCCGGACACCTTCAAGACGTGGGGCTGGCGGCTTCCCTTCCTCGTCTCGATCATCCTCCTGGCCTTCTCCGTCTACATCCGGCTGAAGCTGCAGGAGTCGCCCATCTTCAAGGCCATGAAGGCGCAGGGCAAGGGATCGAAGGCGCCCCTGACGGAGAGCTTCGCCCATTGGTCCAACGCGAGGGTCGTGCTGCTCGCTCTCTTCGGCGCGACGGCCGGACAAGGCGTCGTCTGGTACGCGGGTCAGTTCTACGCTCTGTTCTTCCTGACGATCTACCTGAAGGTCGACTACCTGACGGCCTACATCCTCATCGCGATCTCACTCGTCCTCGGAACGCCCTTCTTCATCGTCTTCGGCGCGCTCTCGGACAAGATCGGCCGCAAGTGGATCATCATGGCGGGCTGCCTGATCGCGGCAATCACCTATTTCCCCCTCTTCAAGGGCCTGACCCACTACGTCAATCCTGCGCTCGAGGACTACTCGAAGCGCACGCCGATCAGCGTCGCCGCCACCGACTGCAAAGTACACATCTTCCCCACCCCCAAGACCGTCTTCTCCGACTGCGACAAGGCCAAGGACTTCCTGACGAAGGCCGGACTGTCGTTCACGGCCCTTCCTCCGGTGGCCAACGAAACCGTCGTGACGAAGATCGGCAGCGAGGAGCTGCACGGCTACAAGGAGGACGACTACAAAGCGGCGCTCAAGAAGAGCGGCTATCCCGCGGAGATCGACAAGTCCGCCATCAACTGGCCGATGACGATCCTGATCCTGTTCATCCTGGTCATCTACGTGACTATGGTCTACGGCCCGATCGCCGCGTTCCTCGTCGAGCTCTTCCCGACACGCATCCGGTACACGTCGATGTCGCTGCCGTACCACATCGGCAACGGCTGGTTCGGGGGAATGCTCCCGCTTCTGGCCACGGCCATCGTCGCGTCCCGGGGCAACATCTACGCGGGTCTCTGGTATCCGATCATCGTCGCCGTGATGAGCTTCGTGATCGGGAGCCTCTTCATCCGCGAGACCAAGAACGTGGACATACGCCAGTTCTGACGGCGACGTCATCGGTCGCCCGGATTCGCGCTAGCGCGCATTGACGGAGGAGTCATGACGAAACATCGGAAGCCCGGCATCACGCGGCGCCGGTTCGCCAAGCTGACTGGAGCCGGCGCCGCCGCCGCGGGATTGGGCTCGAACTTCCTCTTTCCGGCGCGGGCCGCCGCGCAGCAGAAGACCCTGAAGATCATCCAGTGGAGCCACTTCGTGCCGGGGTACGACAAGTGGTTCGACGGCACTTTCACCAAGGAGTGGGGCGCCAAGAACGACACCAACGTCGTCGTCGACCACATCGCGATCGGCGAGGTCAATGCGCGGGCGGCCGCCGAGGTCGCCGCGAAGAAGGGACACGACCTGTTCATGTTCCTCTCTCCGCCGGCCGCCTACGAAAAGCAGGTCATCGACCACCGCGAGATCTACGAGGCCGTCGAGAAGAAGCACGGCAAGAAGATTCCCCTGGCCGAGCGCTCGACCTTCAACCCGAAGACCAAGAAGTATTTCGCCTTCTCCGACTCCTACGTGCCGGACCCCGGCAACTATCGGAAGGACCTCTGGGAGAAGGTCGGCTTCGCGAACGGACCGGACACGTGGGAAGAGCTGCGAACCGGCGGGAAAAAGATCAAGGACCAGTTCGGCAATCCCGTCGGCGTGGGCCTCTCACAGGAACTCGACTCGAACATGGCGCTGCGGGGCCTGCTGTGGTCGTTCGGCGGAGCCGAGCAGACCGAGGACGGCAAAGTCGCGATCTATTCCAAGCAGACGCTCGACGCCATCAAGTACATGCGCTCGCTGTTCAAGGAGACCATGACTCCCGAGGTCTTCACCTGGGACCCCTCCTCGAACAACCGCGGCATCATCGCCGGAAAGCTCTCCTTCGTGGACAACGCGATCTCGGTCACGCGCACCGCGGAGAAGGACAACCCCGACATGTCCGCCAAGATCTGGCTCACGCCCGCCCTCAAGGGACCCGTGCGGCGCATCGCGGCCGAGCACGTCATGGACTGCTACGTGATCTGGGACTTCGCCGAGAACAAGGAGGGCGCCAAGAAGTTCCTGCTGGACTACATGGACAATTTCGGAACCGCCTTCAAGGCCAGCGAGTTCTACAACTTCCCGTGCTTCCCCTCGACGGTGCCGGATCTGGCGCAGCAGCTCGCAAACGATCCCAAGGCCAACCCACCCGACAAGTACAAGGTCCTGGCCAACGTCCTGGACTGGGCCACCAACGTCGGCTACCCCGGCTACGCGACCGCCGGGATCGACGAAGTCTTCAACACGTTCGTGATCCCGACGATGTTCGCCAAGGCCGCCCAGGACGTCCTTTCGCCGGAAGACGCGGCCCGCGCCGCGGAAAAGGAGATTCAGCGCATCTTCGACAAGTGGAAGTGACGGCGCAGCCCGGAGTCGATCGTGAATAATGCGGGCTGAATGGCGATCGTCCAGACGAGGGCACTGACCAAGACATTTCGCCAGGGTTCCGTCGGGGCGGTCGTCGGCGTCGACCTGGAAAGCCGCGAAGGAGAGTTCCTGGTTCTCCTGGGCCCGTCGGGCTCGGGAAAGACGACGCTCCTGCGCATGATCGCGGGGCTCGAGGAGCCGACCTCGGGCGAGATCCTGATCGGAGGCGTCGTCGTCAACGACCGGACTCCGCGGGAGCGCCGGATCGCGATGGTGTTCCAGAGCTACGCCCTCTATCCCCACCTGACCGTGCTGGGCAACATCGTGTTTCCGCTGAAGGCCCAGAAGATGCCCCGCCTGGAGCGGGAGAAGAAGGCCCAGTGGGCCGCGGACCTCCTCGGGATCGGTCAGCTGTTGGCGCGCCGGCCCCGGGAGCTCTCGGGAGGAGAGCGGCAGAGAGTGGCGCTCGCGCGAGCCCTCGTGCGCGAGCCCAGCGTCTTCCTCCTCGACGAGCCGCTTTCGAACCTGGACGCCAAGCTGCGCGCTTCGGCGCGCGAGGAACTCGAACAGTTCCAGCGCCGGGTCGGGACGACGATGATCTACGTCACCCACGACCAGGTCGAGGCCATGGCGATGGGCGACCGCGTCGTGGTGATGCACCAGGGGCGCGTGCGGCAGATCGGAACGCCGGCCGACGTCTACGACGATCCCGCCGACACGTTCGTCGCCACGTTCCTCGGATCCCCGCCGATGAACCTGGTCCCGGCCGACAAGGTGGTCATCGGGTTTCGGCCCGAGCACCTCGTTCCCGCCGGCAGCTCCGCGGAGCCTTCTCCTACGACGCTCTCAATCTTGCTTCGCTTCGAAAACGAGGAATATCTCGGGTCCGAGCGCATCCTCTACGGCCGCGTCGCCGGCGGCCGTTTCGACGGCGAGAAAGCGGTGTCGCGTCTGCCCGCCACGTTCCATCCCAGTGTCGGATCCGGCTCGGTCCTGCCCTTCCAGGTCGAGCGGAGCAAGCTGAAGTTCTTCGACCGCGAGACGGGGGCGCGGCGCGGCCCCGTGCCCATCGAGTGAAACGCCGGCGGCCGCGCGAAGCCTGGCTGGGGCCGGCCATGCTCGCGCCGGCCATCCTCTACGTGCTCGCCCTCGTCGGTGCGCCGTTCCTCCTGGCTTTCGTCTACGCCGTGGGCGACGTGAAGGTCGGATCCACCGAATACCATTTCGTCGGCCTTCACAACTTCGCGTCGGTGCTCCAGAGTCCGTCGTTCCGGCGGGCGCTGCGCAACTCGATCGTGTTCACGGTCTGCTCCCAGATCCTGGTCTTAGTCGGCGGAAACGTCCTGGCGCTCGTCCTCAAGGACGCGTTCCGGGGGCGGCGCCTGATCCGTTTCCTCGTCCTGCTGCCGTGGGTCGCGCCGGTGTCGATCGGCTCCATCGGCTGGAAGTGGATCCTGGATTCTTTGTACAGCGTGGTGAACTGGGTGTTGATCCACCTGCACCTGGTCCCGGAGTTCTCTCCGCCGATGTGGCTGGGAGATCCGACGCTGGCGATGATCTCGGTCATCCTCGTACACACGTGGCACGTGCTCCCCTTCGCCACGGTGATCCTGCTGGCCGGATGGACGGCGATTCCGCGGGACATCCCCGAGGCCTGCGCGGTCGACGGCGCCGGCTACTTCCGGACCCTCTTCCAGATCACGATCCCGATGCTGCTTCCGATCATCAACGTCGCGCTCCTCTTCGGGATCGTCTTTACGTTCACCGACATGACCGTGATCTACATCCTCACTCGGGGCGGGCCCTACGACACCACGCAGGTGCTCCCGTCGCTCGCCTTCTTCACCGGCATTCTCGGAAGCGACCTCGCGGAAGGCGCCGCGATCTCGATCTTCCTGCTGCCGCTGCTCGTGCTGGTGGCCTGGCGAATGCTGCGCACGGCCCACCGCGCCGAGGTCGGTTAATGGATGCCGGCGGCCGCTCTCGCCGGGGACGGCGGGCACTGGGTACGGCGATTCGTTGGGGAATCCTGGCCGCTTTCTCGGCCGGGCTCTCTTTCCCCTTCTACTGGATGCTCATCACGACCTTCAAGCGGACGAGCGACCTCTACGACCTGAAGAACAATCCCTTCCTCTTTCACCAGCCGCCCACTCTGGAGCACCTGCGCCTGCTCTTTCGCGACACCCTGTTCCCTCGCTGGCTCTGGAACACCGCGATGGCCGGAACTCTGGTCGTGGCGATCACGCTGCTGCTCGCCCTGCCCGCGGCCTATGCCCTGGCGCGGCTGACCGGACGGTGGGGCGAGCGCATGGGGATCGCCATCTTTCTGACCTACCTGGTGCCCCCCACGCTGCTCTTCATCCCCCTTTCCCGGGTCGTGGCGGCACTCGGCTTGCAGGACTCGATCTGGTCGATCGTCGTCGTTTATCCGAGTTTCACGATTCCGTTCTCGACATGGCTGTTGATGGGGTTTTTCAAGTCGATCCCCCGGGAGCTGGAGGACGCCGCCATGGTCGACGGCCTGACGCGGTTCCAGGCCTTCCGCAAGCTGATCGTGCCGGTCTCGCTGTCGGGTATCCTGACGGTGGTGATCTTCTCGTTCACGCTGGTGACCCAGGAGTTCGTCTACGCCCTGACCTTCATCTCCTCGGCGTCGCACCAGACCGTGGGCGTCGGAGTCCCGATCTTTCTCATCCGAGGAGACGTCTACTACTGGGGCTCCCTGATGGCGGCGTGCCTGATCGCGAGCCTGCCCATCGGCGCGGTCTACAACCTGTTCCTCGACCGGTTCATCGCCGGATTCACGTTCGGATCGGTGAAGTGAGGCCGCCCGAAGAGAAGAAAAGGGTTTAGTATCGATGACGACGGCCGAGACGGGGATGCGAAGCGCAGAACCGGTGGCTACCTCCGGACGCGCGACCAGGTGGCGCGGCTCTTTCGAGCTCCCCTGGCGGAAGGGAGGCCGCCGACCCCCTTGACCGCGGCTCCAGGCGTCCGGTCGTCGCGCCCGATCGTCTGCGGCGCGACGGCGTCCTCAACGAAAGGAGCTGTCATGAGGTTCGCGGTTCGCTCTTCGGTCGTCGCGGCTCTCTTGTTGATCGTGGCGGCCTCCATGTCGGCGCAGGGAGCCACAGTCTCGCTCGGCGGCGCCGGCACCCTCACCCTGAAGGGCTTCGTGAGTTTCACCGCGTTCGCCCAGGATCAGAATTTCAACTTCGGCAACGGGCAGAACGCCGAATACCCCGTTCCACCCAACTGCGAGGTCGACTGCTGGTTCGGCGGCGGCGACGTCCGCAACACGCGCCTGACGCTGGTGTTCGACGGACCCAAGATCATCGGCGACTGGAAGGCGGGCGGCACGGTCGAGATGGACTTCTTCGGAGGCTTCGGAGGCTCGGCCAACAGCGCGTTCATCGAGGAGCAGCCGGTGCCGCGCCTTCGTCTCGGATACATCAACATCACCAATGGCAGCACGACGATCCAGCTGGGTCAGCAGTGGTCTCCCCTCTTCGGCAACACGGCGGTGTCGCTTTCGCACATCGCGTTTCCGCTGGGCTACGGCTCGGCGGGCGACATCGGCTGGCGCTTCCCCGGAATCTTCGTCAACCAGAAGCTGACACCCGCGGACTCGATCGTCAACGCCGACGTCACGACCGCCGTGATGAACGGCTCGTGGAACGGCCCGGACTGCGCCACGACCAACAATTGCACCAACTTCCTCACGGCCGGCAACGCGACCTGGCCTCAGTTCGAGGTGCGCTTCAACGTCGGCGGGAAGCTCGGCAGCATGGGCACGTGGTCGAGCTACATCGTCGGCCACTACGACGTGAAGGACCTCTCCGGGCAAGGCGCCTCGGCGCCGAACGACAAGCTGATCGGCTCGGCCGTGGAGATCGGCGCGAAGTTCCAGATCGGCCCGGTGCTCATCCAGGGCAACGGTTACAACGGCCACTCCATCGGCCAGAACTTCGGCATGATCACGCAGTTCGGCAAGATCCAGGGCCAGGGAGGCTGGGCCCAAGTCGGCTTCAACATCACCCAGAACTGGGGCATTTTCGGCTTCTGGGGCATCGACGATCCGAAGAACATCGACGTCCTCCACCAGGTCGGCCCGAACGGCCGCATGAAGAACGAAATGTACGTGGGCATGCTGCAGTGGAAGTGCGGACCGCTCGCATTGGGTTTCGAGTACTTGTACGACAAGCTGAGGACCGGTGCCCTGGAGACCAAGACCTCCGGCCAGCAGCTCGCTCTCTCGGGGCTTTACAACTTCTAACCGCGCGGGATTCGCGGTACCGCGGGCGGGTGCCGGAGCGCCCGCCCGGTGCTTCTCAGGTGCGGGAGCCGTGCACCTGTTCGCGCATTTCCTGCCACGCGTTCCGGGCTTCCTCCACCGAGCCCTCGTCTTCAATCGTCGTGATGTCGCCGGGCTCCGCGTCGAGCGTGACCGCCTTGAGCACGCGCCGCATGATCTTGCCGCTGCGCGTCTTCGGCAGCGAGTTGACGAAGTTCAGCTCCCCGACCACCGCGACCGGCCCGAGCTCGCGGCGGATCGTCTCGACGATCTCGCGGCGCAGCGCCTCGGAACCGGTCCGGCCCTGCTTGAGCACGACGAAGGCCGAAACGACCTCTCCCCGTAGTTCGTCGGGACGGCCCGTCACTCCCGCTTCGGCGACGTCCGCATGTTGCAGGCACGCCGTCTCCACCTCGATCGTTCCGATCTTGTGCCCGGCGATCTTGATGATCTCGTCGGCGCGTCCGGCGAACCAGACGTACCCGTCCTCGTCGATGTGCGCCGAGTCGCCGGTGGTGTAGACGCCGGGAATCCGCTCCCAGTAATCGCGGCCGTAGCGCTCGGGCTCGCCCCAGAGCGTCGGCGTGAGCCCGGGGAAAGGACGCCGGATCGCCATGATGCCCTTCTCGCCCGCCCCGCAGGGAGCTCCCTCGGGTGTGAGGACGGCGGCGTCGATGCCGGGCAGCGCAATCGACGCGGAGCCGGGTTTGATCGGCAGTATCGCGATTCCGTACGGGTTCCCGAAAACGGGGCCCGAGGTCTCGGTCTGCCACATGTGGTCGATGACCGGAACGCAGCCTTTCAGGGCCTTTTCCTGCAGCCACTCCCAGGCCGGCGCGTTCAGGACCTCGCCGGCGCAGAAAACCCGCTCCAGCGCGGCCAGGTCGTGTTTGTGCACGTACGCCTCGCCGTAGCGCATCAGCAGACGCACGGCCGTGGGAGACGTGAAGATCCCGGTCACGCCGAAGTCCTCGGCGATCCGCCACGGTGTTTCCGGATTCGGATGGTCGATCGCGCCCTCGTAGGCGAGCGTGGTGCATCCCGTCAACAGCGGGGCGTAGACGATGTAGCTGTGCCCGACGATCCAGCCGATGTCGGACGTCGACCACCACACGTCTTCGGGCTTCAACCCGAAGCACCAGCGCGCCATGCTGACGATGTGCACGGCGAATCCCCCGTGCGTGTGCACCGCGAGCTTCGGCTTGGCGGTCGTTCCGGAGGTCGCGAGGATGAAGGCCGGCTCGTTGGATTCCATCTCGACGTGGGCGCCGCTCTGCCCTGTTCCGCCCGCGAGGAAGTCTTCCCACGAGACGTCGCGGCCCGGGACCATCGGCGCTGAGCCCGCGCGGTTCCAGACGACGACCCGCTCGACGGCGTGATTCCCTCCGCTGAGCGCCTGGTCCACGATCTGCTTGAGCGCCACGTCCTTGCCCTTGCGGAAGGTCCGGTCGGCGGTGAACACCGCCTTCGATCCGCTCGCGCGGATGCGATCGCCCAGGGCGCCGGCGCCGAAGCCCGCAAAAACGACGACGTGGATCGCGCCGATCCGCACGGCGGCGAGCATCAGGAGGATCGCCTCGGGAGAGGTCGGCATGTAGATCGTGATCCGGTCGCCCTTGTCCACGCCCATCCCGCGCAGGGCCGCCGCGACACGCTCGACGTCCGCCAGGAGCTGTGCGTACGTGTAGACGCGGCGCTCACCCCTCTCGTTCAACGCGACGAGCGCGGCGCGGCCGCCGCGGCCGGCGCGAACGTGGAAGTCCAGCGCGTTCCACGCGAGATTAGTGCGTCCTCCCGCAAACCAGCGGAACGTCGGCGGCTCCCAGACGAACGTCTCCGTCCACGGCCGAAACCACGGGAGCTTCGAAGCGGCGTTGCCCCAGAATGCGTCGGGATCGTCCGTCCCGTCCCGAAGCCAGCGGCGAACGATCGGATTGATGAGGTCCATCTCATCCCCCTTTCGCGCTCGCTCGAGCCGAAACGCCGCGCGGGCGCGGCGCGGTCCGAGATTTCCGGATCGTACCGCAGCGGCGGCCGGGCATCTGATGCAAACGACTCAGCGTCCGAAGGCGCGCCGAGCCGTACGCTGGATGGCGCACATGGCGCTGGCGCAGACAATGACCGAATCCATCGAGCCCGGAACCCTCGTCGACGGCTTCCGCCTCGAAGAGAAGATCCACCAGGGCAGCATGGCCGAGATCTGGCGGGTTTCCCATTCCGACCAGACCTCCGCGCTGGCGATGAAGATCCCCTCGTGGCGCGACAGCGCCGATCCGGCCGCTCTGGTCGGCTTCGAGGTCGAGCGGATGATCCTGCCGAGGCTCTCCGGCCCGCACGCCCCGCGCTTCGTCGCTTCTGGAGACGGGCCGCCGCAGCCGTATCTCGTCATGGAGCGGGTCGCCGGCGAATCCCTCAGAGCGCGCCTGGACGAGACTCCGCTCCCTCTCGCGGAGGTCGCCTCGATCGGAGCACGGGTGGCCGCGGCGCTCCACGACCTCCACGGCCAGCGCGTGATCCACCTCGACGTCAAGCCGAGCAACGTCATGTTCCGCGAGACGGGGGAGGCGGTGCTGGTCGACTTCGGCCTGTCCCGACACGAGGAGATTCCCGACCTGCTCGCCGAGCAGTTTCGTCTTCCGATGGGAACCGGTCCCTACATCTCTCCCGAACAGATCCGGGGCATTCGCAGCGATCCGCGAAGCGACCAGTTCGGGCTCGGCGTTCTGCTGTACTTCCTGACGACCGGGCAGCGGCCGTTCGGCAATCCGACGTCGGTGGGCGGCCTCAAGCGCCGTCTCTACCGCGATCCGACGCCTCCCCGGGCGATCCGTTCCGAATGCCCGCCGTGGCTTCAGGAGGTGATCCTCCGCTGTCTCGAAGTCGCTCCCGAGAATCGGTTCGACACGGCCGCCCAGCTCTCCTTCGCCCTGCAGCACCCGGATGAAGTCCGCCTGGGAGAACGAGCCCGCCGGACGACTCGCGACGGGGTCGTGGCCGTCGCTCGGCGCCGACTCCGCCTGATCGGTGAACCTGGTCCCGGGGAGCGAGCCGCCGTCTCCCCGGGGGGAGCTCCCATCGTCGTGATCGCGATCGACCTCGCTCAGGGTTCCCAGGCTCTATCGGAAGCTCTGCGGCACACCGCCGGGAGGGTGCTGGCGACCGAGCCGCGCACCCGCCTTGCGTGTCTGACCGTCCTGAAGACGGCCCGAATCGCCCTGGAAACCGGAGCCGGCGCGGCGGGGAGAAACCTCCGGATTCGGACACTCGGGAAGCTCAAGCGCTGGACCCGGCCGCTCGGAACCGGGCCGGGCAAGGTCACCCACCACGTCCTCGAAGCGCCCGATCCGGCGGCCGCCATCCTGGAGTTCGCCCGGGCCAATCGGGTCGAGCAGGTCATCATCGGGTCGCGCGGGAGCTCGACACTTCGACGCTACCTGGGGAGCGTGTCTTCCCAGGTCGTGGCCCAGGCCGAGTGCACCGTCACGGTGGTCAAGGCGCCGCTTCGCGACGCGGAGCCGGCGGGCGTCTCGCCTGGGTAGAGACCGACCGCCGGCAGCGGAGTCGCCGCACCCTCCGCTTGACATTGATGACAACGAGGAATTGAATTCGAAGAGGCGCGTCCTTTGCAGGGGATACAGAACCCCAGAGAGGAGGACCCATGGAGGTCACGCGTCGCGGGTTCCTGAAGGCCACCGGCATCGGAACCACGATCGCTCTCGGCTTCGACGTCTCCTCAGCCGAAGCGGAGATGCGCGAGTTCAAGATCTCGCGCACCACGGAGACGCGAAGTACCTGCCCCTACTGCGCGGTGTCCTGCGGAGTGATCATTCACACGCTGGGCGACAAAGCTAAAAACGCGACCGCGGCCGTCGTTCATGTCGAGGGCGATCCCGACCATCCGATCAATCGCGGGACACTTTGCCCCAAGGGGGCGACCCTTCGCGAAGACATCAACAATCCCAACCGCCTGCTGACTCCGAAAGTGCGCCGCCCAGGCTCGGACCACTGGGAAGACATCTCGTGGGACGACGCGATCGCCGGCATCGCGCGCCACATCAAAGACACGCGCGATCGGACCTTCGTCGCCAAGAACGCGAAGGGCCAGGTCGTCAACCGGACGCCCGGCATCGCGATGATCGGCGGCTGCACCGACACCAACGAGTTCAACTTCCTCCAGTGGAAAGTCATCACGGCCCTGGGGGTGCCGTACCGGGACAGCCAGGCCCGGGTTTGACACGGCCCGACGGTGGCCAGTTTGGCCGCCACGTTCGGGCGCGGGGCGATGACCAACGGATGGGTCGACATCAAGAATGCCGATGTCATCCTGGCGATGGGTGGAAATCCCGCCGAGAACCATCCCTGCGGCTTCAAGTGGTTCATCGAGGCGAAGAAAACGCGCGGCGCCAAGCTCGTCGCTGTGGATCCGCGCTTCACGAGGACTGCGGCGGTGGCGGACTTCTACGCGCCGATCCGCGCCGGCACGGACGTCGCGTTCCTCCTCGGCATCATCCGCTACGCGATTGAGACCGGCCGCTTCCACGAGGAGTACGTCAAGCTCTTCACCAACGCGACATATCTCATCAGCGAGAAGTTCGGCTTCGACGACGGGCTCTTCACCGGGTTCGACGAGGCGGCCGGCACCTACGACAAGACCAAGTGGGCGTACGAGCCCGACCCGAAGACCACGGCCTATGGCGTCGACCCGACGATGCAGAATCCGCGCTGCGTCTTCCAGCTCCTGAAGAAGCACGTCAGCCGCTACACGCCTGAAACGGTCGAGAGGATCTGTGGCACACCGAAGGACGCGTACCTCAAGGTCTGCGAGATCGTCACTTCGACCGGGAACGCCCAGAAGGCCGGCACGATCACCTACGCGCTCGGCTGGACGCAGCACTCCACAGGCGTCCAGATGATCCGCTGCGCGGCTATGCTCCAGCTGCTGCTGGGGAACGTCGGCCGCCCCGGCGGCGGCGTCAACGCCTTCCGAGGCCACTCCAACATCCAGGGCGCCACGGACCTCGCGGGCACCTTCGAGATCCTTCCCGGCTACCTGAAGACGCCGCCGGGTCAGGATCAGACTCTCGCGGAGTACCTGAAGGATGCGACGCCGACGACCCTGAACCAGCAGCACTGGGCCTCGATGAACTACTGGCAGAACTACCCGAAATTCATGGTCTCGCTCTTGAAGGCCCAGTACGGAAAGAACGCGACCAAGGACAACGACTTCGGCTACTCGTGGCTCCCGAAGGTCGACGGGAACTATTCGTGGATGTATATCTTCGACGACATGTACCGCGGCAGCTCCACCCGCGTCGGCGGCAAGGAGCCGGGACCCGAGGGCCTGATCACATTCGGCATGAACCCCGTGGGGATCGGGCCGAACGTACCCAAGATGATCGCGGCTCTCTCGAAGCTGAAGTGGCTGGTCGTCGGCGAGATCTATGACATCGAGACGGCGACGTTCTGGAAGGCGCCCAAGGAATACGGGACGCCCGACGCCTCCCAGATCCCGACGGAGGTCTATCAGCTTCCCGCCTCCGGCTTCGCCGAAAAGGACGGCACTTTCACCAACTCGGCCCGCTGGATGCAATGGAAGTGGAAGGCCCTGGATCCTCCGGGACAGGCAAAGACCGACCAGGAAATCCTGGCGCGCATCTTCCTGGCCGTGCGCGACCTCTACAAAAAGGAGGGAGGCGCGCTTCCCGAGCAGGTCTTCAACGCCACCTGGAGCTACACGAACCCCGCTGCGCCGGATCTGGGCGAAGTCCTAAAGGAGATCAACGGCAAGGCGCTCGTGGACATCCCGGATCCGAACGACAAAACCAAGACCAAGATGATCCGCACGGCCGGCCAGCAGCTGGAGAACTTCGGCCAGCTGCAGGACGACGGCTCGACGATGTGCGGCAACTGGCTGCACCTAGGCGTCTACACCGAGGCGGGGAACAACGCGCAGCGCCGCTCGACCGCCGATCCGACTGGCCTCGGCATGTACCACAACTGGACGTTCTCGTGGCCCGCCAACCGGCGCATCATGTACAACCGCGCTTCGGCGGACGCCGAGGGCAAGCCCTGGGATCCGAAGCGGCCCGGTATCGTCTGGAACGGCGAGAAGTGGGTCGGCGACGTGCCCGACATAAAGCCCGACTCTCCTCCCGGCGAGTTCGGCGCGTTCATCATGAACGCCGAGGGTGTCGGACGCCTGTTCGCTCCGTCCTTGAACGATGGCCCATTCCCGGAGCACTACGAGGCCGTCGAGGCGCCGATCCTGAATCCGCTCCATCCGAAGGTGACGTCGAATCCGGCGACCAAGCGGTTCGCATCGGACAAGGACGTCTATGGCAAGCCGCAGGACTTCCCGATCGTCTGCACGACCTATCGCCTGACCGAGCACTATCACTACTGGACCAAGCACACGCAGGTGTTGAACCAGCTTCAGCCCGCGTTCTTCGTCGAGATCCCGGATGCGCTCGCCAAAGAGAAGGGAATCGCCAACGGGTCGCAGGTCAAGGTGACCTCGGCTCGCGGCGCGATCCATGGCGTCGCGATGGTCACGAGACGTCTGCGTCCGCTCCAGGTCGACGGCAAGCCGATGTGGCAGATAGGCTTCCCGCTGCACTGGGGCTACGCGGCGGGAAACACGGGGCACACCGGTCCGCTCGCCAATTTCCTGACCCCGTCGGCGATGGACCCCAACACCTGGACGCCGGAATTCAAGACGTTCCTCGTCCGGGTCGAGAAAGCGTGAAGGGAGGAGCGCCATGAGTCTGGACATCCGCCGCTCTTCCGCTTCGGTCTGGGGAAGCCTTTCCGGCCTGCGGACCGCGCCGACGGTCTCCAAATACATCGACACCACGACCTGCATCGGCTGCAAGGCCTGCGAGGTCGCCTGCCAGGAATGGAACGACCTGCCGCCGGTCGAGACCCACCAGGTCGGGACGTATCAGACGCTTCCGACACTTCACCCCGATTACTGGAACCTCATCCGCTTCAACGAGCGCGACTTCGACGGCGGCATCGTCTGGCTGATGCGCAAGGACCAGTGCATGCATTGCGACGAGCCGGGCTGCCTGGAGGCGTGCCCCGCGCCGGGCGCGATCGTCCAGTACATGAACGGTATTGTCGACGTCAATCCGGATCAGTGCATCGGCTGCAAGTACTGCGAGACGGGATGCCCGTTCGACGTGCCGCGTTTCTCCAAGACCACCGGCAAGATGGCCAAGTGCACGCTCTGCGTCGATCGGGTCTCAGTCGGCCTCGAGCCCGCGTGCATCAAGGCGTGCCCCACGGGCTGCCTCCACTTCGGCACCAAGGAAGACATGCTGATGTTGGCGAACGGCCGCGTGCAGCAGCTCAAAGGCAACGGCTTCGCGCAGGCGTCGGTCTATGACCCGCCGGGCGTCAATTGAACCTCGGTCATCACGGTACTGGCCCATGGAGATCATCCCGAGTGGTATGACCTGCCGGGGAACCCGCACGTGCCCTGGGGAGTCAAGATCTGGAAGAAGATCATCCGGCCTCTCGGAGTCATCGCGATCTTCGGCGCCATCGCCGGCGCCTTCGCGCACTACACGAAGTACGGGCCCAAGGAGGCGCGCGGCTCGAGCGATCCCGACGCGAACCTTCCGCCGGCCTGAGGCAGAAGGAGGACTCCGATGAGCACTGCTGCCCCGCGCGCGCCGATGGATTCCGCGGTCGTGGTGGCTCGGAACCGCGAAGACGTCGTCGTCGGAAACGAGATCGTCCGGCATCGGCTTTTCTCCCGTCTGATGCACTGGACGGTGGCGCTGACGTTCCTAATCGCATTACTGACGGGACTGCCGATCTGGACGCCCGTCTTCGGATGGATGGCGCATCTCTTCGGCGGCCTGACCGTCGCCCGGCTCCTCCATCCGTGGGCCGGCGTCGCGTTCTTCCTCGCGTCGATCGCGCAGTTCTTCGAATGGGTTTCCGACATGCGCGTCGAGCCGTGGGAGAAGGACTGGGTCGGCCCGCGCCTGACGCGCTACATGCGCTACGAGGAAGACGACCCGCGGACCGGCAAGTACAACGGCGGGCAGAAGCTCTACTTCTGGGCGGTCTCGCTGGCAGCCCTGGGGCTGCTCCTCTCGGGACTCCTGATGTGGTTCCCGACCGCATTCCCGCGCTGGCTCATGCAGCTCGCATTCATCGTCCACGACTTCACCTTCATCGCCTTCTTGGTGGCGCTCGTCTTCCACATCTATCTGGCGACCGTCGCCGAGCCCGGCACGTTCGGATCCATGATCCGTGGCACGGTGACGCGGCCGTGGGCGCGGCTCCACCATCCGCGCTGGTACCGCGAAGTCACGGGTGAAGAGCCCCGCCGCCGCCCGTAGAGCCGCGGCCATCGCTTCGGAGTTCGAGCGGCGCGCCGCGCGGGCGGAGCTTCTCGCGGGAAAAGCCGAAGCCGCGCGCGATCCGCTTCGGTTCGCGGCCGGCCTCTATCGCGCCCAGGGACGGGTCGCGGAGCATCTCGAATCCGCGCACGCCGAGTCTCCCCTTTCGGGACACCTGGACGAGGACGTCGCGCGCTTTCTCGAACAGGCCTCGGGAATCCTCGGCTATGCCGCAGAGTCGGGTCCGGAGGCGCTTGCCGAAGCGGCCCGCGCGCGCCAGACCGATCTCGCCTCCACCGCGCGCACGCGCTTGCTCGTATTCTGGAGCGGCGACGCGACGTCGCGCGACGACTATCTCTCCCGGGCGATCCTCCGCCCGTACGTGGAGTTGCTCCGGGTCGCCGTGGTTCCGCCCGACCGCCTCCACCGCAGGGGGCAATGCCCCTTCTGCGGCGGATCGCCGTGGGTATCAGCGCGACGGGAAGGGTCCCTGACGGAGGGCGCCCGGCGCTCGCTCGTCTGCGCTCTCTGCGGGGGTGAGTGGCTGTTTACGCGGATCCTGTGCCCCGCCTGCTTCGAAGAGGACCCGCACAAGCTCCCGTCGTTCACGGCCGAGCCTCATCCCGCGGTTCGGATCGAGGCGTGCGAGACGTGCCGGAAGTACGTCAAGTCGCTGGACCTCTCCGAAGACGCGCGGCCGATTCCCGAGGTCGACGAGCTGGCCTCCCTCTCGCTCGATCTCTGGGCGCACGAGCAGGGCTTCGAACGCATCGAGCCGGGAATCGCGGGCATCTGACGATGCCGGAGGCGCGTGCGTTGCTGGACGCGGCGCAGCGAGGCCTGCGCGCCCGGTTCGACGACTTCCGGCGGGCGTTCGAGCGGCGCGACGAGGCCGCCTATCGGCTGGCCATCGCCGATTTTCACGACAACCTCGCGCGCTGGACGGAGGCCGAAGAACGCGCGCTTCTGCCGGCATTGCGCCGCGCCGCGATTCCCGACCGTGATCCGCAGCGGGAGCTCTCTCTCGAATACGTCCAGCTCCGGGAGCTGACGCGCAACATCCGTCTCGGTATCGAAAACCGCGCGCCCCTGGCCGACCTGCTCGGGCTGATCGAGAATCTCTCGCGCCGTTTCACGGCCCACGAACGGGGAAACGCGGAGGTCTACCATCTCGCCGCGGCTGACTTTCTGACGCCCGAGGAGCGCCGGGCGCTCGAGGAAGCCGCGCCCTCCGAGTGAGAGCGTCAGCCCAGCTGCAGCATTTCCGGCGGCGGCGCGTCGTCTCTCGGCGCGAGCGCTTCGTAGGCGCGTCCCAGCCTCTCCTGCGTCCAACCCAGGAAGATTCCGTCGCCGCGGCGCAGGATCTCGCCGGAGGGCAGCTCGACGAGCGTGATCGTTCCCTCCCCCTCCTCCGCGGCGGCCGAGAGGCGCCAGGCCGACAGGGTCATCGACTGCTCCCGGGCGCGGATCGGGAATCGCTCGAGGCCGAGACCCCGAGGATTCGTCAGTCCCGGCACGCTGTCTTCGCTGTATTCGGTCATCGCCTGGCCTTGCAGGAGAACATCTGCGCCTGGACGCCTTCGATGAGTACAAGGTCGGCGCCCGCCTTCTTCGCTTGATCGGCGCAATCCGGGGAAAGCTGGCCGTCTGGTCCTTCGCAAGCGGTGCCGGGAGCGAAATTGCCGAGGTAGACGCAGCCCTTCGCTTCGTCACGATCGTACGTCATTCGCACGCCGCTCGTCGGCTGTGCCGCAGCGACCGACGGAGTCGCAGCGGCGGTGGGCGCGGCGGTCACGGTCGGAGCCGGCGGCGGAGCGGCCGAGGACGCCGCTGCCGCGGACGGTGCGGGCGCGGGATCCGCCGACGGCGCGGGAGGCGCCGGCGCGCTCGTCTCCGCCTTGCCGGCCACCGCCTGAGACGAGCATGCGTAGGCGCTTCCGATCGGCCCGTTTCGCAGGAGCGTGTCGCCGCCGGCGCGACGGACCTGGTACCGCAGGCACTCCTCGGGTGTGGGTGAAACGGTCAGCCCGCAGCCCTTCGCCGTGTCCCGGTAGTCGACTTTTTCGAGGAACCGGCAATCCGCGACGTCCGCGGCATTCGCCGTGACGTGCACGGCGCCGATCGTCCGCGTGGCGTCGTTGACCTGTTTGTAGTCGGCGCACCCCGGCGCGAGCGCGAGCAGCGTGACCGCCGCGGCCATTCGGAATCTCACGCCGCTCCAGACCCTCGGAGCCAACCCGTGCACGGAAGAAAGCGTATCAGTTCGCGGTCCCGTTGCGGCGGATGGCGCCGGCGAGGAGCCGCTGGCTGGAGACGATCGCCCGCCGGTGCACGGCGCGGCCGATCTCTCCTCCGCCGTCGCGCGCAACGACCTCGAAGCGGTACTGCCCGTCCTCGCGCCCGAGGTATCGGGCCGTCGCCGTGACGCGGACTCCGGGCGGCGTTGCCGCGGTGTGCGTCGCGTCCACGAGGGTGCCGACGGAGAGCTCGCCCGGTCCGAGCAGAGGCGCGAGGACCCGCGAGGCGGCCACCTCCATCAGGGTCACCATGCGCGCCGTCGCAAACACCGGCGGATACGCCTCTCCGAAAGCGAGGTACAGGGCGCTCGCGAGATCGATTTCCGTCACCACCATCTCCGCCGAAGCCGTCGCGCCGATCTCGGGCTCGGGACGGCTCGCCCGGTCCGGCCGTTCGCCAGCGCCGGCGGTCACGCCGGCTTTTCCTTGTCGGCGAACCGGTAGAACGAGACGCCGCGCACGTTCTCGTCGATCCCGAGCTTGCGATGGATGGGCGGGAAGGCCCGCTGCTCGCAGTCGGTCCTCTCGCAGAGCCGGCAGGTGATCCCGATCGGAACGGCCGCGTGGGGATTGTTCACGTCGATGTTGTCGCCGTAGATCAGGTGCCGCGCATGGCTGACCTCGCACCCGAGAGAGATCGCGAGCAGCGGATGCGCGGCCCCGAAGCCGCCGTAGCTCTGCCGCACGGTGCGCGCCACGCAGAGGTACGTCGTGCCGTCGGGCATCCGCGACAGCTGGGTGCGCACGATCCCGGGAGTCATGAACGCGCTGTGCACGTTCCAGCGCGGACATAGCCCGGAGAAGCGCGCGAACCGGATGCCCGACGCCGAGAAGCGCTTCGAGATGTTGCCGGCGATGTCGACGCGAATGAAGTGGAAGGGAACGCCTTCCTGCCCCGGACGGCGGAGCGTCGTCAGCCGGTGGCAGACCTGCTCGAAGCTGACGCCGAAGCGGCGCTCGAGCAGCTCGATGTCGTACCGCAGCGCCTTCGCCGACTCCAGGAACGGAGCGTACGGCATCAGCAGCGCACCGGCGAAGTAGCTCGCCAGCGCGACGCGGCACAGCACCACGGAGTCGGGCGTCGTCAGTCGCGACTTGCCGATGATGCGGTCGAACTCGGGCTCCAGCCGGAGCAGACCGATCTGATGCGCGATCTGGAAGTTGCGCGCATACGAGGAGAGGATCTCGGAGATTTCGAGGCGCTTGCGGACCGGGTCGAAGGCGCGGACCGCCGGCTTCTCACTCCGCCGCGGGACGACTTCGACGGTGACCCCATCCTTCTCGAGCAGCCGCACGAGCCCGGGGAAAACGTCCGGCCGCTCGAGGCCGACCTCATCCGACAGCCGCTCCGCGGCCTCTTCGAGCTGCGGGAAATAGTTCTGGTTCTCCTGCAGAACGTCGGAGACCTCTTCCGACGGAAGGCGCGCGGGATCGATTCCAGTCAGGTCCTCGCCCTCCGAGACTTTCGACGCCGCTGCCTGGATCGACTCGAGCGCGTCGCGGTACGCGTGGTAGAGCTTGACGATCGCCAGCGACACGGACTCGTTCGACGCGGTCTCGCGCAGGTCCGTCGTCGTCACGTCCAGGGCTTCGAAAAGCGCATCTCCGAAGACTTCGTGCAGGTCCGAAACCAGCCGCGCGTGGTCCTCGGCCGCAAAGCTTTTCAGGTCCACCGGGTACAGAGATGCGAGCTTCAGGAGCAGGGGCGCCGTTAAAGCCCGTTGGTCGTGCTCGATCAGGTTCAAGTACGACGCCGAAATCCCCAGCTTTTCGGCGAGATCGACCTGCCGCAGGCCGTGCCGGCGCCGGAGCGCGCGTACCTTCGGGCCGAACTTCTGCTCAGCCATCGCTTTGCCTGTGAATTTACATCATCCACGGATTTACAACGTCCGCTTTTCACGAATTGACACACTAACTTACTGCATCGCCGTAATTTGTTGACGCGCGCTTTTCATGCGTAGAGTCTTGTAAAGCCATGGCCGCGACGCGACCGGTCAACCGAGAGACACCCGAAGCCGGAATTCCGATCGGCGTCGAGATTCGCGGACCGGCCGTCGCGGATGTCGCGCGAGTCCTCACGCCCGAAGCGGCGGCATTCGTCGCGATGCTCCACCGGCGTTTCGAATCCCGGCGCGCGTCCCTTCTGGAGCGCCGCCGCGATCGGCAGCAAGAGCTCGACGCGGGATGGATGCCGGACTTTCCGGCCGAGACGGCTCAGATCCGTGAGTCGGAATGGACCGTCGCTCCGATTCCCGACGACCTGAAGGATCGCCGCGTCGAGATCACCGGACCCGTCGACCGGAAGATGGTGATCAATGCGTTGAACTCGGGCGCGAGCGTGTTCATGGCGGATTTCGAGGACTCGTGCTCTCCGACCTGGAAAAACGTGATCGAAGGCCAGGCCAACCTGACCGACGCGATCGAGAGGACGATCTCGTACGTCGCGCCGGAGACCGGCAAGGCGTATCGCTTGAACGAGATCACCGCGACGCTGATGGTCCGGCCGCGCGGCTGGCACCTTTCCGAGAAGCACTTCCTCGTGGACGGCGAGCCCGTCTCGGCGAGCCTCTTCGACTTCGGGCTCTCTTTCTTCCACAACGCCCGGCGTCTTCTGGCGCACGGCACGGCTCCCTACTTCTACCTCCCCAAGATGGAGAATCACCGCGAGGCGCGCCTCTGGAGCGACGTCTTCCGCGCCGCGCAGGAAGAACTGGGCCTGCCTCCGGGAACGATCCGCGCGACTGTCCTGATCGAAACCATCCTCGCCGCGTTCGAGATGGACGAGATCCTCTGGGAGCTGCGCGATCACTCGGCGGGACTCAACTGCGGCCGGTGGGACTACATTTTCAGCTTCATCAAGAAGTTCCGCTCCCGGCCCGGAATGGTCCTGCCCGACCGCGCGCTGGTGACGATGACGCGACAGTTTCTCCAGGCATACTCGCACCTGCTCGTGCGCGTCTGCCACCGCCGGGGCATCCACGCGAT
Source organism: Acidobacteriota bacterium (assembly GCA_046724475.1). Lineage (GTDB taxonomy): Bacteria > Acidobacteriota > Thermoanaerobaculia > UBA5066 > Gp7-AA6 > DAHUXD01. The sequence continues at coordinate 19,288 of JBKOVK010000016.1, read as the reverse complement.
GGGCGGAATGGCTGCGCAGATCCCGATCAAGAACGACCCCGACGCCAACGCGCGCGCGATGGAGAAGGTGGCCGAGGACAAGCGCCGCGAGGTCACGGCCGGCCACGACGGCACCTGGGTTGCCCACCCCGGCCTCGTCGCTCTCGCCCGCGAGATCTTCGACGCCGGTATGCCCGGCCCCAACCAGATCGGCCGCCCCGCGGGCTCGGAGCCGCAGCCGATCACCGCTGCGGACCTGCTCCGTGTGCCCTCGGGTCCGGTGACCGAGGCGGGGCTGCGCCAGAACGTCAACGTCGGGATTCTCTATCTCGAGGCGTGGCTTCGCGGCTCCGGCTGCGTCCCTCTGTACAACCTGATGGAGGACGCGGCCACCGCCGAGATCTCGCGCACGCAGGTCTGGCAGTGGCTGCGCCACGGCGTGCGACTGGAAGACGGCCGGCCTCTCACGCACGCGCTCTACGCGGCCGTGCGCGACGAAGAGCTCGCGCACATCCGCCAGCAGGTCGGCGGCGGGGCATGGAGCGCCGGCCGCTACGAGACCGCGGCCGTGCTGTTCGACCGTCTCGCGACCTCCGAAGAGCTCCAGGACTTTCTCACTCTGCCCGCGTACGAAGAGTTGACCCGTAACGAATAAGGAGACTGCATGGCCGCCAGGACCGCCCGAGACCTCGAAACCCTGTGGAGCACGGATCCCCGCTGGACGGGAATCGAGCGCGCCTACTCCGGCGACGACGTCGTGCGGCTCTCCGGGTCCCTTCCGATCCGCCACACGCTCGCCGAACGCGGAGCCGAGCGCCTGTGGGGCCTGTTGCACTCCGAGGACTATGTCGCCGCGCTCGGCGCGTTGACCGGCAACCAGGCGATTCAACAGGTCAAGGCGGGACTCAAGGCGATCTACCTCTCGGGCTGGCAGGTCGCGGCCGACGCGAACCTGTCGGGCCACATGTATCCGGACCAGAGCCTCTATCCGTCCACCTCGGTGCCGCACGTCGTGAAGCGGATCAATCAGGCGCTCCAGCGCGCCGATCAGATCCACACCGCCGAAGGTAAGAACGGCGTGGACTGGTTCGCGCCGATCGTGGCCGACGCCGAGGCCGGGTTCGGCGGACCGCTGAATGCCTTCGAGCTGATGAAGGGAATGATCGAGGCGGGCGCCGCGGCCGTTCACTTCGAGGATCAGCTCGCCTCCGAGAAGAAGTGCGGACACATGGGCGGAAAGGTCCTCATTCCGACCTCGGCGTTCATCCGCACCCTGACCGCGGCGCGCCTGGCCGCGGACGTCGAGGGCGTGCCGACGCTGATCGTGGCGCGGACCGACGCCAACAGCGCCCAGCTCATCACGAGCGACGTGGACGAGCGTGACCGGCCGTTCCTCAAGGGCGAGCGCACCCCCGAGGGTTTCTTCCGTATCCAGGGAGGCCTCGACGCCGCGATCGCGCGCGGCCTCGCCTACGCGCCGTACGCGGACCTGATCTGGTGCGAGACCTCCGAGCCGAATCTCTTCGAGGCCAAACGTTTCGCCGACGCCATCCACGCGAAGTTCCCGGGCAAGCTGCTCGCTTACAACTGCTCGCCGTCCTTCAACTGGGCCAAGAAGCTCGACGCCGAGACGATCGCGCGCTTCCAGAGAGAGCTCGCCGAGATGGGCTACAAGTTTCAGTTCGTCACGCTCGCGGGCTTCCATGCCTTGAACCACGGCATGTTCGAGCTCGCGCGGGCGTATCGCGAAGAGGGCATGACGGCGTACTCGCGCCTGCAGCAGGCGGAGTTCGCGAGCGAGGTGCACGGATACACGGCCACACGCCACCAGCGCGAGGTCGGGACCGGCTACTTCGACGACGTGGCCAGAGTCATCGCGGCGGGATGCGCCTCGACCACCGCGCTGGAGGGCTCCACCGAGCGGGCGCAGTTTTAGTCGGTACGGGAGACGCGCAGGCGACGACGGACGCCTCGCGTTCAGGTACCGGGTGGGCGTTGGACCCCACCCGCAGCATCAGGGCTCCGAGTCGAAAGGGCGGGCGCTGGATCCCGCCCCTCCATCCTCCGGGCGGCCGAAGGGCCGCCCATTTTTTCCGTCGCCTTCGCTTGCGGCGGGACCTGCTGACGCACCGGCTCGCGGCTCGCCGAAAGGAGGCTCGACCGCGAGCCTGGTCCCGCCGCTGCGCTCCGGCTCCCGCGGCGCGAACCTCCTCCCTCCCTCCGGTCGGGAGACTATTCGCGCCGCGAACTGATGAATGAGTGCCGCTGAGAACTCACGCCCACTTCTTGAAGATCCGCTCGACTTCGTTCTGTGCGGCGTCGGCGGCCTGCTCGGGGGTCTGCTCGTCACGGGCGACGCGGGCGAACATGGTCGGGATGACGAAGGTGTTGAAGACTTCGTCGATTCCGGGCGTGGCGTAGCCGGGGTACCCGACGTTCGTGGCCCAGTCCAGGACGTTGGAGAGGACGGCATACTTGCCCTTCGGGTCCGCCTTCGGGTCTTCGGCCAGCTGCCGCGCCAGGTCCGGAACCGTCGTCGGGTAGCACGGGAAGTTGTAGAACTCGCTCTCGCGAAAGACCGACGCGAAACCGCCCACGAGGTCCACCAGGAACTGCTTGGCGCCGTCGACGTTCTCCGCGAACTTCCAAATCACGTAGCAGTTCATGAGGTGCTCGGCGGCGATCCGACGGACGGGGCCCTTCAGCGTCGGCACCAGGCCGATCTTCGCGCCCATCGCGGGATTCTCGCGCTCGGCTGTCCGTGTGACCGAGATGGCATTGCAGATGAACGATGCCTTTCCGGCGAGGATCATGCGATTGTTGGAAGAGGGGTCCCAGGTGAAGATCTCCGGCGTCATCGTCTCCTTGTAGAGCGCGCGGACGAACTTCAGCGCTTCGACGGTCTCCCGCGAGTTGAGGACGGCACGGCCCGACTCGTCCTGTTCGGCCCCTCCGAACGACCAGAGGATCGCGCGAAGGGCCATGTTGGAATCCATCTCCTGCGAGATGCCGACGCCGACCGGATTGCCGAACTTCTCCTTGATCTTCCGCCCGCCCACGCGCAGGTCCTCCCACGTGTCGGGACCGCTGGGGTAACCGACCTCCCGCCACAGATCGATCCGGTAGTTGCCGGGATCGGGCACGTAGGAGTCGGAGAATGCGAAGTACTTCCCGGTCTTCGGATCGCGCGTCGACCTCTCCGCGAGCGGAATCATCTTGCCGTGCCGCCGCTCGACTTCGTCGACGATCTCGCGGTGATCGATGACCCGGTCGATGTAGGCGGCGGGCGGAGAAATGAAGAGGAAGAGGTCGTGTCCCTTGCCGGCCGCGGCTTCGGCCGCTCCCCGCGCGTTGACTTCGGTCGCCGCCATGTGGTCGACGATCACGTCGGTGCCATTCTTCGCGCCCCACTCTTTCGTGAAGACACGATCGAACCAGACGTCGTAGCGGGGCACGAAATGGCTCCACTGGAGAATCCGCAGCGTCCTGCGCGCCGCGACGGCCTTCTTTTCCGGACGCGCGCACGACAGCGCCGGAAATGCCCCGGCCGCCATAGCGACGCCCGCCTGCCCGAGAAATCTGCGCCGGGAGAGCCGGCGCCTGCGCGGATGCGTCATCCGATCCTCCACCGCGCGCGAGATCCACACCGGCGCGCCGCCGGCGAAGTCTATAATCCGGACCGTGGCTGCTCTCTCGCCTGGAACCCGATTCCCGCGCGTCTCTCTTCTCGATGAGTCGGGAAAGCCGTCGGCCGCCGAAGATGGCGAGACGCTCTACGCCGTCTTCAAGACGACCTGCCCGGTGTGCGAGATGACGTGGCCGTTTCTGGAGCGGATCCGCCAGGTCGCCGAAGGAGGCAAGCTCCGCGTTCTCGCCGTCAGCCAGGACAACGCCGCGAAGACCAAGGCCTTCTCCGAACGGACCGGAGCGCGGCTGGACACACGCTACGACCCCGAGCCGTGGAAAGCCTCCGACGCTCTCGGCATGACGACCGTCCCCACGCTCTTCCGCGTGTCTCCCGACGGCACGATCGCGGAGACCGTCGAGGGTTTCGACCGCAAGGCCCTCGAAGGGCTCGCGCGACGCGCGGCGTCGCTCGCCGGCAAACCTCCCGCCGAGCTCTTCCGCCCCGGCGACAACGTCCCCGCCTACAAACCCGGTTGAGAATCGCGAAACGCCGGCAGGTAGCCGGAGAAAGCCGCCCGTGACCAGGAAACCCCAGACACTCGGAGAGCTCAAGTCGTCCGGTTACACGCCCAGGGGAGTCAAGGAAGAGCTGCGGCAGAACCTGCGCTGCGCGCTCGAACGGCGCGAGAATCCGTTCGCGGGCATCCACGGCTACGACCGCACGGTCCTCCCCGCGCTCCACAACGCGATCCTCTCCAAACACGACTTGCTCCTCCTCGGCCTGCGCGGCCAGGCCAAGACGCGCCTGCTTCGCATGCTCGTGCGGCTGCTCGACGCGGAGATCCCGGCGCTCGCCGGAAGCCCCTTGAACGAGGATCCGCTCCACCCGATCACCAAGTACGGGTACCGGCTCATCGAGGAAAAGGGCGACGATGCGCCGATCGTCTGGATCGGCCGCGAAGAGCGCTACCGCGAGAAGCTCGCGACGCCCGATGTGACCATCGCCGACCTGATCGGCGACATCGACCCCATCAAGGCCGCGACCGAACGCCGCAACTATGCCGACGAGGAAGTCATCCACTTCGGGATCGTCCCGCGGACGAACCGCGGGATCTTCGCCATCAACGAGCTGCCGGACCTGCAGCCGCGAATCCAGGTCGGGTTGCTCAACATCCTCGAGGAGCGCGACCTCCAGATCCGGGGCTTCCCGGTCCGCATCCCGCTCGACATCCTGCTGGTCTTCTCGGCCAACCCCGAGGACTACACCAATCGCGGCAACATCATCACGCCGCTGAAGGATCGAATCTCGTCCCAGATCTTCACGCACTACCCCGACGACGTGAAGATTGCCGCGAAGATCACGGCGCAGGAGGCCTGGCTCCAGCGCGACGGCGATTTCCGGATCGAGATCCCGGATCTCTTCCGCGAGCTCGTCGAGGAGATCGCGTTCGCGGCGCGTGCGTCGGAGTTCGTGGACCAGTCGTCGGGCGTCTCGGCGCGCATGCCGATCTCCGCCGTCGAGATCCTGGCCTCGAACCTCGAGCGCCGCGGACTGCGCAACCGCGAGAAGAAGGTCTCGCCGAGGCTCTGCGACCTGCCCGCCACGCTGCCGGCGATCACCGGCAAGGTCGAGATGGTCTATGAGGGAGAGCAGCAGGGCGCCGAGGTCATCGCGAAGAAGCTCATAGGCACCGCGGTCAAGAAGCTCTTCGACGCGAAGTTCCCTCCTCCCGATTCGGGCCGCCCGAGCGAGCGCCGCCGGCATGAAATGGACGACGACGACGAGATCGCGAGCGGGCCCCAGCGCCGGCCGCGCGTCACTCCCGCCCCCGAGAAGATCCATCCGCTGTACGAGCCCATCGCCGCGTGGTTCTCCGCCGGAAACCGCGTCACGATCTCCGACGAGACTCCCTTCGCCGAGCACCTCGCGACGCTCGAGAACGTTCCGGGATTGAAGAAGGCGGTCGAGGAGCACTTCTCCCCGGCTTCGAAGGAGGAGCTCTCGATCGGCATGGAGCTGGTGCTCGAGGGGCTTACCCAGCATCTGAAGATCGCCCGCGAGGACCTGGATTCGCGCGTCTCCTACACGGAGATGCTGAAATTCAACCTCGTCAAGAATCGGACCAACTGATGGCGGACGGCTTCCGCGCCCGAGTCCTGGCGCGCGAGCCTCTCCTCGGGGCATTCGTGACCTCGCCGTCGGAGGTCGTCGTCGAGATGATCGCGGCCGCGGGCTTCGACTTCCTCGTGATCGACACCGAGCACGGCCTCTTCAATCCGGAGTCCGTGGGGCGGATGGTCCGCGCGGCCGACGCCGCGAAGGCCCCCGCGGTCGTCCGCGTTCCCAGCTGCCAGTCGCCGGCGGACGCAGGCCGCGCCCTCGACACGGGAGCCGCCGGGACTCTGTTTCCGCGCGCCGACGGCATCGCCGCCGTCCGCGGCGCCGTCGAGTGCGTCAAGTACGCGCCGGCCGGCAAGCGCGGGCTCGCCGGCGTCCGCGCGAACCGCTACGGAAGCATTTCCTTCGATCAGTTCGTCCGCGACGCCAACGCGTCCACCGCGGTCATCGTCCAGATCGAGACCGCCGGAGCGCTCAATGCCGCCGCCGAGATCGCCGCGGAAGACGGCGTCGACCTGCTGTTCATCGGACCCAACGACCTCTCGCAGTCGCTCGGAGTTCCCGGCCACTACGAGGAGCCTCGCTATCGCGCTGCCGTCGAGCGCGTCGGCGCCGTGGCCGGGGACGCGGGCAAGGCCGCGGGCATCATGCTGCGCACGCGCGACGAGATCCCGGCCCTGGCGAAGCTCGGCTACAGCGTCTTCACGATCAGCGACCGCACCCTTCTCGTCGAGTCCGCACGCGCCTGGCGCGCCGCGGTGGCGCGCGACTGACCATGCGCTACCGCTACGAGGAATTCCCGATCGACCTGCTGCGGGAGCTGCTAACCTATCAGGAGCTCGTCAAGCTCTTTCTCCAGCTCGTGCTCCAGTCCGGCGGCGACGTCGAGGAGGCGCTCCGCTGGATGAAGTACCTCCAGGACCGCGGAATGATCGATCCCTCGATCGACCTCGCCGAGTTTCGCAAGGAGCTCCAGAAGAACGAGATGGTCGAGGAGCGCGGCGGCCAGCTCCAGCTCTCCGCCGCCGGCGAGCGCCGGATCCGGCGCTCGGCCCTCGAGGAGATCTTCACGTCGCTGTCGAAGGCGGGACCCGGCTACCACGCCGTGCCGCGCACGGGAGGCGGGGGCGAGCTCCTCCCCGAGACTCGCGCCTACGAGTTCGGCGACAACCCCAGCGCCATCGACGGCGTGCGCACGATCGGCAACGCCGTGCGCCGCGACGCGGAGGACATCGCGCTCACGCCCGAGGATTTCGAGGTCCACGAGGAAGAGCACCTGACTTCCTGCGCGACGGTGCTCGCGATCGACATCTCGCACTCGATGATCCTCTACGGAGAGGACCGATTCACGCCCGCCAAGAAGGTCGCGCTCGCGATGGTCGAGCTCATCCAGTCGAAGTACCCCAAGGACTCGATCGACGTTCTGCTCTTCGGAGACGATGCCAAGCGCGTCCCGATCTCCGAGATCTCGAAGACCCAGGTCGGCCCGTTCCACACGAATACCAAGGCCGGTCTCGCGCTCGCGCGCAAGCTCCTCGTCCACCGCAAGAACCCGAACAAGCAGATCTTCCTCATCACCGACGGCAAGCCCTCGGCGATCTGGGAGCGCGGCCGTCTCTACAAGAACCCGTTCGGCCTGGACTTGAAGATCGTCAACCGCACGCTGGAAGAGGCCGACGCCTGCCGCCGCGACGGCATCACGATCACGACCTTCATGATCGCCACCGACACCTACCTCGTCGAGTTCGTGGACAAGCTGACCAAGATCAACCGGGGCCGCGCCTACTACGCCTCGCCCTACAACCTCGCCGAGTTCTTGTTCACCGACTACATCCGGAATCGCAAAAAGTTCCTGCACTGACGGTATAGGATTCGGTTCAGCGTCGTTTCGTCGTTTCGCGAGACAGGGGGAGCCATGAAGACGAGGGTTCTGGGCATTCTCGTCGCAACTCTGTGCATCTCTCGCGCGTCCTTCGGTCAGACGCCCGTCCCCACGCCCAAGCCTACGCCCTGGGCGGTCCAAGGCGACGAGATGGTCGTCAACGTCGCAACGACCGCAGATCAACTCGGACCCGCGGTGACGATCGGCGCCGACAACGGGTTCGTCGTCGCGTGGACCGACAGCGGTCACGACGGGGACGGCTTCGGCGTCTTCGCGCGTTTGTTCACCGCCAATGGCGTCGCGATCACGGACGACATCCCCGTCAATACGACGACGACCGGAAATCAGATCGGTCCCGTGATCGCCTCGGATGCACTCGGCAATTTCGTAGTCGTCTGGTCGAGCTATCCGGATTCCACCGGCGGCGCCGACGTTTTCGCGCGTCGGTTCGATGCCGCCGGAGTTCCGCAGGGCCCCGAGTTCATGGTGAACACCTATACGACCGGCTACCAGTGGCAGCCCGACGTCGCCATGGACTCCTCAGGAGAGTTCGTCGTCGTGTGGACGAGCGAGCCCGCCGGCGCGCAGCCGCCTCAAGACGGAGATGCCGCCGGCATATACGCGAGGCGCTATGACGCCGGCGGCAACGCTCTCGGAAGCGAGTTCCTGGTGAACACGACCACGACAGGCTCGCAGCTCTTCCCGACGGTGGCCATGGAGAGCAGTCCACGATTCGTCGTCGTCTGGGTCGGACCCGGAGCCCCAGGCAACGGGGGTACGCTCTTCGGGCAGCTCTACGACGAGCAGGGAGATCCGGATGGCGGCGAGTTTCCCGTCAGCAGCCCTACGGAACCAGGTTCTTCGGACTACTCCCAACCCGACGTCGCCTGGAACCGCGGGTCCTTCGAATTCGTCGTCGCCTCGGAGCGCTGGATCGGGAGTGGGCCCTGGAACGTCGTCGGCAGGATGTTCTACGGATTTGGAACGCCTTTCGGCGAAGAGTTCGTCGTCAACACGGACACGCTGGGACAGCACCTCCGTCCCAAGGTCGCCGCCGGGGTGGCGGGCCCGAGGCCGGCGAACTTCGTCGTGACTTGGGAGACGCTGGGTCAGGACGATCCCGGCAACCCGTCGCAGGGCGGAGTCTTCGCTCAGCGATTTGCCAACACGCCTTTCGGAACGGCGGCTTTCTTCCTCGCCGTTCCACCCCGGCAGGGCTCCGAATACCAGATCAACACCTACACGACCGGCGAGCAGCGCCGCCCCGACGTCGCCGTCGACCAACGAGGTCAGTTCGTGGTCGCCTGGGACAGTGATGGTGAAGACGGCTCCGGCTACGGTGTCCTGTCGCGACGCTTCGGATTCCCGGACGCCCAGCCCGCCAAGGTGGATCAGAGCCCGAGCGGCGGTGCGTCCAACGTCAATGGCGTACTCGAGCCAGGTGAGCGCGTCGTCATCGACACCGCCTGGCACAACACGAGCCAGGACGATTTCCAGCTTCAGGGAACCCTCGACAACATTACGGGACCGCTGGGGCCGGCGTACACGATCGACGACCCGACGGCAAACTACGGAATGATCGTCGCCGGGTTCACGAAGGATTGCGCTTCGAACGGCGACTGCTACGAGGTCACGGTTTCGGGGGTGAGGCCCGGCCAACACTGGGACGTAACCGTCGACGAAACTCTCTCATCGCCGGGTCCGCTGCTGGCTCCGCCGCTGGCTCGCGTCAAGACCTGGGCGCTGCACGTCGGCGGAAGCTTTCCGGACGTTCCCGAGAGCGAGCCCTTCTACGCCTTCATCGAGAACATCTTCCACAATCGCGTAACCGCCGGCGGAGCCTGCAGCGCTGGAAGCTATTGCAGCGAGGATTTCGTCCTCCGGCAGCAGATGGCCGTCTTCCTTCTTAAGTCGATTTACGGAGCGGACTTCGTACCTCCGGCTGCGACGGGCGCTGTCTTCGACGACGTTCCGGCCTCGAGCCCGTTCGCTCCATGGATCGAAGAACTGTTCCGGGAAAGCATCACCGCAGGCTGCACGGCCCCGCCTCCCCCGGCCCTTCCCTCGTTCTGCCCGTCGAACGCCGTGACCCGACAGCAAATGGCGGTCTTCCTGCTCAAGACGCTGCTGGGCAGCAACTACGCTCCCCCGGCCTGCGCCGGCATATTCGACGACGTCCCGTGCGGCCCGCCGGCGGCCAGCTACGTCGAAGACCTCTACAGCCGGGGCATCGCGGCAGGCTGCTCCGCCAGCCCTCTTCTCTACTGTCCGGCCGACGCGACCAAGCGCAAACAGATGGCGGCTTTCCTGGTCAAGACGTTCGGCCTGCAGCTCTACGGCCCCGACTGACGGCTCGGCCTGAAGGAGAAAGCCCACCGACCTTTACTCGGCCGGCCGGACAGGTGTATGAACGCCCCAAACCCGTCGGGGAAACCCCCGGAGGAGGACCCGTGAAAGCTCGCGCCACGGTTCTGTCTTCTCTCCTGGTCGTTCTCGCCGCTCGGTGCTTCGCGCAGGTCCCGGTGCTGCTCCCCGAGTTCCAGGTCAACACGGCGCCGTCCGGCTACAACTACGCCGACAACGTCGCGATGGATCGCGACGGCCGATTCGTGGTCGTGTGGGACGGCACGGAGACGGGCGGGTACGGCACCTTCCGACGGCCGTACGACCCGCTCGCCGTGCCGGAGAGCGGTCCGATTCCCGTGGAATCGAGCACGGCCGGCAACCAGGCGTTCGCCGACATTGCGAAGGATGCGTCGGGCCGATACGTGATCGTGTGGTGGGACATCACCGCGAACAAGATCTCGGGTCGCCGCTTCGGCTCCGATGGAACGCCTCTCGGCAACGACTTCCAGGTCAATACCTCCACACAGGGCTACGTTGGATATCCCCTCGTTGCGTCCGACCCCTCGGGCAATTTCGTCGTGGTGTGGGCGAGGGACAACAGCGGCTACGACTCCCGCGGTCGCGCATTCGACAGCCACGGCGCGCCGCTCGGAGACGAATTCCCGATCAATTCGTACACCACGAACGATCAGGTCGTGTCCGGAGTCGCCATGGCGCCCGACGGCCACTTCGCGGCGGCGTGGGGAGGCAACGGGCAGACCGGACCTGGGATCTGGGGAAGGCTATTCGAGCTCGATGGGACCCCCCTGACCGGAGACTTCCAGGTCAACACGGGTACCCTCGCCACCGCCGTCCGTTTCCCGGACGTGGCGATGGACGCCGCCGGAGACTTCATCGTCGTGTGGGACGATGGCGCGCTCCCGGCGGGATTCGGCGCCATCGGCCGCGCGTTCACGCCGGCCGGAGCGCCCGTCGGGCCGCAATTTCCGATCAGCGACGCGACGACTATCGCCTTCGACACGAGTGTCAATTCGGATTCGGCGGGCAACTTTCTCGTGACGTGGGCCGCCTACCCGCTCCCCAACGACGCGGACGGCGGCGTCGTCGGTCGCTTCTACGCGTCCGGCGGCAATCCCCTTGCCGATGAATTCCAGATCAACGAAGTCACGACCGCGTACCAATTCTTCCCGCACGCCTCGCTCGCCGGCGACGGATCGTTCGTGGTGACCTGGACGAGCGGCTCGAACTATACGTACGACGTGAAGGGTCGCAAGAGCGCCCTGCGGGCCCAGGCAGGAATCGGCGTCGATGCGTCGATCGACGCCGATCATCCGTCGCGGCCGGGCGCCGCCGCCAATGGCGTGCTCGAACCGGGCGAGACCGTGTCGGTCGCCACCGCCTGGGTCAACGACTCGGCGGATCCCGTCACGCTCAACGGCACGGCCTCGAACTTCACGGGCCCCGCCGGCGCCACCTATACGCTGAACGACGGCGCCGCCGCCTACGGAACGATCGCCGGCGGCCAGTCCGCGGTCTGTGTCGACTGTTACAGCGTCACTGTCTCGGCCCCGTCCCCGCGCCCGGCCCCGCACTGGGACGCGCACTTCCTGGAGCTCCTCGACATCGGCGTCCCCAGGACGTGGACCCTTCACGTCGGCGAGAGCTTCCCCGACGCTCCGACCGACAATCAGTTCTACCGTTTCATCGAAACGCTCTTCCACAACGGCGTCACCGGAGGCTGCACCGGCGGCAACTACTGCCCGGGCGATCCCGTGACCCGCGCCCAGATGGCCGTCTTCCTTCTGAAGTCGAAATACGGATCGGCGCACGTCCCGCCGCCGTGTACGGGCAGCGTGTTCGTAGATGTTCCGTGCACGGGAGGACCGTTCGATCCCTGGATCGAGGAGCTCTCGGGCCTGGGGATCACCGGCGGCTGCCAGGCCAGTCCTCCTCAATACTGCCCGGGCAACACCGTGACCCGCCAGCAGATGGCGGTTTTTCTTCTGAAGGCGTTCGAAGGGTCCTCCTACGATCCGCCCGACTGCGCAGGCATCTTCGACGACGTCCCTTGCACACCCGGCACCGGCTTCTCGGACTGGATCGAAGAGCTCTACAACCGTCAGATCACCGGTGGCTGTTCCCAGATCCCGCTCAACTACTGTCCGACCAATCCGAACAACCGCGGACAGATGGCGGTGTTCCTCACGAAGACGTTCGGCCTCCAGCTCTACTGAGTCGGCGCCGGCACCGTCCGGGCCCGGTTCGAGATGAAGGTTTTCCTAAATCTTCGCGCCCCGGGTTCGCGCGGCCGAAGCGAGGGCTAGAATCCCGGGAACGAATCGTCCGGGAAGAACAGGAGGGCCGACCCTTGCGAATCCGAAGCGCCGCCTCGGCTTGTAGAGTCTCTTGCTTCGCCGTGTCCGTGCTGATCTGTCTCTTCGGCGCCTCTCCGGGCGCCTCCGCCACGAACCGGACCGTCCACGTCGGACAGGGTGGGCTCAAGTTCGTGGACGAGGTCAGCGGAACCAGCACCTCGAACATCAACACCGGGGACACGATCGACTGGGTCTGGTCCGCGGGATTTCATTCCACGACTTCCGGGACCTGCACGACCTCCTGCACTCCGGACGGCCTGTGGGACTCGGGTGGGCACTCGACGCCCTTCACGTACTCCCGGGACTTTTCCTCGGCCGGCACTTTTCACTACTACTGCTCGGTCCACGGGACCGCGATGCAGGGAACCGTGATCGTCACCGACCTCGGGCCGGCGCCCACCGTGACGAGCGTCAACCCGACGTCGGGGGCCGCCGCCACGACCAACCCGTTCACGATCACCGGGACCAACTTCGTCGCCGGCGCGATCGTGACCGTCGGCGGCGCGAACGCGAGCGGCGAAAACGTCACCGACCCGACTTCGATGACCGCCACGACTCCGGTTCTCACTCCGGGTACGCTCAATGACGTCGTCGTGACGAATCCCGACACGCAGAGCGGGACGCTGACGGCCGGATGGATGGCGGATTTCCTGGACGTCCCGCAATCGGACCCCTTCCACCAGTACGTCGAGACGATTTTCCGCAACGGCGTCACCGCGGGGTGCTCCGGAGGCAACTACTGCCGCGACACGCCGGTCTCGCGGGCGCAGATGGCGGTGTTCCTGCTGAAGGCGGAGCACGGGTCGGCATACACGCCGCCCGCCTGTATACCGCCGGGAATTTTCCCGGATGTGCCCTGCCCCGGACAATTCACCGACTGGATCGAGCGGCTCTCTGCCGAAGGCATCACGGGAGGCTGCGCCGGAGGCAACTACTGCCCGAACGACGCGGTCACTCGGCAGCAGATGGCGGTCTTCCTGCTCAAGACCCACGACGGTTCGGCGTACAATCCGCCGGACTGCATCGGCATCTTCGACGACGTGCCGTGCACTCCGGGCGTCGGGTTCTCCGATTGGATCGAAGAGCTCTCCAACCGCAACATCACGGGCGGCTGCGCGGTGGGTCCGCCGCCTCTCTACTGCCCGACCAACCCGAACACCCGGGGGCAGATGGCCGTTTTCCTGACGAAGACGTTCTTCGTACCATAGACGGGTGCCGGAGCTCGGATACGCGCTCGCGATTCTCGCGGGCGTGATCCTGCTCGTGGTGGTCCTGCCGCGCGTGCTGCTGCGACGCGCGCAGGACCGTCTCGCGAGCCGTCTTCTCGCCGACGCGTCGCGGTCATTCGACCTGCTGACCAGGGCGGAGCTCTGCGTCGGACCACACCGCCGCCTGCCGGGGGTTGTGGGACTCGGCGCAGGCGCAATCGTTTTCGAGAGCATCTTCGGAGACACCCACACGCTCGCGACCCACCGCCTCCAGAAGATCGTGACCGGCGACCGTCTCGCCAGCGGGCGCCGCCTGCTTCGCCTCGAGGTCCTTCGTCTGTCTTCCTCCGACGGAAGCGACCTGGAATTCGTTCTCACGCCGGCCTCCGCGGCCGCCTGGCGCAGCCACCTCGGCCTCTGGGCCGTGAACGAGCGCAAGTCCTCGACCGACGTTGTGAGGCCAGGCCGGAGATAACCTACGCGGCGATGCACGGGGAAGCGGCGCTCGTCGCCACGGTCGCCTCGGGACTCGGGCTCGCCTTCGTCTTCGGATTCCTGGCCCTCCGCTGGGGCTAGAATTTCGTCATCTTGGGTCTCGCGGCGGGATCCCGACTCGGCCCGTACCTGATCGTCTCTGAAGTCGCGGCGGGCGGCATGGGAGAGGTGTATCGAGGGCGTGACGCGAAACTCGACCGCGACGTGGCAATCAAAGTGCTCCCGGAGGCTGTCGCGAAGGATCCGGACGCCCTCGCGCGTTTCGAGCGCGAAGCCAAGGCGGTCGCGGCTCTGTCTCATCCGAACATCCTGACGATTCACGATTTCGGAGCCGACAGAGGCATTACCTACGCGGTCATGGAACTTCTGGACGGTGAAACACTCCGGCATCGACTCCTATCGGGACGCATCCCGCACAAGGAAGCCATCGACTACGCGCTCCAGATCCTTCGGGGGCTCGCCGCCGCGCACGAACGAGGCATCGTCCATCGGGACATCAAGCCCGAAAACATCTTCATCGCGAGGGGCGGCCACCTGAAGGTCCTGGACTTCGGACTCGCGAAACGAAAGGAAACCGTCTCGGGCCCGGAGGACAGCAGCGCACCGACGGCATCGGTCGCGACCGATCCGGGCGCCGTTATGGGAACGGTCGGCTACATGTCGCCCGAGCAGGTGGTCGGAGAAGCCGTGGATGCGCGCACCGACATCTTCTCGTTTGGGGCCGTTCTCTACGAGATGCTCTCAGGGAAGCGACCATTCAGCCGGTCGACCGCCAGTCAAACGGTTGCGGCAATCCTGAGAGACGAGCCGCCCGACCTCTCAGAATCGGAGCGGGACATTTCCCCCCTGCTCGACCACGTCGTCCGCCATTGCCTCGAGAAGGACAGGAATCGTCGCTTCCAATCGGCCAACGACATCGCGTTCGCGCTCTCCGAAGCATCCGGCGTCACGAAGACAACGGGTACCGACGAGGCGGCCCGACGTAGAGCGAGAAAACGAGCAGTCGTACTCGCAGTTGCCGCTCTGGCCGTTGCAGGTCTTGTGCTTTTCCGGCGCCTGCCGCGATCGCCGGAGCCGGGCCCGAAGCTCAAGCGCGTTGCGGTCCTGCCGTTCGAGAATCTCGGGTCTCCCGAGGATGACTACTTCGCCGACGGGATGGCCGATGCGGTACGGGGGAAGCTGACGTCCTTGCGGGGTGTCGAGGTAATCGCCCGCAGCAGCTCCGTAGGCTACAAGAAGACGTCGAAGACGCCCCGACAGATCGCCGATGAACTCGGCGTGCCGTATTTGCTGACGGCGACGGTGCGCTGGCAGAAAGGCGGGGGCAGTAGCCGGGTGCAGGTCAGCCCGGAGCTGATACAGGTCAAGGAGTCGGGAGCGCCGGCCTCTCGGTGGCAGGAGCCGTTCGACGCAGCGCTGACGGACGTTTTCGAAGTCCAGGCGGGTATCGCTACCCAGGTGGCGCAGGCGCTGGGCGTCGCTCTCGCAACAGATGACGAGAAGCAGCTCTCTACAAAGCCCACTCTGAACCTCGCCGCCTATGACATGTTTCTCAAAGGCCTCGAAAACGAGCACCGCTTCTACTCAAAGGAGGCCCGCCTGGCCTTTTCCAGAGCGCTGGAGCTCGATCCGAGCTTCGCGATGGCGATGCTCGGCCTCGCCCGTCATACCGACGACGACAATCAGCGCGTCGCGCTATTGAAGCGAGCGGCGAAGGAGAAGGACCGACTGACCGAGCTGGAGCGGCTGAAAGTTGAGATGGCTCTTTCCTTCGAGGAGAAGCGGGTAGACGACGGCGCCAATATTGCGAGCGAGATCCACAATAAGTTTCCGGCCGATACCCAGTCCGCCATGGTGCTCGCCACCAAAGAGATCCGCAATGGGAACTCGGACCGCGCGATTAAGATCTTCGAGGAGCTTCTCTCGATCGATCCCAACAATGCCGAGGCATACAACCAGATCGGATATCTCTACGGCTGGCGCGGCGAGTACGAAAAGGCGGCCGAGGCATTCAAGCGGTACCAGCTTCTGGAACCCGATACGCCAAACCCCTACGACTCTCTCGGTGAGGTCCAGGCCTATTCCGGCCGCTACGACGAGGCGATCGAGAACCTCAACCGCGCCCTGGCAATCAAGCCGGACTTCGTGGACTCTTATGTGCATCTCGCCGTGGCGTACGAAGGCATAGGCGAATACACAAAGTCCGTAGACGCCTACCTGAAGGCGGCGGAGTTGGTGGAGCAAGTAGACCTACGCCGACAGTATTACTTCATGGCCCTGCGCGCGGCTTGCGAGAGCGAGGACTCGGCACGCCTCGAGGAGATCCACGCGCGGCTGGTGAAGCTTCCGCCAGGCTCCAAGTACGGCGAGCTCCACAAGGCCATCGCTGACGCCGCTCTCGACGTGTGCGCGGGCAACCCGGCGGCTGCGATGCCGAAACTGGCGTTCGTCACAACGAAGCTCGAAGAGTTCGCCGCCAAAGAGCCGAAGAGCGAGAGCTATCCACAGCCCCGTCAGGACGGTGGGGTCCTCCTGCTGACCGCCCAGGCCCTCGAAAAGCAGGGGAAGACCGACGAGGCATTCGCGGTGTGGAAGAAGGTCGCCGAGCCGCCAACGCCCTACGTCAGCTTCGTGGAGCGCCGCCTGATCTACGAGGCCCGCGCCCACATGGCTGAGGTCCTGGCGCGCAAGGGGGACCTCGAGCGAGCCGAGAAGTTGCTGACCGAGAATCGAAAGTGGAATCCGAACTGGGCTCCGACACGGCCTCAGGAGCTCGAGATCGAGCGCCTTCGCAAGGAAAAGCCCCACACCGCTGCCCGCTGACTCCCGCCACTCGCACTGGTCGCGGCGCGAGGAGTCTCCCGAAGTAACCGAGGGAGGAGCCTCGCGCCGCGGGAGCCGGAGCGCAGCAGCGGAATAAGGCGTGCTGTCGAATCCTTGGGAGAGCGTCGCTGAGAGACTTCCCCTCCCCCTTCGGTTGGCCCGCGAAGCGGGCCGCTAGGAGTCTGAGCCTGGCTGTGGGGGGTGGACTCGAACCACCGACCTTCCGGTTAACAGCCGGACGTTGTACCAGCTCAACTACCCCACAAGCGCGCCCCCATCATAACGGGGGTAGGAAGGGGACCACGCGGGCGGCCAGCGGCACGGGGATCGCCGCCAGAGCCTGCCGGATCTCCTCGGCGCGGTAGCGCTGGGAGAAGTGCGTCAGGACGAGAGCCTCGTTCTCGAAGCGATCCGCGCGCGCGAGGATGTCGTCGAGGTGGATGTGCGCGTACTCGCGAGCCCGAGAGACGTCCTCGGGGAAAAGGAACGAGCACTCGATCAACAGCACCTTCGCGCGCAGAATCTCGGGCGCGGCGTCGAAAATCGCCTCTCCGCAGTCGCCGGTGTACGCGAGCAGAGGCACTTCCTCGCGACGCGTGACGGCGACTCCCTTCGCCTTCAGCTCCGCAATCTCGTGGCCCGGCCGTCCCCCGAACTCCTCGAGAAGCTTGTGCTTGACCTCCGAGAAGAGGTAGCCGACCGCCGGCACGCGATGCCGTCCCGGCAGGACTGTCAGCTCCAGATCGTTCCGGAGCGTGATCCGGTCGCCGGGCGAGGCCGGCACGACCTCGATGGAGTAGCGAATCTTCTCGAGCTCTTCGCACGCGTCGACCCAGCGCGCGACCGCGCTCACGGCCTCGCTCGGAACCAGGATCCGCGCCGGCGGAAGGCCCTGGAGCCGCCTCCGCGACGCGTAGTGCGCGAGGCCGGCGATGTGGTCGAGATGGCCGTGCGTGACGGCGACCGTCGGGTAGCCGACGACGTCCTCCGGAGCGCGCCCGAATTCGAGCAGCGTCCGAAACGTCGGGAGCTTGTAGAAGGATTCGTGGCCCGCGATCGAGACGCCTTCGATGGGGATCCCCGCCGCCTCGATGCGGACCCGCCCGCGGCCGTCGGGATAGTCCTCCCCCACGGCCGCAGGCTATTTCAGGCGTGCAGCGAGGGCCAGAAGAGCAGAACGACCGCCGTCAGCACCAACACGCAGGCCAGCACAGCGGAGAGCGAGCAAAACGCGCGATCCGTCATGAATGTCCCTCCGTTTCCGGTATGCCTTGCTCCAACTGCCGTGCCACGTGTTCTAAGGGCCCGCGAAGACGCGGCCGGAGAGCCACTTAGCGAACCCCGGTCACGGGTCAGTCGTCGATCCCCGTCGCGCTGCCCGTTACCTCCGGTAACGCAGCCTTCCCGCGGATACCCTACGCCGCGTGCGCGTGGATCTCTTCGACTACGACCTCCCGCCGGATCGGATCGCGCAGGAGGCGCGTCCGCGCGGCGAGAGCCGGTTGCTCGTTCTCGAGCGCAGGACGGGCGCGATCGACCATCGGCGCTTCGTCGATCTCCCCGAGCTCCTTCGCGCCGACGATCTGCTCGTCCGCAACGACGTCCGCGTACGTCCCGCGCGTCTCTACGGAAGGGATGCCGAGGATCGTCTCGTCGAGATCTTCCTGCTCTCTCACGAGGATTCCGCCGGCACGCGCTGGCGAGCGCTCGCGAAACCCGGCCGCCGGGCCAAGCCGGGGCGGACGATCCGCTTCGAAGAGGGCCTGGCCGCGCGCGTCGAGGCCGTGGACGACGATGGCGTGCGACACGTGGCGTTCGACCGTCCGCTCGACGATGCGCTGCTCTCGCGAATCGGCCGCACGCCCCTTCCGCCTTACATTCGCCGCGAGGCCGGGGCGCCGGATCGCGCCGCGGACCGCGAAGCGTACCAGACCGTCTTCGCGCGCGAGCCGCTGGCGGTCGCGGCGCCGACCGCCGGGCTTCACTTCACCCGCGAGATCTTCGACCGGCTTCGCGAACGCGGAATCGAGGTCGCCGACCTCACACTCGTCGTCGGCGCCGGCACTTTCAGGCCCGTCGTCGTCGAAGACACCGACGCGCATGCCCTCGCCGCCGAGGAAGTGACGATCCCGGCGAAGACGCTGGCGGCGATCGCGCGCGCGAGGGCCGAGAGGCACCGCGTCGTGGCGGTCGGCACGACCGTGGCGCGCTCGCTCGAGGCCGCCTCCCTCCGGCCGGAGGGGCTCGCCTCCGGGGATCACGACCTGCGCTTCTCGACCGACCTCTTCATCATGCCGGGCTTCGAGTTCCGAGCGATCGATGCCCTGCTGACGAACTTCCACCTGCCCCGCTCGACCCTGCTGATGCTCGTTTCCGCCTTCGCCGGCCGCGAGCGCGCGCTCGCCGCCTACGCCGAAGCCGTGCGGGAGGGCTA
>JBKOVK010000125.1:0-8103 GCA_046724475.1 Acidobacteriota bacterium | reverse complement strand
CGGACGGTCGTGGACGCGGTAGATCGCGGGCTGCTTGGCGAAGAGGAGCTTCTTGGCGACGGCCTCGTTGGCGGCGAGCATGAACTCTTCGATCAGACGGTGGGCCACGTTGCGCGACTCGGGGATGATGCCCACCACCAGACCCTCGTCGTCCAGAACGATGTCGGCGTCGGGTAGATCGAAGTCGATCGCGCCGCGGGCCTCCCGTCGCGTCCGCAGGAGAGCCGCGACCTCGGCCATCAGGTGGAAGGCGTCGAGGAACGATCCGTAGCGCAGCCGATCGTCGGACGTCGGCGGCGTCTCGAGCAGCCGCGCGACCTCGGTGTACGTCATGCGGTGGGCGCTGCGGATGACGCCCTTCTGGAAACGCGACCCCGTGACGCGGCCCTTCTCGTCCAGGTCCAGGATCGCCGAGAGAACCAGACGGTCGACCTGCGGATTCAGGGAGCAGAGCCCGTTGGAGAGACGCTCCGGCAGCATCGGCAGGACGCGTCCCGGGAAGTAGACGGAGGTTCCGCGGGAGCGCGCCTCGTCGTCCAGCGCCGTTCCCTCGGCGACGTAGTGCGAGACGTCGGCGATGTGCACCCCGATGCGATAGCCGCCGGGAATCTTCTCGGCCTCGATCGCGTCGTCGAAGTCCTTGGCCGTCTCGCCGTCGATCGTCACGATCGCATGGTCGCGGAAGTCCACGCGCCCGCGTATGTCCTCCTGTGCGACCGCTTCCGGAAAGCGCAGCGACTCCTCAACGACCGGCTCGGGAAAGCGCGGCGGAAGGTTGTGGGATCGGAGCACGATCTCGATGTCGACGCCCGGCTGGCCCAGAAAGCCCAGCCTCTCCTCGACCTCTCCCTGCGCCACGCGGCGCGCGTCGGGGAACGCGGTCAGGCGCACCTCGACGATCTCCCCTTCCTCCGCGCCGCCTCCCTTCCCCGCGGGGATGCGGATGACCGCGTCGATCCTGGGGTCGTACGGGAGGACGACCTTCCGGCCATCCTGCGTCTCGAATCTCCCCACGACCTTTTCCCGGGCCCGGACCAAGACGCGCACCACGACGCCAGAGATCCGTCCCTCCCCTCCCCGCCGGCCGGCCGCCCGCGTCCGCTCGACGCGCGCCAGCACCGTGTCGCCGTCCAGCGCGCCGCTCATTCCTGGGCGCGGGATGAACAGGTCTTCCCCGTCTTCGACAAGGACGAACCCGAAGCCCTCCGGGCGGACGGTCAGCCGTCCCGCAACCAGGTTCGAGTACTCGATCGCGGAGTACTTCTCGCCCCGGACCCTCGCGATCTCCCCCCGCCGCTCCAGCTCGTCGAGCCGGGCGCGAAAGGCGTCCTCTCCGTCTTTGTCGACGTGGAAGGCCTTCGAGAGGTCCTTGAACGAGAGGACCCGCGACCCCGTCTTGCGAAGCAGGTCGAGGATCTCCGAATCGCGAGGCGTCACGCGGCGGAGTCTATCCGCCTTCCTTGGGGGGCTCGATCGGGGTGAAGAGGCCCGGGAATTCGTCGAGGTTCTCGGGCTCCGGAGCGACGATCTTGCGTTCCCAGCCGCAGCTCCGGCACTTGACGACCCCGTTGACGGGAATCGAGGTCGGATTGTGCGGTTCCTCGCAGTACGGGTTGGGGCAGTTCCAGGGCAGGTTGAGTGTCGGCATCTACCAGGGCCTTCGCTTCGATATTACGCCGGTGCTCTGCTCCTTAAAAGGCGACGAGAGCGGCCGCCTCTACGCCAATACCTGGGGAAGACTTCTTGGCATGGCAGCAATCTTGCGACTCCTGAATGCGGAGGACCCGGTACCAGCGTTCGGTCCCGCAAAGGACCGGCGACGCGGCCGGCGAAAGGAGATCCATGAAGAACAAGAAAGACAAATTGCTCTGGAGCGTCGGCGCCGCGGCGGTGGGCGCGGGCCTGATGGCTCTTCTCGATCCGCAGTCGGGGAAGCGGCGCCGCGCGGTCATTCGCGACCGCAGCGCCCGCGCGGCCCGCAAGCTCGGTGAAACGGCCGGAAAGACCTGGCGCGACCTCACCAATCGCGGGACCGGCGCCGTTGCGAAGGTTCGGCGGCTCGGCAAGGAGGAAGAGGTCGTCACCGACGACGTCTTGCAGGAGCGCGTCCGGGCGAAGCTCGGCCATCTGGTCGTCAATCCCTCTTCGATCGAAGTCACGGCTCAGAACGGCATGGTCATGTTGACGGGCCCGGTGCCCGCAGAGGAAGTCGATCGCCTTCTCCACGGAGTGCGTTCCGTGCGCGGCGTCTTCGGGGTCGAGAACCAGCTCGAGATCCAGCTCCAGCCGGATCAGGTCCCGGGATTGCAGGGCGCGGCCGATTCACAGTCCGGCTCCGCTGACCGACCCCGGCCTCGCTCGCGGCGCCGCCGACGGCCCGGTGCGGGCGACGGAGTCGATCGCAGCGCTTCGTGATGCTGAGGACGGCTACAGAAGCCGTCGGCCTAGTTGAGCTTCCAGGCCCGGTAAAGATTGAAACCGATGTAAATGTTCTTCGGCGATCGGTCGTACGGGATGCCTACCGTGTATTGATCGACGGTCGTGTTGCGCTGATTGCCCGCGAAGAACGCGAACCGGTGACGCAGAAGGGACTTCTCCAGCGTGACGGCCCAGCCCACGCCCTTCGCATCGTACTTCCCGAGACGCGGCGTGACCTCGCCGTGGATCGTGATGGAGTGGGTCAACGCGACCGAGATGGCGGCCGGAACGTTGAACACGTTCTCGTACAACCCGGAGCACAGGAACGTCGGGTTCTGCGCGGGGACGGGCTCGCACGACTGGTCATGCGGAGGGGGCGGCCTGTTGATGTACGACGTGACGCTTCCGTTGATGCGCTGCAGAAACGTCGGCACCGCAGTCAGCCGGACATACGGGCCGAAGGAGTACGCGAGAATCGCCTGGGCGAAAAAGTTCGAGTGCGGGCTCGCAACGCCTGGCTGCGTGCGCCAGTCCTCGCCGAACCGCAGTGACGCCCCGAATCCTCCGAGTTTGGGCAGCTGGTACTGGGCGGACGCCTCGTACACGTCGAGATACGAGGACCGATAGAAGCCGACGTTCAGATTCTTCACCGGCGCGTACCAGAGCCCGAACCCCCACGTATTGCCGCTGTCGAGCGTGAAGAAGTTGTGGATGTCGCCGTCCTGTAAGGGTTGCTCGAATCGGTGCGTGACGAGGAACGTGAGGGTCCCATTGGGCGGCACCTCGACCGCCGGAAGGTTGATGATCACGTTCGACTCGATGGGCCGAAAGCGGACGGCGTCTTTCTTGTCGGTCGTCGTCGTTCCCTCCGGCGGGCGAGGCGGCTCTTGCGGTGGCGTTTGTGTTTCCTGAGCCATCGTCCAGGCGTCCATGCCGATGACGATCCAGAGCACAGCCGTGATCACCCTCGTCGTCTTGTTCATTGGCTCCCTTCGCCGCTCGGCGAGCGGGCCTAAGGCGTGACGAAGATGGTCCCCGTCATGCCCGAGTCGCAGTGCGGGTCGCAGTAGTAGGGGTAAGTCCCGGCCTGGCTAAACGTGTAGTCGAACGTCCCCGAATCCTGGAGCGGCGATTCCCAAAGCCCGTTGGGAGTGCAATTGGTACCGGACACGGTGTTGTGGTGGGTGTCGACCCAGACCCAGTGAATCGTGTCCCCAACCTTGATGTGCGAATCGGATCCGCCTTCCACGGTGTCCACGAAGATGTTCGAACCGCCCGGTCCGCCGACGTCGACCCGACGGATCTCGGGCCCCGGCGGAGTCGGTGTCGCCGTGGGCGGCGGCGGCGTGGGCGTGCGGGTCGGCGTCGCCGTCGGAGGTGGCGGCGTGGGAGTGCGGGTCGGAGTCGACGTGGCAGCCGGAAGCGTGGGCGTGCGCGTGGCCGTGGGACCCGGGAGCGTGGGCGTGCGAGTCGCCGTCGGACCCGGCACAGTGGGAGTCGGCGTGGTCGTCGGACCCGGCACCGTTGGAGTACTCGTCGCCGTTGGACCCGGAGGAGCAGGCGTGGCCGTTGCCGTGGGCGCCTGCGGGGTTGGCGTGCGAGTCGCCGTCGGACCCGAAGCCGTCGGCGTTCGGGTTGCGGTCGGAACCGGGCTGATTCCTTGCGGCGGCAGGTCTTCGGTGCCGACAACGAGGTACGGATCCGTGGTGTTGTTGTCGATGACGACGCCGTACGAGAAGACCCGGTCCGTGGCGTTGACCATGGCCGTACCGCGGAGCGTCTCGAGCTCTCCGACTCCGCAAAGCGCGAATATTCCATTCAGTTGGACGCCGGAGTGCGCTTCCACGGTCCGCTGCACCGGCACACCTACCGGAGAGGATCCGTCGAGAATCCGGAACGTGACGTCGACGGCGATCTCTCCCGGGTTGAAGACCCCGACGTTGGTGCGGTACCCCGCGCCTGGTCCCAGGTTACGAAGCGATGTCAGCACCGAATTCACTCTTGCCCGGGACGACGGGAGCCCGGGAATCAGCATGCCCACGGTCGGAGTGGGAGACGTCGAGTAGAGACGGCTGGTCACGAGGAGTGAGTCCGATCCGCCTTCTTCCTTCGCGTCGAGCGATGCCACGTCGTCGTCGCCTCCGAACTTCGAATATGCGAACTCCACCGCGCCCGCCGTGTTGGGAGCAATGAACGTCGACGCGACCATGTCGTCGAAACTCCGGGATCCCCGGGGTGGAAGCGCGAACGCGATCTGCGGCGGGAAGTCGGGGCACGGATTGCCGATGTGACAGCGATAGGTCGCGGTTATGGTCAAGCGGTCACGGTAGGAGATGTTGAACACCCGCACGTCCGAGTAGAAAGGCGCCATGCCCTGAATCGACGCCGCCGCCGGCAGCGTCACCACCTGCGGATGGGTCTCCGCGACGGCAATTCCGCACGTCAGGGCGAGGATGGCCAGTCCGTGGGGAACGAGGGCACGGAGGCGCAGGAGCCTCGGATGCACGGTCCGACTGTTCACGATGGTTCCGCCGTGTGTCATGGCGCCACCGTCATCTGGCCGTTCATGTTGTCGTGCCCGCTGCCGCAGCTCGACACGTTGCACCTGTAGTTGTAGGTTCCGACCTGGCCGGACGTGGGCGTGAGGTTCTCGACGACCGGAGGATCACCGGCCACCAGGTGCGCGGAGGCCAGGCCCAGGGCCGATACGCCGTTGAAGCCATGATCGGGTGAGCCGGGCGGATCTCCGTCGCTGATCAGCAGTTGGTAGGACTGCCCCACCTGGAAGGTGAAGTCCGGGCCGCCCCCGTTGAAGCTCCATTGGAACTGCGTGGCCACCAGCGTGACCGTGATCGGCGCCGGCGTGGGTGTCGGCGCGGGAGGCGTCGCCGTGGGCGTCGGCGTGGGCGGTACGGACGTCGGCGTGAGCGTGGGAGTGGTCGTAGGCGGCACCGGAGTCGGCGTCTGCGTGGGCGTCGCCGTCGGCGGTCCTGACGTCGCCGTCGGAGTCGGTGTCGCCGTCGGTTGGACCGAGGTCGGAGTCTGAGTCGGAGTGTTCGTGGGCGGAGCCGACGTCGGCGTCCGCGACGGCGTCGCCGTCGAGGGAGGAGCTGTCGCGGTGTGGGTCGGCGTCGCGGAGGGCGGCGCCGACGTCGGCGTCCGGGTTGGTGTAGCCGTGGGAGGAGCCGGCGTGGCCGTACGAGTCGCCGTCGGGGGCGGCCCGGTTGGAGTTTGTGTGGCCGTCGCTGCGGGAGCCGTCGCAGTGCGCGTGGCCGTAGCGCTCGGAGGTGCCGGCGTTCGAGTCGCTGTGGGCGGCGGAGGAGGCGGCTGCGTGAGTGTGGCGGTCGGCAATGGGCCCGTCGGCGTGCGGGTGGCCGTCGGGCCCGGCTGGGTCGGTGTCCGCGTTCGGGTCGGCGTGTGCGTGTCCGTCGCCACTGGAGTGAATGGCTGCGGCGGCAGGTCCTGGGCGCCGAGCACGAGGTAGGGATCCGTCGTGTTGTTGTCGATGACGACGGCGTAGGAAAAAATCCTGCCGGTGGCGTTGACCATGATCGCGCCGTCGGCCGTCTCCCGAGTCGGAATGCCGGCCTCGGCAAAGATGCCGTTGATCAGGAGGCCGGAATGCGCCCCAACGGTTCTTTCCACCGGCTCGCCCACCGGGGCGGAGCCGTCGAGCACCTGAAGAGTCACGTCGACCGCCGCATCGGTCGGATTGAAGAGGCCCGCGTTGGTCCGAAAGCCTGCGCCCGGCCCCCCGTTGATGACCGAAGTCAGCATCGAGTTGGCGTAGGCCTCCGATTTGGATAGACCGGGAATCAGCATTCCCACGGTCGGGGTTGGGAACGGCGAAT
This sequence comes from Acidobacteriota bacterium, assembly GCA_046724475.1. GTDB lineage: Bacteria > Acidobacteriota > Thermoanaerobaculia > UBA5066 > Gp7-AA6 > DAHUXD01. The sequence continues at coordinate 1,834 of JBKOVK010000125.1, read as the reverse complement.
ACAGGCGACCGCTCACGACGAGAAGGGCCGGTGCCCCCTCCTCCTTCTCCCACGAGGATGCGAGACCGGCGTCTTCCTCTACGGCGGGAGACTCGACGTCGTCGCTGCGGGAGCTCTTGAACTCGAACTCCACCGCGCCTGCGGTGTTCGGCGCGGTGAAGGTCGTTGCAATCATGTCGTCGAATGCCCGCGACTCGCGCGGAGCGAGAACGAAGATCGTCTGGGAGACGAACGACCCCGGGCAGGGATTGCCTATGTAGCAGCGATAGATCGCCGTGACGGTCAGGCTCTCGGTGTAGGAGATGTTGAAAACGCGGACGTCCGAGTAGAACGGCGCCATCCCCTGAATCGAAGCCGCGGCCGGCAGCGTTACAGTCCGGGTCTCGGCGGCGAGGGTCCCGCAGAGGAGGAGGACGTATGCGGCCGGGAGGACTGTGTGTGTCCTCGGTACCGATCGCTTCGGCGGTCGAGCGGTTCGCTCCGTCACCTAGACCTCCCGAAAAAGAGAAACGCAAGAAAAACGTACACGTCGATACCGAAGCCGGCTACTGTGCGGCGGAACTGTTTAGGTACAGTGACCTAGGACTGTCACGCCGAACAGCCTTTGGACGGTGTCCGCTGTTCAGAGCCAAAGCAGGTTCATGCCTGCTTCACTGTGGACTACACGGCTCGACTCCGCCGGACGAACGGACGCTGACCGCCCTCGGAGCCGGTCGAACGGGATCGGCGAGGACGACCGGCATGCGGGGCGATGCGCTCTGAGCCTGCGCCTCCGGCGTGGCGCCGGAGGACTGCGGGGACTGCGGCCCAAGTCCAGGTCCTCGCAGCCGAGCGGGTTGGCTCGATTCGACTTCGACAGCCCCGCAGTCCGCCATCGAGCCCTGGGGTCGAGAAATGCCCCGTTGATCGGTGGATGGGAAGTCGCTTCCCGCAGTTCCGGGGATGAGATCGACGGCCGGACTGCCGACCAGCGGAACCATCGTGGGCGTCGATCCTCCGTTGTTCTGAAGCGGCCCGAGCAAAGGCGCCACGTCGAGCAGGTCGGTCGGGGCGAAGCCGCTCCCGTTCACGGTGCCGAAGAGATTGAAACCTTCCGACGCGACGTTGCCGAAGAGATCGCCGTCGTTGTTTCCGGCGACGATGCTGTTGCGCGCGGTAAAGGTTCCCCGGTTGTCGATGCCTCCGCCTCCCGGCGTTCCGGGCGAAGAATTCCCGCTGACCGTGGAGTTGATCAATGTGAGCGTGGCGCTTGGAAGCGGGCAGGCGATCCCGCCTCCGGACCCTTGCGACGCCACGTTGCCACTGACGGTCGAGTTGTTGAGGGTGAGGTTGCCGTAGTTCGCGATGCCGCCGCCGCGGCTCGCGGCATAGGACAGATTGCCGATGGCGGTGTTTCCGCTGACGACAGACCCGTTCAATACCAGCGTGGCCCCGATGTAGTTCCAGATGCCTCCCCCCGTTCCGTTACCGTTTGTCGGATCGCCGGCGGAGTTGCCCGAGATCACCGCGCCGTTCACCGTGAGGTTGCCGCGGTTCAAGATGCCGCCGCCGTTGCTACGCCCGCCGGTGATCTGAAAACCGGTCAGGTTCACGGAGGCGCCGACGTCGACCAGGAAGACGCTGCCTCCGATACCGCGAACAGTCGAAAGATGCGCGCCCGGTCCTTTGATGCAGATGTTTTGGCTGATGGCGGGCAGTCCCGCCGCCAGCTCGATTGTGCCCGCCACTCGGATGGTGATGGCATCGCCCGAGAGCGCGTGGCCGATGGCGAAGCGGAAGTCGCCAACGAGACCCGACCCCTCTCCTCCCCCGGAGGGATTGAGGTCCGTCAGGC
>JBKOVK010000028.1:0-4885 GCA_046724475.1 Acidobacteriota bacterium | reverse complement strand
AAGGCCAGAACCGGCGTGGGTACGGGCCGGGCGCACACCTCGGCGGCAAAGCCGTGGCGGGCGAGGATCCGGGCGGCTTCGAGGGCAAATCGGTCGGCGAGAAAGCGTGTGTCGAATCCCACCAGAACGGGGCCGCTCGAGTGGCCGTTTGAAGAGAGCACGCGCGCGATCGCGGCGACGACACGCCGCGCATTGGAAAACGTGAACTCATCGGCGATGACCGCGCGCCAGCCGGACGTTCCGAAGCGAATCGAGGGCGTCATCCCGTGAAGCTAGCACGGCTGTGTGCAGTGGCCGTGCTGCTGGCCGTGGCCTGCGCCGCGGTCGAGCCGCCGCCGAAGACCCAATCCGAGAAGCTCTCGGTCCGTTGGCCGAATCTCCAGAAGCCGCTCGTCGAGGCCTACCCCGCGCCCTCCAGGCCCGAGGACCCGGTCAAGGCCGCGGTGTTCAACCGCATCAACAAGGACCGCGCCGATGCGAAATTGCCCCCCCTTGCATGGGATGAGGGTGCGTCCCGCGGCGCCGACGCGTTCGCCGAAGCTCAGGTCGAAGAAGGGACGCTCGGCCATTTCCTGACGAACGGGATTCCGCCCTACGCGCGGACAGCCCTCGCCGGCGTCTTCGGCATGGGCGAGGAGAATTCCGTTTCGTGGCGCACGACCGGACCGAAGTTCAAGGAGTCCGCGCTGGAGCTCGCGCTCGCCGGCCAGGCCGACATGATGCGTGAGAAGCCTCCCTACGACGGGCATCGCCGCACGATCCTCGACCCCAATGCCACCCACGTCGGCGTCGGCTACGCGCTCAAGGGCAACAACTTTCGAATGGCCCAGGAGTTCCAGACCCGAAGGCTTCAGGAGCTCTCACTTCAGCGTTCGAGCAACAATCCCGAGACCGTGCTCTTCGAGGGACGGCCTCTGTCGTCGCAGCGCCTGCGCTTCGTGACGATCGCCCACGAGTCGTCGCCCCGTCCGCTCTCGAAGGCCGAAGCCAGCTCCCGCACCAGTTACACCTATCCCGAGCCCCAGCTCGCGTACGTCGAAGAGGGACACAAGTCCATGCAGGTCGTCGGCGCCAGGACCGAGGACCGGATCCGCGAGAATTCCACCGGAGACTTCTCCTTCCGCTTCACGCCGACGTCCGCGGGCCTGTGGACGTTCGTTTTCTACCTCGCCGAGGGAAAGGAGAAACCGATCCCGGGTGGGCTCGCGGTCCTCTGGGTCGAGAAGGCCCCGAAGTGATCACGATCCTGGCGGTGGGCGAAGCCGCCTCGGAGCTCGCGGCCTTCGGGTCCGGTCATCCCTCGATCGAAATCGTCACCGCGAGCGACGCCGAGGACGCACTCGATCGGCTCGCGCGCAACCGCCGCATCGACGCCGTCCTGCTCCTTTCGGACGCGGACGCTCCCGACGCGGCCCGTCTGCTGCGCGAGGAAGACCCCGGCGGTCCTCCTCTCTTCGCGGCGTGCGGCGTCCCCGGAGTCGTGAGGATCCAAGCGGCCTCGCCCGAGCGGATGCTCCTCGACGTCGTCGAGAGACTCTCCCCGGAAGGCTGAGTCCAGAAAAAAGGGCGGCCGCGAGGCCGCCCGAATCACGAGGACGGGCGTTTTGGCGCCCGCCGATCTCCTCCTCACGCCCCCCGCGATGAGCGCCGCGAAAGGACGCGACCCACCCGGAACAAGCCAACGGAGAATTCGAGGTCCGAAAACTGGCCGTACCCTATAAGCGACTTCCCGGACCTGTCAAGAAGGACAGGTTCCCGGGCCGCGATGCCCGTTCGGACAGGGGGCTGAAGACACCCGGAGCGGTCGATAGGTCATGGTAACTTCGGGGCCGGGGGTATTTTCGATGGGTGGCTGTGGCAGCGGCGGCGGCTGCGGGGTAGGCAATGCCTATAACCCCGGCCAGTACGTCGGTATCCGAATCAACGAGCACGAGGACGGCCGGAACGTCCTTTGCGACACCATGGGCCTGGATGTTTCCCGCGGCCAGCGGGTGATCGTGGAGGGCGACTCGGGCCTCGAGCACGCCCAGATCACGAACATGCGGCCCATGATCCTGAAACAGTGTCAGTTGCGGGATTCCCGGCGCCTGGTTCGGGTTGCCTCCGAGGCCGACCAGGCGGCCTACAAATCCAAGGTCGCCCGGGAAGTCAGGTTTTTAGACGACACCCGGACCCTGGCGGTCGAGAAGCGCCTCAACATGAAGGTCATCCGCGCCGAGGAGACCTTCGACGGCCGAAAGGTCACGGTTTATTACACTTCCGAGGCTCGGATCGACTACCGCAAGCTCGTTTCGGACCTGGCCATGAAGCACCCCGTCCGCATCGAGATGCGGCAGGTCGGGCCCCGGGACGAGACGAAGATGCGGGGAGGAATCGGGCCTTGCGGCCTGACCCTCTGCTGCTCGACGTTTCTTAAGTCCTTCCACCCCGTAACCATCAAGATGGCGAAAAACCAGAATCTCTCGCTCAATCCGTCCAAGATTTCGGGGATGTGCGGCCGGCTGATGTGCTGCCTAGCCTACGAGGACGAGGGGCCCCCTCCCCAGCCTCGAAAGCAGAATAATCCCGTCGAGCTGCCTGTTTGAGCCATCAAAGCGTCCCACCTTTTACCGGGACTAAAGAGAGTCAGCCGTGGTCAATAGAAACTCCGGCGGCGCCTACAGAGGCGAAGACGAAGGAGCAGCCGCCAACCGCAAACTGATTCGGCCCAACCTTTCGGATCTCGCGGACCGCTACCCGACGCGCTCGTTCGCCCAGCGCAAGCAGGTCCCCCCCGAACAGACCAATGCCGAGAGCTACTACTACCTCAAGCAGATGGCGGCCAAGACTCCCATGGTCGTCGTGCTCACCGACGGGGAGCAGATCCATGGGTGGATCGAGTGGTACGACAAGGCATGTTTGAAGGTCAACCGGGACAAGGGTCCCAACCTTCTGATTCCGAAGGCCTCCATCAAGTACATGTTCAAGGAGTCCGAGGCCGGCGGCACTGTCGAGACGGACGGGAACAGGTAGCGCCTACCGCGCCCCTTTCCCGGTCAGCACCGCTGGCACGGTCTTGAGCAGGATCTTCAGGTCCAGCAGCGGAGACCAGGTGTCGATGTAGGTCAGGTCCATCGCCATCCACCGGTCGAAGTCCACTTCGCTGCGCCCCGAGATCTGCCAGAGACACGTCAGCCCCGGCTTCATGCTCAGCCGACGCCTCTGCCAGGGCTCGTAGCGAGCGACTTCTTCCGGGAGCGGGGGTCTGGGGCCGACCAGGCTCATGTCCCCGACGATCACGTTCCAGAGCTGCGGCAATTCGTCGATCGAGAGCCGGCGCAGGAGCCGGCCCACCATTGTGAGCCGGGGATCCCGGGAGGCCTTGAAAACCGGGCCCGTCATCTCGTTCAAGTGCGAGATTTCCGACAGCCTCTCCTCGGCGCCGGGCTCCATCGTGCGGAACTTCACCAGCGTGAAGTGGCGGCCGTTCAGCCCACAGCGAACCTGCCGAAAGTAGACCGGAAACCCGGTCGTCAAAAGGATCCCGAGCCAGGCCAGGACCTGGATCGGCAGGGTCAGGATGAAGAGCGCCAGCGAGAGAGCCAGGTCCAGGGCCCGCTTGGCGACCAGCTGGCCGGGATTCGACGGCGTCGTCGTGAACGTCAAGAGGGGAATCCCGTCGAGCTCCTCGAGCACCGGCCGCGCCAGCACGTGCGGAAAGATGTCCAGAGACACATGGGCCCGCACGCCATGGCGTTCGGCGACCATGAGGGCTTCTTCGTACTCCCCCAGCTTGCCCTTCTCGATGACGAAGATGACTTCGTCCACGACCTCGCTCGACAGGATCGTCTCCATGTCCGTGATGCGGCCTAGACATGGCCAGCGGTCCTTCAGGCCGATCTCGCGGCCGTTGTCGTCGTCGAGGTACCCGATCACGCGGAATCCCCAGTGGGGATGCGCTTCGAGAAAGTCGGCGAACTGGGCGGCCTTCGGACCGGTGCCCACGATCAGGGCGGTCCGGAAGTTGAATCCGCGCGAGCGCACCCAGCGGGACGTCAGGCGCAGCGCGACTTTCTCGGTGGTCAGCAGGGCGAAGTTGACGATGCCGAACAGAACCAGGAACCAGCGGCTCACGAAATCCATCCGAAGGCCGTAGATCAGCACGACGAGAATCGCCGGCCCGCCGAACGCGACTTTCGCCGCGGCCCAGATCTCTTCCCCGAGCGGGAGCGTGCGGTGGCTGCGATAGAAGCCCGCCGCATACAGCAGGAGACCCCAGATCGGCAGGATGAAGAAGAGCAGCTGCAGATACTGTTCGAAAGGCGCCAGAGGCAGCGGAAAGAGTCTTGGAAACGCCTGCGTCAGCCATCCATGGCGGAGCGCCCAGGTCACCGGAAAAGCCAACGCCGTCAAGGCGAGGTCCGTCACGAGCACTCCAATGGCGATGGCGCGGGCTTTCTGCTTCAGCATCGAACGTAACCGGGGCAGGGCTCGTGGCCGGTCTCTGCGATGTTATGAGATGACGGGACGCCCTTCAAGGATGGCTTCGTATCGATCGACGACATCGTCCCAACGATATCTTTGTCGCGTCCGTTCAAGTGCTCGTTCTTTCCATACGGAGTGACCCGCCGGATCGTCCAGGACCGCGGTCAGGAGGCGGGCCAGGGAGCCCGGCGCGTGCACGTCGAATGGAAGCGCGACGCCGGCCGCGACTTCTTCGTTCTCCGGAGTCTGGTTGTAGCAAACGACGCGCCCGAAACCCAGGGCCTCGACCAGCGCGGGATGCGTCCCGCCGACCTCCGTGGCCTGGACGTAGACGGCCGCGTTGGCGAGCAATTCCCGGTAGCCCTCGCCGTAGATCGCTCCGGGCAGGAGCACGCGCGCGTCCGCGGCCGCCCGGATCCGC
>JBKOVK010000278.1:0-9247 GCA_046724475.1 Acidobacteriota bacterium | reverse complement strand
CAGATCGTGTCGCCCGGCAGCACCGCCGTGGGCTGGTTCAGCGCGGTCTGCAGTTTCCACGGATTCGAGAAACTGCCGTTGCCGTTGGCGCTCGCGTTTGGTGCCACGTAGAAGTCGGTGGCGGAGACGAGGGAGGTTCCGACGAGGACGAGAAGAACCGCGAACAGCACGCGAGAATAGGGGAACCGGTAAACCATGGATTGGACTCCTTCGACAAGGTTTGAATCCCGAGGGTAGTGACGTGGAGCACACCGGGCTACTGGCCGAGGAGTCCCCTCGTCGTACAGGCAGGGGTAATCGCCAAACCTGTCCAGTCGGTCAGTCGGCCCGCTTGCCCCGGCAAGACAAATCCCGTACCCTTGATTCGAAGCAATGACAAAGGCTCCCCGGTCGACCCGCAGGGCTTCGGTGTGCCTGCTCGCGTTCCATCCGCTCGTGCTGTCGGAATTTCAGCGTCTGCTGGACAACGAGACGCTCGCCGTGAACCCGAAACGGCTCGAGGCCGACCTGATCGCGGATCCGGCGAAGTTGAACGTCCCTCGCGCCGCGGTCTACGTCGTCGAGAGCCACGGCCACCGGCCCACGACGGAGGCTCTGGTGGTGTCGGTGCTGGGCCGGCAGCCGGGCGCCCGGGTCGTCGTCGTCGCCGAGAACTTCGATCAGTCGGCCGCTTTCCCTCTGTTGCGGCTGGGAGCCAAGGGTCTGATGACTTTTTCCGAAGCGACGGAGCAGCTCCTCCGCGCGGTGCAGGAAGTCGCGAGCGGCGGATTCTGGGTCCCGAGATCGCTCTTGTCCCGGTTCGTCGACGAAACGATCACCTCGGTGCGCCGTCCCCGCGGACCCGCGGGTCCGGCACGCCTCTCACGCCGGGAGAAGGAAGTCCTCGAGGCGCTGCTCGAGAATCTTTCGAACAAGGAAATCGCGAGCAAGTTGAACATGTCGGAGCGCACCGCGAAGTTCCACGTCTCCAACCTGCTGGCCAAGTACGGCGTCCGCCGCCGCGCCGACCTGATCCTTCTGACCTACACGCAGCTCGATCGGTCGGCCTAGCCTCCGGAAACCGGGAAGCCCCGGCGGTACAGCCACTGCAGGATCCGGGCGAGCCCGCGGCGCACCTGACGGGTGCGCTGGCGTCCCGCGTCGCGCAGAACGACCTCGACTAAGGTCACACCGGGACCGGCGACCACTTTGGTCAGGTCTCCCTCGGCGCCGTCGCCAAGGCGGCAATAGCGCGCGCCGCAGGCTTCGGCGATGCCCTCGAAATCGGGATTGCGAAGGTCCGTCCCGTACGCGTGCCGGTGTCGGCCCAGCTGCTGCTTGCGGATCAGGCCGTAGTGTCCGTCGTTGAAGACGACGACCGTCAGCCGCAGTCGCTCGCGAACCGCGGTCAGCAGCTCGAAGCCCGACATGGCGAACCCTCCGTCGCCGAGCAGCGCGACGACCGGCCGGTCGGGTCGGCCGATCCGGGCGCCGATCGCGGCTGGAAGCGCGAAGCCCATCGCCTGGAGATCTGCGGGCAGCATCAACCCGCCGGGCCCGAGCACCGGAAAGTGGCGCCTCGCGAGCATCTGGTGAAGGCCGGAGTCGAGCACCAGGCAGGACTCCGCGGGCATCGCTCCGCGCAGCGCCGCGAAGAACGTCTCGATGGTCGGGGGAGAAAGGCCCCGCACCTTGGGCTCCCACGCACTGTCGTACCGGGCGTAGGCCCTCTGTCGCCACTCGTCGATCTCTTCGGTCGTCCACTCGGAGGGGGCCGACGGAGACGTCTTCGTGGCGTCGAGCAGCGTGCGGACCAGCCACGGAACGTCGGCCTCGAGGAGGGAGGAGGCGTCGTAGTTGGCGCCGAGCACGGCGGACGACGCGTCCACCTGAACCAGCCGGCCGGCGGGGAGCTTGAGACGGAAGCCGTGGGCGCCGTTGTGGGAGAACTTGCACCCCAACGCCAGAATCAGGTCGGCGCGCTCCGCGAGCTCGTTCAACGCCTCGGTGCTTCCGCGGTCGAACGGCACGACCCACGGGTGGTTCTCCGGCAGGATGCCTCGGGCCGAGCTCGTCGCGACCAGAGGGATCCGCCGCGATTCGACGAGCTCGGCCAACTCCGCCGCGGCGCCGCACGCCCCCTGCCCGACGTAGAGGAGCGGCCGGCGGGCCTCTGCCAGGCGGCTCTGGAGGTCGCGCGTGTCCGGCGTGGGCGGAGACGTCGGCGCCGCCTTCACCGAACGCGGCGGACCCGCATCGTCTTCCAGCTTCGATGGGATCTGTACGGCCACGGGGCCCGGTTCTCCCGAAAGGCACAGCGCGTATGCGTCGGCGAGAACGGCTTCGACGTTCTCCAGGTTGTCGAGGTCGAAGACGCGTTTGACCATGGGAGCCAGGATCGCGCGCTGGTCGAGGGCCTGGAGCTGGAAACGACGCCCCGGCCCGTCGGCGGGCCGTCCGACGATGTGAAGCAGCGGAGTCGAGTCCAGCAGCGCTTCGGCCAGGCCCGTCAGCGCGTAGGTGAAACCGGGGCCGGGGATGGTCGCGAGCACGCCGGGCCTTCCGGTCGCGCGAGCGTATCCGTTTGCCATGAAAGCAGCCGCGAGCTCGCTCGTCGCGACGACCGTGCGCAGCCGCGACATCCGCAGCGCCTCGAAGAGGCCCACGTTCTGCGAGCCCGGGAGGCCGAACACCGCTTCGACGCCGAGCTCTTCGAGGGCGCGGCAGAGCCGTTCTCCTCCAGTCATCGACTGCCTCGTCTCATCGTTCGCGCCGTCCGGGGCGGAGACGCCGCGCCACGCGCCGGGCTCCCCGGCGAATCGCCGCGGCGAGCTCCCGGTATCGCCGATCCCGGCGAAAGCGCGGCGTCTCGGGGCTCTCGAGGAGCAGGCACATCGTGAGGTCTCCTCCGAGCTGTGCCTTGAAGTGCGTCACCGGATTGAGCGCCGCGTCGGTGAGGTCGTTGGCCGTGACGCCCAGCCGGGAAAGGCGTTGAAAGACGTTCCAGCGAAGGAACGCGGTCGCGCCCAGGTTTCGATGTTCCGCGTCGGCACCCGCCGCGACCGTGTGCGAGACGGGGTGCGGACCCTGCAGGACGAGCTGTGTCGAGACCGAAGCGCCGCTGGAGATCCGGGCGTGGTACAGGCGGGCAATCCCCCGCGAACGAAGGCGTGCGAAGTAGCGCTGGAAGGCTTCGCGCGGCAGGTACAGGCGGGCGCCCTTCCGCTCGTGGACTTGCGCGTGCAGCCGAAAGAAGCCGTCGAAGTCCTCGTCCTCCGTGATCGTGACGCCCTGCTCGGCGCACCGGCCGACCAGACGGCGCAGATTCTGCTCCATTCGCGACCACAGGACCTCCATGTCCGCCAGCGGCACCACATAACTGTAGTTGGGGCGGGCGGACCAGCCTCGGGCCAGGAGGACGCGAACGTCCGAGAGGGGGCTGCGGCAACGCAGGGTGATGCTTCCGAGGCCCAGGCCCGAAAGCCCCTCGGCCAACGCCTCGAGAGTTTCGTTGTGCCGGGACGTGCGCTCCGAGGGATAGCGGGTCTCGTAGGGGCGCAGCACGATCCCGTTGTAATAGAGGAGGTGCCGGGTGGAGACGTAGGCGCCGGCGCGCGAAGCGCGCTCGTAGAGCGCAACCCCTCCGACGATGTCATCGCCCCTCTCCACGGCGAGGATCCGAAACGAGCCGCCCGCTGCTTCACAGAGCGTTTCGAGGTATTCGGGCGTGTGGTAGATCGCGCCCTCTTCGGAGCGCTGCACGAGGTCGTTCCAGCGAGGGAAGTCGCAGGGCGGAAGAATGCGGGACCTCGCCGGGGCCCTCACCATAGAAGGGTCCGTCGGAGATTCGACGCTCCCCAGCGGTAGAGCTCCTGGATCCCGGGCCGAGGGTCGTCGGAGCGCAGCGTCAGCTGCTCCGCGCCGAACCAGGAACGGACCACCTGCCAGAGCCCGTTGCCGCCCCGGCTCTTGTAATCAAGGCGAGGATAGACGCACCACCGGTCGGCCGGATACTCCCGAACCGGCGGTACGTCTTGCCCGAGCGCGTCGAGGCGCGCCATCTCGCAGACGTCCACGCCGCAGCTGGCGGCGAATTCGACGTACCACCACGGCCGGGCATTGACCTCGAGGATCTTGTAGAGACGGTCGCGCGCGTCGAACTTGAACTCCGCGCTGAAGACGCCCCGGTAGCCGATTCCCTCCAGGAGCCGGCGGAGCGTGCCGATTGCCGCCGGGATCCGGTCGACGGGGATCGTCAGCGTTGCCGTGCTGTTGCCGAACTCGGGCGGAAACATCCGAACGCGCTGGCGCGCGAGAATCGCCGAGAAGTCGCCCCGGCGGTCGATGAAACCCTCGACGAAGAAGTGACACGCGGGCGGCCCGGGAATGAACTCCTGGAGCATCAGCTCGAACGTCATGCCGCGGTTCTCGACGATCCGGCGCCGGACTTCCTCGCGGTCCCGAAAACGGATCGCCTTGGCGTGGTACTTCTCCGAGAACGGCCGGGTGCGCGTGGGTTTCAGAAACGAGCTCTTCAGCACCTCGTCCGTCACGGTGGCGAGCGTCTCTTCGTTTCGGAGGACGACCGTTCGCGGATGGGGCAAGCCGAGCTCGTCCAGGGTCTCCGCGAAGACGCCCTTGTCGATGAGCTGCTTCATGACCTGCGGAGGAGAGATGCTGGTCGGGAATCGCGCGGCCAGGTCGGGGGGAAGGCCGCTGACCGCGGTCGCCCACGCATCGGTGCACGGGAGCAGGACCATCCGATCGATCGAAACGGCTTCCAGGCGCGCGCGCAGCGCTTGCGGCGTGGCCTCGCGGAGAGGCCCGCCGGGCAGAGGGCGGTACCAGCGGGATCGGGTCACGAGCGGATCGTCGGTTCCGGCGACGTAGAGGGGAGTGCCGCGCCGTCCCAGGCAGCGCACCGCTCCGAGGGCGGTGATGCCGACGCCGAGAACCAGGACGGGCACCGATTGGAGCGCCTCGCCCGCATCGGCGCGCGACTGTCGCATCCCGTCCATCTTCGCTGATTCGACCGAGGGCAGGGATGGTATCAAGGATTCGCTACTGACCTGTCCTTGACCTGTCCTTAGGTACATTGACAGTGCAAGGGCGAACCCTTTAGGCTGACGCGTACACCGGGCGAACGATGAGAAGGTGGCTATTTGCGGCGGCCGGAGCCGTCTTAATCAACTCGTGGGCAGCTGCGGCGACGCTTCCTGCCGGCTTCACGGAGACGTACGTCGGGGGTCTGACGGAGCCGACGGCGATGGCCATTGCGCCCGACGGACGGATTTTCGTCTGCGAGCAGGCGGGAACGCTCCGGGTCATCAAGGACGGCGCGCTCCTGTCGACGCCGTTCGTCTCTCTCAACGTCGATTCGACGGGTGAGCGAGGCTTGCTCGGTGTCGCGTTCGATCCGAACTTCGTGACGAACCAGTACGTCTACGTCTACTACACGGTCATGAGCAACCCGCAGCACAACCGCACCAGCCGCTTCACCGCCAACGGCGATGTCGCGGTACCGGGGAGCGAGACGATCCTGCTCGAGCTCGATCCTCTCGGTGCCACCAACCACAACGGGGGAGCGCTGCACTTCGGACTCGACGGGAAGCTCTACATCGCCGTCGGAGAGAACGCCCATGGCGCCAACTCTCAAGACCTTTCCACGCTGCTTGGCAAGCTCCTCCGCATCAACTCGGACGGCTCGATTCCCCCCGACAATCCGTTCGTCGGTACCGTCGGCGCGCGACCCGAGATCTGGGCCCTGGGTCTGCGCAACCCGTTCTCCTTCGCCGTACAGCCCTTCACTGGCCGCATCTTCATCAACGACGTCGGGCAGTCCACCTACGAGGAGATCGACGATGGAACCTCCGGCGCCAACTACGGGTGGAATATCTGCGAAGGTCCTTATCTGCAGGGAACAACGACGCCCTGCACCAACAGCAATCCGACTTTTCTCGACCCGTTCTACTACTACACCCACTCCGTGGGATGTGCGATCACGGGCGGCGACTTCTACAATCCACAGGTTCCCCAGTTCCCGTCGGACTACACCGGGAATTATTTCTTCGCCGACTACTGCACGTCCTGGATCAAGCGGATCGACCCGGACACGATGACGGTGACGACGTTCGCCACCCAAGCCAGCGCGCCGGTGGACGTGCACGTCGGTTTCACGGGCAACCTCTACTATCTCTCCCGCGGAACCGGCCGCGTGTATACGGTGACCTATACCGCGAGCGACGCGCCGGCCATCACTGAGGATCCCCAGAGCCAGACGGTCGGCATCGGAATGACCGCGACCTTCACCGTCGCGGCGAGCGGCCTGCCACCGTTGACCTACCAGTGGCAGAAGAACAACACGAACATCTCGGGGGCCACGCAGTCCTCGTACACGACGCCCTCGCTGACCCTGAGCGACGACGGCAAGCAGTATCGGTGCATCGTCTCCAACTCGTCGGGCACGGCCACCAGCGCGGAGGCGGTCCTCACGGTCATCAATGACCAGCCGCCGACGGCCACGATCAGCGCGCCCCCGGCAGGGACCACCTACGCGGGCGGAGACACGATCAACTATTCCGGCTCCGCGACGGACCCCGAAGATGGAAGCCTTCCTCCGAGCTCCTTGACATGGTGGGTGAATTTTCATCACGACACGCACTTTCACCCGTTCCTGCCGCCGACCAGCGGGGCGGCCGGAGGCTCATTCGTGATCCCGACGACCGGGGAAACGTCGCCGAACGTCTGGTACCGGATCCACCTTCTCGCCGTGGACTCTCAGGGGCTGACGAACGAGAAGACGCGCGACATCTTGCCGCGGACTTCGACGATGACTTTCAAGACGAGCCCGCCGGGCCTTCAGATCCTGATCGATGGAGAGGTGCTGGTCACACCCGCCAGCGTCGTGGGCGTCGAGGGAATAACGCGCACCATCGAGGCACCTTCGCCGCAGGGCCCCAACGTCTTCGTGTCGTGGTCCGACGGTGGAGCGCGGATCCACGACATCTCGACACCGGTCAACGACACGACGTACACGGCCACCTTCACGGGAGGCGGCCCCACGCCGACGCCCACGAGCACGCCCACGAAGACGCCGACACCGACGGCCACACGCACGCCGACACGGACGCCGACGCGGACCCCGACGTTCACCGCGACGTCGACGCCGACCCCGACGGCGACCCGGACGCTCACGTCTACGCCGACGCGGACGCCGACCGATACGGCGACTCGGACGCCCACGCGCACCGCGACCCGTACGCCGACCAACACCTCTGCGCCCCCGACGAACACGTCGACGCGGACGCCGACTCACACCGCGACGAGGACCAATACCTCCGCGCCGCCGACGAACACGGCGACGCGGACTCCGAGCCGCACGCCAACGGACACGCCTCCGCCGGCGACCGCGACCCGCACGCCCACGCGAACTCCGAGTCGGACGCCCACGGATACGCCGGTGCCCCCGACGGCCACGCGCACGCCGACGAACGGAAATCCGCAGCCGACCGAGACGCCGACGCGGACGCCAACTCACACCGCGACGCGGACTCCGACGCTTACCGCGACGAGGACCCCGACGGATACGGCGACGCGAACCCCGTCGGATACGGCCACGAAGACCCCGACGCATACCGCGACGCGGACGCCGATCAATACCTCCGCGCCTCCGACGAACACCGCCACGCGGACCCCGACGCACACGGCGACACATACGCCGACGCGCACTCCGACGCGAACGCCGACTCCGCTGCCCGGGGCGCCGGGCGTTTCGGGCATCTCGCCGGGGTCGGGCTCTGCGAACGGTGGCCATTCGGTCACGGTCACAGGGTCTAACTTCCACAGCGGCGCGACGCTGAAGATCGGGGGGGTCGCCGCGACCAACGTCGTCGTCGTCAGCTCGACGAAGGTCACGGGCAAGACGCCGTCTCTCGTCGCCGGCACTCTCGACGATGTCCGGGTGACTAACCCCGGCAACATCTGGGGCGCTCTCGTGGAGGGCTGGTTCGCGGATTTCAAGGACGTGCCGCAGAACAACCCGTTCCACGACGACATCGAGACGATCTTCCGAGACAACGTAACCGGCGGCTGCGGTGGCGGCCTCTATTGCCCCGACGACTCGGTGACGCGCGCCCAGATGGCGGTCCTGCTCCTGAAGGCGTCGCTGGGCGCGGACTATCAGCCGCCGCCCGCTACGGGAACCGTTTTCGCGGATGTCCCGGCGAACGCGTTCGCGGCAGCCTGGATCGAGGACATCTACGCCCGGGGAATCACTTCGGGCTGCGCCACCAATCCTCTGCGTTACTGCCTGAACTCGCCCGTGACGCGACGACAGATGGCGGTGATGATTCTCCGAGCCGAGCACGGGCCCAACTACACGCCTCCGGCCTGCACCGGCGTTTTCGGCGACGTGCCGTGCCCGAGCCGGTATGCCAATTGGATCGAACGGCTGGCCGCCGAGGGCATCACCGCGGGCTGCGGGAACGGCAACTTCTGTCCGCTGCGAGTGGTCAAGCGGCAGCAGATGGCGACGTTCCTGGTCAACGCGTTCCTCTCGACCGGATTGACCGTGCCGGAGACCCGGACCGTCGCGCCCCGGGCCGTCCAACCCTAGCTTCCTGGGGGTTGTTGACACCCCCGGCCCGCTTGCGTATTCTTACGCGCCCTCGAAAGAGGACCCGTCCGGGCTCGCCACGGCGCGGGCCGTCTTGAAAGTCGGTTACTTAGGGGTTCAAATGGCTTCTGGCACAGGAAGAGTATCGGCTGCCGACGTTCGCCACGGCTGGTTCGTGGTGGACGCGTCCGGCCAGGTTCTGGGTCGCCTGGCGACCCGGATCGCCCGCATCATCATGGGCAAGCACCGCCCCAACTACGTGCCCTACCTCGACATGGGCGACTTCGTCGTCGTGACCAACGCGGACAAAGTCCGCCTGACCGGCACGAAGCTCGACGCGAAGGTGTACCGCCGCCACACGGGCTACCCGGGCGGCCTGCGCACGACGGGAGCCCGCGATCTGCAGGCGAAGTATCCCGAGCGGCTGATCGAAGAGGCCGTGCGCGGCATGCTCCCGAAGTCGAAGCTGGGCCGCAAGCAGATTCGGAAGCTCAAGATTTACCGCGGGGCCAATCACCCCCACGAGGCCCAGCAGCCGCGGCCCCTGAAGATCTCCGCCTAGGCGGAAACAGAGCTCGGAGGAGAGTTTGGCAGTCGACATCCAACACAGGGCCACCGGACGGCGGAAGACCTCGATGGCGCGCGTCCGGCTGG
>JBKOVK010000020.1:0-14419 GCA_046724475.1 Acidobacteriota bacterium | reverse complement strand
CGCCCGCTCCGACGGCGGAGGTCGTTGCGGCCGAGCCGACGCCGCTCACACTTCCCACGCCGGGTCCCGCCGCGGCCGCCGACGCCGTTGTGGGCGCGCCTCGCGTCGCCGGGGCGCCGGCCGCGCGCCCCACCGCTCGGCCCAAACCGAGCCCGGCGCCTCGAGAAGAAGAGAAGGTGGCGGTCATGGCTTCGGCCCAGCCTCCGCCGCCCCCGCCTCCGGCCGCCTCGAACGACCGCAGCGCGCGCATCGACGCCACGTACTCGACCCGGCGCGCCGTACGCTTCACGTCGAGCCCCGAACAGGCGCGGCTCTACGTCGACGGCCGCTACGTCGGGATTGCCGACGACTGGGACAACCGTGGCGGAGGCCGCGAGTACGAGTTCGACAAGCCCGGAAGCCACATCGTGCGCATGGAGCTGCCCGGTTATCGTCCGAAGCGGTTCGAGATCGATGTCGGTCCGGACGGCGGCGGCGACTCCGTGTCGATCGACGAAGAGCTCGATCGCAACCAGAAGCTTCCCTACGACAAACTGCCCGCTCCGGCCGATCGGACGACGGGGGAGGTGGAGTTCAACGTCACGCCCTCGGAGGCCGTGATCACGGAAGGCGACAAGACCCTGGGGCCCGCTTCTTCCTTCGGTCCGGGCTCGCCGCTGAAGCTCTCACCCGGTACGGTTCACGACCTGACGCTCACGGCTCCGGGTTATCACCCCAAGCTCGTCCGCATCCTCGTCGCATCGAACGCGGGACGGGATCGAGCGAAGATCTCCGAGAAGCTCAAGAAGGAGTGACAATGCGGGCGCGCGGGCGCGCCGCGCGTTGTCATCCCGAGCGTAGCGAGGGATCCCGGACTTCTACGCGCGATGCGTGCCGAGTTCGGGATCCCTCGTCGCTCCGCTCCTCGGGATGACGGCTCAGGCTCCCGGTCCCGCCAGGACCCGCCAGTTCGCCAGCCGTTCCGCCGTCTCGACACAACGGCGGGCCGCCAGTCCGCAGAGGAGCGCCGAGAGTTGCGCGCACCCCTCCGGATCCGCCGCCTCGAGAGCGTCGAATCGATCGCGGGGCAGCTCGAGAACCACCGCTTCTTCGTGAGCGCGCGCGTCGGCGGAGCGTCCCGAACCCGGATCCAGCAGCGCCATCTCGCCGAAGATTGCCCCCGGATCCAGGATTGCGAACGCTTCTTCGCCGCCCGATATCTGGCGGGAGATGCGCACGCGTCCGCGCGCGATGACGCAGATCGCGTCGCCCGGATCTCCCTCGCGGAAGATGACGGCCTCGGCCGGGTAGCGGCGCTCGTGGGCGAAGACCGCGAAGAGAAAGCGGTCGGCTTCCGACAGGCCCACGGAGGTCAGCGACCGCGAACGCTCTTCCAGGGAGAGCTGTTCCGGACCTTCGGCCGGGCCGGCGCCGGCGGCGCGTCCGGCCGGAGCCTGCTCGTCCGGGAAAAACTGCCGGAAGAGGTCGTTCAACCGGTGAAGGCGGCGCGCGAGCCGGCCTCGCAGGAACCGAAGCCAGGCGGCGCGGTCCGGATCGGGCGAGAAGAAGTCGGGCGTGAACCCGAGCAGCGTCGCCGCTCCGCGCGCCCGAACGTCGCCGGTGCGCGGCGCGCCGGTGAGCGCCTCTTCGCCGACGAAATCTCCGGGACCGGCTTCGCCCATGGGCTGGTCTCCGACCGGAGTCGTGCGAACCAGGTCCACGGACCCCGAGACGAGCAGGGAGATCTCGCCGGCGCGGTCGCCCGCGCGGTAAAGCGCGCTGCCGGTCGCCAGGCGGCGCAGCTCGCCGAACTCGGCGGCGGCGAAAAACCCGGCCTCATCGAGTCCTTTCAGGGCGGGAATCTCCGCGAGGCGGCGGGCGAGGTCGAGCGCGCCGGTGGTCGCGCCCCCTCCCCGCCGGATCAGCAAGCGCAGGAGCTCGGAGGAGCGGTCGGGCCAACCCACACCCGGCGCGCGCTTCTCCGCCTCCGCGATGAGGCGCGTGCGCGCGGCGGCGACGGCGTCCTTCCAGCTCGGGATCTGGTCCGGCGCGAGCGCCCGGGCTGCCCGCAGGAACCGGCGGTCCGTCGCGTCGGGTGCGCCGTCGGGACGGAGAAGCGCCGCCTCGAGCAGGTCCTCGACGGCCTCGCCGAATCGCTTCTCGAGAAACGCGAGCCGCCCCCGCGCCGATGCGATGCGTGGGTCGAAGGGGTCGCGGGCGCGCGCTTCGTCCATCAGACGCCGCGCCTGTGCGAAGTCGTGCGCCTCGAGCAGAAGGCGCGCCACCAGGACCGGGTCGTTACCGTCGAGGGCGTAAGGCCGCGCCTGGTCGATCCGCCCCGCGCCGATCAAGACGCGCGCCAGAGAGGAGGCCGCCGAGGCGCGGCCTTTCGCATCCAGCGTCTCGGCCAGCCGGTACAGAATGTCCGCTTCCGACGTCAAGCCGGCCGCTTCGCAGTTGCGCGCCGCCGCGCGGGCTCGCTCTCCGGGCGAGTCGGTCACGAGCGCGGCTCCGCCGTTTTCCAGATGTCGGGCGAGACCATGCGGGCCTCCGGAGGACCTTCCCGATTCTAACGGGATCATCCTCGCCTGCCGGCACGATGTGCTAACTTCCCCCTCCGCATGGCCGCCCCCGTCGCCGCGCCCGCCGCTCTCAAGCGCACGCCGCTCTACAACCTGCACCGCGAGCTCGGCGCCAAGATGGTCGACTTCGGCGGTTGGGAGATGCCCGTGCAGTACGCGGGCATCCTCGAGGAGCACCGGGCCGTGCGCGAGCGTGTGGGCGTGTTCGACGTCTCGCATATGGGCGAGTTCGCCGTGACGGGCGCCGGCGCCCTCGACGCCCTCCAGGCCCTCACACCCAACGACGTGTCGAAGCTGGCCGACGGACGGATCCACTACTCGGCGTTCTTGACGGAGAAGGGAACGTTCGTGGACGACCTGCTCGTCTACCGGAGGTCCGCCGAGTCCTATCTGCTGGTCGTCAACGCCGGCAACACGCCGAAAGACTTCGCCTGGGCGAGGGAGCATGCCCGCGGCGACGTCCGCGTCGACGACCACAGCGCGCGCTGGGCCCTGATCGCCGTCCAGGGTCCGAGGTCCGCGGCGCTGATGGCGAAGGTGGCGAGCCCGGATCCCTCCGATCTGCCGTACTACGGCTTCCGCGAGACCAAGGTCGAGGGAGCGCCGACGCTCGTCTCGCGCACGGGTTACACCGGCGAGGACGGCTTCGAGGTCTATTGTCCGCCCGAGGACGCCGAGCGCCTCTTCCGAAAATTCCTGGAGGTCGGACGTGCCGAAGGCGCCGTTCCCTGCGGCCTCGGCGCGCGGGACACGCTGCGGCTGGAAGCAAAGATGGCGCTCTACGGCAACGACATCGACGACACGGTCACGCCGTGGGAGGCGGACCTGGGCTGGATCGTCAAGATGGGCAAGGGAGACTTCGTCGGCCGGGACGCGCTGGCCGCGCAGAAGGCGGCCGGCGTGCCGCGCAAGCTCGTCGGGTTCGAGATGGTGGATCGGGGCATCGGGCGCCACGGCTACCCGGCGAAAACCGGCGCGGGTCCCGGTGTCGTCACTTCCGGCACGCACTCGCCGACCCTCGGCAAGCCGATCGGCCTGGCGCTGCTCCCGACCGCCGCGACGGCGGTCGACACGGAGTTCGAGGTGGAGATTCGCGGTCGGGCCGCCGCGGCTCGCGTGGTCCCGACACCGTTCTACAAGAGGAAGGAAGCCTGATGGACGACCTGCACTACAGCGAGAGCCACGAGTGGGTGCGCGTGGACGGCGACATCGGCACGGTCGGGATCACCGATCACGCCCAGAAGCAGCTGGGCGAGATCGTGTACCTTGAGCTGCCCGAGGTCGGTCACGTCTTCAACGCGGACGACGAGTTCGGCACCGTCGAGTCGGTCAAGGCCGTCTCGGAGCTCTACACGCCGGTTTCGGGAGAGGTCGTGGAGGTGAACAAGGGGGCGGTCGCCGAGCCCGGCATCATCAACGACGACCCCCAGGGAGACGGCTGGCTGATCAAGATCAAGCTCTCGACCGACGACGAGGTCCGCAAGCTCATGACGGCGGACGCGTACGCGAAATACGTGCGCGAGGAGCAGGAGGGCTAGGCCGGGTGAAGTTCCTTCCGACCTCAGATCGCGAGCGGGAGCAGATGCTCGCCGCGATCGGCGTTTCGTCGATCGACGACCTCTTCGCCACGGTGCCCGCTGAGGTTCGCCAGCCGCCGGATTTGCCGGCGCCTCTCTCGGAGATCGAGATTCGCCGGTTCCTCGGGGGGCTCGCCGCGAAGAATGCCAACGCGCGGGACACCGCCTTCTTCCTGGGCGGCGGCATCTACAACCACTACGTCTCGGCGATCGCCGACCAGATGCTGTACCGCGCGGAGTGGCTGACGTCGTACACGCCGTATCAGCCGGAGGTCTCGCAGGGCACGCTCCAGTCGATCTTCGAGTTCCAGACGCACATCTGCCAGCTGACCGGGCTCGAGGTGGCCAACGCGTCGCTCTACGAGGGAGCGTCGGCCCTGGTCGAGGCCCTGCTGATGGCCGAGCGGCTGTCGAAGGGCAAGAAGCGCGCCGTCCTCTCGGCGGGCATCCATCCCGAGTACCGCGAGACGGTGCGGACGTACTTCCAAAACCTGGGACTCGAAGTCGTGGAAGTGCCGCTCTCCGCCGACGGAGCGACGGACACCCGGGCGCTCGAAGCTGCGTGCGATGCGGCGACGTTCGCGGTCGCGGTCCAGTCGCCCAACTTCTACGGAGTGATCGAAGACTGGAAGGTCGGTTCGTCGGCCGCGCGCGCGGCCGGGGCGCTTTCGGTGGCCGTCGTCGCCGAGGCCGTCTCGATGGCGCTGCTCTCGCCGCCCGGCGAGAACGGTGCCGACATCGCGTGCGGCGAGGCGCAGTCCCTCGGCGTCCCGATGCACCTGGGTGGACCGATCCTCGGTTTCCTCGCCTGCCGCGCCGAGCATCAGCGCCAGATCCCGGGCCGCCTCGTCGGCCAGACCCGCGACGCCGAAGGCCGCAGGGCCTTCTGCCTCACGCTCTCGACGCGTGAGCAGCACATCCGCCGCGAGAAGGCGACGTCGAACATCTGCACGAACCAGGGCCTGATGGCGCTGGCTTCGAACATCCACATGTCGCTCCTGGGAAAGACCGGGTTGCGCGAGGTTGCACTCCAGAGCCACGCGAAAGCCGAGTACCTCAAGAGCGAGATCGCGAAGATCCCGGGCTACCGGATCCCGTACGCGCGTCCCACGTTCAACGAGTTCGTCGTGGAGGCCCCCGAGGACGCGGAGGCGCTCCTGTCGCGGCTGGCCGCGCGGAAGATCCTGGCGGGCGTTGCCCTCTCGCGTTACGACGCGAAGGACCGGCGCCGTTTCCTGGTCGCCGCGACGGAGATGAACACGAAGGCGGAGATGGATCACATGGTCGCGGCTCTCTCGGGGAAGACGTCGTGAGCGTCGAGATCCAGGAGAAGGCCGCCGCCGCCGCGAATCGTGAGCGACCCGAGCCGCGCGCCGAGGCGCTCGTGTTCGAGAGGTCGGGCGAAGGGAAGATCGGCTACTCGCTCCCGCCCCTCGACGTGCCGGCGGCGATGGCGATCCCGGAGGCGTTGCGCCGCTCGGACATCGAAGGCGGCACGCAGATCACCGAGGTCGAGGTCGCGCGTCACTTCACGCGCCTCTCGCGCCTCAACTTCTCGATCGACCAGGCCCTCTATCCGCTCGGGTCCTGCACGATGAAGCACAACCCGCGCACCAACGAGGAGATGGCGCGGCTGCCCGGGTTCGCCGCGGCCCATCCGCTTGCGCCCGAAGGCGTCTCGCAGGGAGCGCTGGAGCTCGCCTGGCGCCTGGAGAGGATTCTCGCCGAGCTGACGGGCCTCGCGCGTGTCACGCTCCAGCCCTCGGCCGGCGCCCAGGGTGAGCTCGCCGGCATCCTGATGGTTCGCCGCGCGCTCGAGAAGACCGGCCGGGCGCGGACGACGGTGCTCATCCCGGACTCCGCGCACGGGACCAATCCCGCCTCCGCGCACTTCGCCGGCTACAAAGTCAAGGAGCTCAAATCCAGCGCGAAGGGCACGATCGACCTCGCGGCGCTCGAGGCCGCGATGACCGAGGACGTCGCCGCGCTGATGTTGACGGTTCCCAACACGCTGGGCGTCTTCGAGGACCGGATCCTCGACATCGCGCGGATCGTCCACGCCAAGGGCGGCTATCTCTACTGCGACGGCGCCAACTTCAACGCGTTCGTTGGCGTCGCCAAGCCGGGGCTCATGGGCGTGGACGTGATGCACATGAACCTCCACAAGACCTTCTCGACGCCGCACGGCGGAGGAGGGCCGGGCTCGGGTCCCGTCGCCGTTACGGAGAAGCTGGTCCCGTATCTGCCGCGGCCGACCGTGGAGCGCCGCGAGGACGGCACGTTCTTCCTCGACTTCGACCGGCCCGACTCGATCGGGCGGCTGCGGACGTTCCTCGGGAACTACGGGATGTTCGTGCGAGCGCTCTCCTACATCGCGGCGTACGGAAATCGCATCGGCGAGGTCGCCCGAGGCGCCGTCCTCAACGCGAACTACATCCGCGCCGGCCTCGCCGGCACCTACCACCTCAAGTACGACGCGCCGTCGATGCACGAGGTCGTCTTCTCGGACAAGAAACAGGTCGAGCAAGGCGTCTCCAACATGGACATCGCCAAGCGCCTCATGGACTACGGATTCCATCCGCCGACGGTCTCCTTCCCATTGATCGTGCACGGGGCCCTGATGATTGAGCCCACCGAGACCGAGGGGAAGGCCGGCCTGGACGCCTTCGTTCACGCTATGAAGGAGATCGCGCGCGAGTGCGCCGAGGACCCGGAGATGGTCAAGCACGCTCCGCACTCGACTCCGGTCAAGCGGGTGGACGAAGTCGGCGCCGCGCGCAATCTCGTGCTCCGCTGGAAACCCTGAGCTTCCCCGAGGTCCGGCTCCCGTCGGCTAGACTGCACGCGCTGAAGCCGTACATTCAGGCAGCCTTCGTCTTCGCGTCCGCTCTCGCAGCGTCGAGCCTCACCGCGGACGGCCCGATCAACCTTCCTTCCAAGAGCGACCGCTGGGTCGAGGTCCGCACCCAGAATTTCACGCTGTACGGAAACGCCAGCGAGTCCAAGACGAAAGACGTCGGCCTCGAGATGGAGCGGCTGCGCACGGTCCTCGTGGCGTTGAAGCGGGGGAACGCGAGCATGCCCGCGCCCACGCGCATCTACGTCTTCAAGAACCACCAGGCGCTCGAGCCCTACCTCCCGCGCGTGGACGGAAAGCCGGGCGCCTTCTCGGGTTTCTACCAGGGAGGATGGGACGCGAACTACGCGACGCTGTCGGCGGCCTGGAACAGCGACCCGAGGCCCCACGTCTACTTCTCGTACATCTACGACTTTATCCGCGCGAACTTCGCGAAGCTGCCGCTCTGGTACGAGACAGGCATTGCGGGCTACTACAGCACGTTCCGGACCGAAGGCGACGAGGCGCGCACCGGGATGATCTCGGAGGACGACCTCCACGAGCTGCGCGATGCCTTGATGTGGATTCCGCTCGAACGCCTCTTCGCGATCGACCGGAACTCTCCCGAGTACCGCGATCGCGTGAAGAACAGCCTCTATTTCGCGGAGACCTGGGCCCTCATGCACTACCTGATGCGCGGTAATGAGGCGCGCACGCCGCAGCTCTCGAAGTTCATGGCGCTGCTGGCGCAGGGCAAGCCGCAGGACGACGCTTTCCACGAAGCGTTTCAGACCGACTACGCAACCCTCTACGGCGAGCTGACCGCCTACGTTCGCAACAACAAACGGTTCTTCTACAACCGGATCAAGTTCGCCGAGCTGAAGCCGCCGACGGAGGCGCGCATCACGCCGATGAGCTACGAGCAGGTGCTCGTCCGTCTCGGCGACCTGCTCGCGAGCGACCAGGACCGTCCTGCCGACGCGGAGCGCTTTTACCAGGCTGCGCTGGCGGCCGATCCGGCCAGCGCCGGCGCGCTCGGCGGGCTCGGATGGTTGCGCCGCGAGCAGGACCGAAAGGACGAGGCGGCGGCGCTCCTGACACGCGCGGCCGAGGACGGCTCGAGCGATTATCGCGTCTACTACGGCATCGGCCGCTTGCGCTGGGAAGAGCTTGCGAACGATCCGTACAATTCCTCGGCGCCCACCGCGAAACAGAAGGAGCTCCTCGCCTCGGTTCGCGCGGCCTTCCAGAAGAGCGTCGAACTCGAGCCCGACTTCGCGGAGGCCCGGGTCGCGCTGGGAAGGACATACCGCCTCGAGCCGCCCGGCGCGGCCCTCGACGAGGGTATCGCCGCCCTGGAGGAAGCGAAGAAGCGCCTCCCGTCGCGCGAGGACGTCGCCGCGGATCTCACGCTGCTCACCGATCGCAAGGCCGGAAAGGACCCGGCTCCCGTGTCCGCGTCGGGGGCGAAGCCGGGACCAGGCTCGAAACTGGAAGCATCGTTCCAGCAGGTCAACGACCTTCTCGACGCCGGCAAGGACGACGAGGCCCTGGCCCTGATGGACAGCATGGTCGCCCGGAGCTCGGGAGAGATCCGGACCGAACTCGAGGCGCAGCGAGAATCCCTCAAGAAGGCGATCGCTCGAAACCGGGCCGTCAAGAACTACAACGCCGCGATCGCGCTGTACAACCAGCGCGACTACGCGGGCGCGCTGGCGGCCTTCCAGAAGGTCGCCGCGGAGAGCGCCGATCCCGAAGTCGCGAAGGCCGCCGGCGAGAAGGCAGCCGAGCTCTCGCGGCGCGTCTCGAAGCCCGCCGCGAAGCCCTAGAGGGCGCGCCGGGCGGGTCCGGCCGGCGTTTCCGCGTGGGATATTCTTGTCGCCCGGCTGCGGCCCGATGATCGAGACCTTCCGGCGTAAGTGCCCGTTTTGCGGCGGCGACATGCTGCGCTCGCGCTCCCACAAGTGGGGCTATACGCACTATTTCTGGCAGAAGCCCTGGGGTCGGACGTTCTTCGGATTCGGCGCCGAGCGCGTGTATCCGTGGGCCTGCATGGGTTGCGGCGTTGTCCTCTTCTACCTCGACCGGCTCCCCGCGGTGGCCGAGGAATACCGCGACACGCGCAACAGCGTCCGCGCGCCGGAGGGCGTCCCGGCCACGATCAAGCCTTGATCGCGATCGGGTATCTCGACGGCAATCGGCTCTCGCGCGCCGTGATCGCCGGCGCCCACTTCGTCGCCCAGCGCGCCGAGCATCTCAACAAGATCAACGTCTTCCCGGTGCCCGACGGAGACACCGGAACCAACGTGGCCTCGACGCTGCAGAAGATCGCGGCCGGCATCTCCCGGATTCGCCAGCGCCACGTCCGCGAGCTGTCCCGCTCGCTCGCGGACCAGGCCATCGGCGGAGCGCGCGGGAATTCCGGAGCGATCCTCGCCCAGTTCTTCTGCGGCTTCGCCGAGGGCCTTCCCGACGCGCCGCGCGTCGAGACGCGGGGATTCGGCCAGGCCGTGGTCAAGGCGGCGGAGTCGGCCTACTCGGCGATCGCGCGCCCGGTCGAAGGCACGATCCTGACGGTCATCCGCGACTGGGCGCGTCATGTGGCCGCCCGGGCCGCGGAGGTCCGCGACTTCGACATCCTGCTGCCCGACTCGCTCAAGGCGGCGCGCACCTCCCTGGAGAACACGCCCAAACAGATGAAGGCCCTGCAGAAGGCGGGCGTCGTGGACGCCGGCGCGCAGGGCTTCGTCTATCTGCTGGAGGGAATCGTCAAGTACGTGCGCGAGGCCGCGCGCTTCGCGCCTCCGCCCGTCGCTCCCGAAGAAGTCCGCGCCGCGGTCTTCGACCGCACGCCCGAAGGGATTCTCTTTCGCTACTGCACCGAGGCGCTCCTCGAAGGCGACGCGATCGACCGCAACGGGCTCCGCCGCGAGGTGGCGCTGCTCGGGGACTCGGTCGTCCTCGCCGGAGGCGCGTCGAGAGTTCGGCTCCACGTCCACACCAACGAGCCCGAGAAGCTTTTCGAGGTCGCGGCCCGCTTCGCCGACGTCGCCCAGACGAAGGTCGAGGACATGCGGGCGCAGCACGAGTCCCGCTTCGACCAGAACCGAGCGGTCCGCGTCGGGGTCGTGACCGATTCGACCTGCGACCTGCCGTCCACCATGCTCGAAGACCTCGGCATCGGCGTCGTCCCGGTGCGCGTGTACTTCGGCTCCGAGAACTACCTCGACAAGGTCACGATCTCGCCGTCCGAGTTCTACGCGCGCTTCGCCGTCACGAACGAGGCGCCGAAGACGTCGCAGCCGCCGCCGGCCGACTTCACCCAGGTCTACGAGAACGTCGCGACCCACGCCGGCTCGATCGTGTCGGTGCATCTTTCGGCGGGCCTCTCGGGAACTTACCAGGCGGCGACGGTCGGCGCGCGGCCCGTGGAGAAGACCCGGATCCAACACGTGGACAGCCGCAACGTCACGGTGGGTCTGGGCCTCGTGGTGCGAGCGGCCGCCGAGGCCGCGGCTGGCGGGAAGGGCGCCGACGAGGTCGAGAAGATCGCGCGGGAAGCGGCCGAGCGGGTTCGGACGTTCGTGGCGGTGCCGACGCTCAAGCATCTCGTGCGCGGCGGGCGCGTATCGCCGCTGCGCGGATTCATCGCGCGGATGCTGGGTCTTCTGCCCGTTCTCACGATCACGCGGGAGGGCGTCGCGGAGGCGGCGGCGAAGGCGCGCGGATATGCCGCGGCGCGTCGGAAGATGCTCAAGCTTCTCTTCGACGAGGCCGGGGAGCGCGTGTCCGGGTCGCGCCGCTTCGGGGTCGCGCACTGCGACGCCGAGGACACCGCCGAGGAAGTGGCTCGCGAGATCCGCCAGCGCTATCCGGAATCCGACGTCATGATCGTCGAGTGCGGGCCGGCGCTCGGGGCGCATGGGGGCCCGGGCGCGATCGCCGTGGCGGTGCTGCCGTAGGAAGAGCCCCGGGTCCCAGGTCCCATGCCCAGAATGCTGCACACCGTCGGGCACTCGAATCGTAGCATCGATGACTTCATCGCGATCCTGAACGCCCACGGGGTGAAGCGGATCCTGGACGTCCGGCGCTATCCGGTCTCGCGCAAGTGGCCGCACTTCGACGCCGCGGCGCTGGAGGCGTCGCTCGCGGCGGCCGGCATCGGGTACACCGGGCTGCCCGAGCTCGGCGGGCGCCGGCGCCCGCGGCCCGATTCACCGCACACCGCATGGAGGGAGGCCGCTTTCCGCGGCTATGCCGACTTCATGGACACGCCCGAGTTCGCGTCAGGATTCGCCCGCGCCGCAGCTCTGGCCGGCGAGGCGCCCTCCGCGCTGATGTGCGCCGAGGCGCTTCCCTGGAAGTGCCACCGGTCCCTGATCGCCGACGCTTTCCTCGCGCGCGGATGGGAGGTTCGCGAGATCCTGTCGGCGCGCGAAGCCCGTCCCCGACGGCTGCCCGACTTCGCGCGCACCGAGGGCGAGCGCGTGATCTACGACGGGGGAGAGCTGTTTCGCTAAAGCCGCGCTCAATCGAGCCGCTTGGCCGCGAGGAGTAGCACGTCGCGGGAGCCCGGCGAAAACCCGGCCTTCTTCCATTCGGCGACGAGCGCGGCGAAGGCAGCCGACAGGCTCTGCGTCTCCGCGCCGCGCGCCAGGTGCTGCACCGCCTTCTCCGCCGAAGCGGGCTTGCCCGACGATTCGAGGGCGAAGAGCCCGGCGGAGCCGAGCACGAGGACGTCGCCGCGTCCGGTCTCGACGATGACCTCCTGCGCCGCGGAGGACTTTCGAATCTCGAAGGGAACCGGGCGCCCGAAGCGCAATAGCCAGGGCACGGGAGCCTCACGCGCCGCCAGCGCGAGGCGTTCGCCGGTCCACGAGGCGGCGGTCACGGAGCAGAGTGGCTCGGTCGCGGCGATCTGCGCGGCGATCTCGGCAGGGGCCGCCGAGGCGAGCATGGGCCGGGCAAGACGCACCGCGCGCACGAGGGGCCCCACCGCCTCCTCGAGCTCCCGTCGGTCTTCCAGAAGGAGCAGCGACAGCCCGCCGGGCCGCGGCTCGACCGCGTAGATCGAGAGTCCGGGCGCCTCGGATCTCCAACGCAGCGGCGCGCTCTCGAAGCCCGGCGTCTCGGGCCAGCTGGAAGGGTTCAGCAGGGGAGCGACGCCCCGAAGCACGACGACGGCTCCCTCCCGGCGCGCGCTGCGGACCGCCTCTTCGTGCTCGCGCACGCTCTCGACGGCGAGGGCGGCGTGCGTGGCGACCTCGGCCAGGAATTCTTCGTCCTCGCGCGTGAAGTTGCGCCGGCGCTTGTTGAGGATCTCGACCACGCCCAGGATCTCGCCCCGGGCAGAGCGCATCGGCGCCGCCAGGATCGACATCGTCTTGAAGCCCGAAGAGCTGTCGGTGCGCTTGTCGAAGCGGACGTCCCGGTACGCGTCCGCGCTGTTGATGACCTGGCCCGTCTGGGCAGCGGCCCCCGCGATGCCCTGGCCGATCGGCAGACGGATCGGCTTGACGGCGCCGCCTTCCAGGATCTGGCTGACGAGCTCGTCGCTCCCGGGCTCGCGGAGGAAGATCGTGCCGCGCTCGGCGTCGGTCTCGGAGGTCGCCGTCTTCAGGATGATGCGCAGCGTCTCGGTCGGATCGAAGGTCGCCGCCAGAGACTTGTTGGCCTCGAGGATCACCATCAGCTTGACCATCCGTGCGCGCGTGACCGAGACCTCCGCCATGACGCGGTCGAGGACCTGACCCTCGAAGGCCACAATGGCGTCGGCCAGCGCCGTCGCGTCGGCGAATCGCGCCTCCGGATCCTTGGCGATCGCCCGCTCGAGCACGTCGCGCAGCTCCGGGGGAAGGTCCGGCCGCAGCGACTCGACCCGCGGCGCCTTCTCCGAGATCACGCGCCGCACCAGACGCGCCGTGTCGTTGTCGTCGAACGGAACGCGTCCGGTGAACATCTCGAAGAGCAGGACCCCCATGGCGTAGACGTCGGTGCGGGGGCTCGGGGCGTCGCCCTGCAGCAGCTCCGGAGCCAGGAACTGGGGCGTGCCCGGCACGGTGTCTCCCTGCTCGCCGGTGTAGAGGCGAGACTCGACGGCGATGCCGAAGTCCATCAGCCGGGGCTTTCCGTCCTCTCCGACCATGACGTTCTCGGGTTTGAGGTCCCGGTGGAGTACGCCGATCCGATGCGCCGCGGCGAGGCCGTTGCAGATGCCCTTGGCGATCGCGAGCCCCCGACCCAGCGGCAGCGTGCGCTCTTTCTCCTCGATGTCCTTGAGCGTCTGTCCCGGCAGGTGCTCCATCGAGACGAACTCTTCGCCTTCGATCTCGACGAGGTCATAAATGCGGCAGACGTTCTCGTGGGTGACTTTGCGAGAGAGGATGATCTCGCGGCGCAGAGTCTCCCGCCGCTCCGGCGACACCCGATCGGGGCGGATGCGTTTCAGCGCGATCTCGGAATCGAGCTTCAGATCGCGCGCGCGATACACGACACCCATACCGCCGAAGCCGAGCACGCCGTCGATGCGATAGCGGCCTCCGAGCACCGTGCCGACGGTGACCGGAGTCTCCCCGCTCGAGCGGGTCTCGTTGCCGTCGTCCGCGGGATCGCCGTCGGGAGACACGCTTGGGATTCTACGGCGTCGGAACCTTTGACTTTCCATGCGTCGGGGTCTAGATTGCCCGCAACGTGCCGTTTCACAATGTCCGCCGGTTCTGTACACATAAATCGGGAGGAGAACTTGTGACACAGCCTCACCGCGCGACACTGCCCCGGGTCGTTCTGGCGGCCGCCGCGGCCGCGATCTTCCTGATCAGCGCTCCCGCGTATCCCTCCGGTTTCCAGGTCATGTCGCAGGGCGCGAAGGCCACCGGGATGGGCCTCGCGTTCTCGGGCATCGCCGACGACCCTTCGGCGATCTTCTACAACCCGGCCGGCATGGGCTGGCAGAAACACTTCTCGGTTTACGGCGACCTCCAGTTCCTGACGCGCACGTCGACCGAATTCAACGGCGCCAATCCCTATCCGGGCGACGGGGTGGTGGAGCACATCCAGGACCAGTGGTTCGTGCTCCCCGACCTCTACGCCGTGGTCCCGCTGACGCAGGAGCTGAATTTCGGGCTCGGAATCTTCGCTCCCTACGGTCTGGGAGTCCGCTGGGACAACCCGGAGACCTGGAGCGGCCGATTCATCTCGCAGAACGCGGTCATCAAGTCCATCGACTTGAACCCGACCTTCTCGTATCAGCTCTTCCCGTCGCTCGCGATCGCGGCGGGCGCCGACGTGCGGTTCTCGAAGGTCCAGCTCGAACAGATCCAGGGCGCTGTCAATCCGTTCACGGGAGCCTTCGAGAACGTCGCCAAGGTCAAGCTGAACACCGACATGATCGACAACACCGGCTGGGGCTGGAACGTCGGCCTCATGTTCAAGCCCTTCGACGCGCT
>JBKOVK010000143.1:0-29595 GCA_046724475.1 Acidobacteriota bacterium | reverse complement strand
ATCCTCAGGCGCCAGCCGCGGGCCCTCACGAGTGGGGAGATTTCGACGACGACGCCCCCCGGCCGGGGCTGGATCGAGACGCGGCGCTCCGGTCGCCTGGACAACGTTCCCGATTGTATGATCCGGGCTCCGGCGGAGCCGGTCAAAAGCCTGACAGGAGGAAGGTGTCGTGGCGAAGAAAGCGAAGAAGGCAAAAAAGAGCGTGAAGGCGGCGAAGAAGAAGAAAACGGCGCGTGCGCCGAAGAAGTCGTCCCGCAAGACCGCCCGCCGCGCTGCCGCGCCGAAGAAAACCGCGAAGAAGGCGGCGCCGGGCAAGAAGGCGGCAGCGAAAAAAGCTCCCGCGTCACGTAAGGCTCGCCCCTCGCGGGCCGAGGTGGTTCCGGCGGCGGAGCCGATGCCGCCGATCGGCGAGGCTTACGGCGAAGAGGCCTGGCGCGAGGAAGAGGAGATCGCCGTCGGTGAGCTCGAGGCCGACGCCGGCGAACTCGAGGAGCTCGAGGACGAGCTCGGAGCGCCCGAGGTCGGAGAAACAGAAGAAGACGGGGAGTGGTGATTCTGTAGTAGCATGGCGGGAGCGAGCTCCCATTGCCGGGCTTTTGCTCGGCTGGCGCGGAAGAAGGCCCCGAGGATTCGGGGCCTTCGTATTTCTGGCGACTACTTCCGGATCGGCGTCGGACGGCGATTCTTATCGAGGTTGACGTAGGTCACTTCGGCCTCGGTGACCTTGACGCGTTTGCCCAGGCCTTCTCCGGGCTGCGAGAACACTTCGACGGAGATCGTGATGGAGGTGCGGCCCTTCTTGACCAGGCGCGTGTAGAACGACACCAGATCGCCGACGTAGACCGGCTCGTGGAAGACGACCTCGCGCATGGCCACGGTTACGATGAAATCGGCGCCGTTGCGCTTGGCCTCGACGGCGCCCGCCTGGTCGATGTAGGAAAGGATCACGCCGCCGAAGATCGTGCCGTAGGCGTTGGTGTCCTTCGGCATCATGATGACGCGGATCGAGGGCTCGCGCGTCTCCGGCGGTGCCTTCGCCTTCGGAGGCGCCATGTTCAGTCAGGTCTCGCCGACGTCGGGATCCTCGGCGGGTGGAAGTCCGCCGAGACGCGCTGGACGAGGCCGTCGGTCAGGTTGACGACCATCGTGCCGTCGGAGAAGTAGTAGGTCCAGATCTCGCGGCGCGAATCCTTCCCCTCGGTGCCCACGAGCATCGACGGCTTCCCGATCGCCGCGATGAGCGCCTCGGCCTTCATTCCGTTCTCGGTTTTCTTGCGCGCGTCGGCGAGGTTTCCGGGCACGATCTTCGCCTCGACTCCCGCGATCTGTTCCGACTCTCGGTACAGGCGCTTCTCCCACCACTTCGGGAGCCAGAGAACTGCGGCCAGAAGGATCGGAATGAAGGCGAGAAGCACGGTCAGGGTCCGACTCCGGCGCTCTCTCTCGATCAACGCGTCCACTCCTTTTCGTTCACGACGGTCTCTGCTCCGGGGCCAGCGCAAGCGCGACGGATCGGGAAAGCGTTCCGGCGTGCCGCGCCAGCGCCGCGGCCTGTGGAGATTCCGGAGCGCCGGAGGCGCGCTGCGCGACCTCCGAGAGGGCCGCGCGAGCGCCCGAGGCCTCCGTGGCGCGCTCCGCGCCGTCGTCGGCCGAGAGGGCTCCGGCAACTCGCGCCGGAACCGCGACGGCGGCCTTGCGCAGGAGCATTGCGCCTTCGGGATCCCTCGGCCGCAGGGCCTCGGCCACGCCGTACGCCTCGTGCGCCAGGGCCATCGCCTCCGCCCAGAGCGGATGGCTCTTGTAGTCCGGGCGTTGGGGCATTGGGATCATTGTAAGCGGTTGCCGCGCTTCGCTCTCCGCGGGTTAGAATCCCGGCCCTTATGAAGCACAAGGTCACGGTCGTCGGCGCCGGCAACGTCGGCGCCACCGCCGCCCAGCGCATCGTCGAGAAGGAGCTGGCCGACGTCGCTCTGATCGACATCATCCAGGGAGTGCCTCAGGGTAAGGCCCTCGACATCATGGAGTCGGCGCCGGTCGAGAAGTTCGACGCGCGGATGACCGGTTCCAACGCCTACGACGTCTCGGCGGGCTCGGACGTCGTGGTCATCACGGCCGGAGTTCCGAGAAAGCCTGGCATGAGCCGCGACGATCTCGTGGCGACCAACGAGGGCATCGTCGCCGACGTCGTGCGCAAGGTCCTGCCGGAGTCGCCCGATGCGATCCTGATCGTTGTCTCCAACCCCCTCGACGCCATGTGCGAGGTGGCGCGGCGCGTCTCGAAGCTGCCGCGAGAGCGGGTCTTCGGCATGGCGGGCGTCCTGGACTCGGCGCGCATGCGCTGGTTCATCGCCGAGGCCCTCGGCGTGTCGGTCGAGAACACGCACGCGTTCGTCCTCGGCGGCCACGGCGACACGATGGTCCCGCTGCCGCGCTACTCGACGGTCGCCGGAATCCCGCTGCCGGTGCTCCTGTCGAAGGAGAAGATCGATGCGATCGTCCAGCGCACCCGCGACGGCGGCGCGGAGATCGTCAACCTGCTGAAGACGTCGGCCTGGTACGCGCCGGCGTCGGCCGTCGTGGAAATGGTGGACGCGGTGCTGCGCGACAAGAAGAAGATCCTTCCGTGCGCGGCCTACCTCCAGGGCGAGTACCGCATGAAGGACGTCTACCTCGGCGTGCCCGTCAAGCTCGGCGCTCGCGGCGCGGAGCAGATCGTGGAGATCGAGCTGACCGCGGAGGAATCCGCGGCTCTCGAGAAGTCGGCCGGAGCAGTCCGCGAGCTCTTCAAGATCCTCAAGGTCTAACAGGGCAGCCGTGGAGCGCCCGCCCTGGAGCCGGACCCGCCGCCTCCACTCGATCTCGGGCGTGGTCCCAATCGGGGCGTTCCTGGTGCTCCACCTCTGGACCAACGCCGCGGCCAGCGGAGGCGCCGACGCTTACAACGCGGCCGCCCGCCGGCTCCAGGAGCTTCCTTTCCTCGTGGTGCTCGAAATCCTCTTCATCGGACTGCCGATCTTCTTCCACGGCATCTACGGCTTCTACATCACGGCGACCGAGAGCCCGGCGGCCGCTGGTCGCACACCCGTCCGGCGCGCGCTGGCGGTCTTCCAGCGCGTCACGGGAATCGGTGCATTCGTGTTCATCCTCTTTCACCTCTGGACCTCGCGGCTGGTCCAGCTCCACGACCACGAAGCCCTGGATCTTTTTCGGCTGATGCAGGCGGCGCTCGCGAGCCCCTGGATCCGCGCGGGCTACGCGGCCGGGATCCTCGCCGCGACGGCGCACTTCTCGGCCGGACTCTGGACGTTCTGCGAAACGTGGGGATTTCTACCGGGCCGGCGGGCGCGCGTGGCCTTGGCCGTGGCGGCCGCCGGAATCTTCTGCCTCTTAAGCGGCCTGGGGCTGAAGTCCCTGTCGGCATTCCGGCTCCCGCTATAATCCGCCGCCTCCGATGAAGGTCCACGAATACCAGGCCAAGCAGATCCTGGCGCGCTTCGGCGTCGCCGTGCCCCGCGGGGAGGTCACCGACAGCCCCGCTGCGGCCCGCGAGATCGCCAAACGTCTCGGCGGACGGGCGGTGGTGAAGGCCCAGATCCACGCCGGCGGCCGCGGCAAGGGCGGAGGCGTGAAACTCGCGAAGGATCCCGAGGAGGCGTTCGAGCTCGCCAAGCGCATCCTGGGCATGACGTTGGTGACACCGCAGACGGGGCCCCAGGGCCGTGTCGTGCAGAAGGTCCTGGTCGAGGAAGCGCTCGACATCGACCGCGAGCTGTACTTGAGCCTGACGCTCGACCGGTCGAAGGCGATGCCCGTCGTCATGGCCTCGAAGGCCGGCGGCATGGAGATCGAGGAAGTCGCCGCGAAGGACCCGTCAGCGATCGTGCGCGAATGGGTGGATGCCGACAGCGGAATGTTCCCGTTCCAGGCCCGCAAGGTCGCGTTCGGGCTGGGGCTCTCGGGAGACAGCTTCAAGAAGGGCACCGCGCTGATCCAGGCCCTCTTCGAGGCCTACACGAAAACCGACGCGAGCCTGGCGGAGATCAATCCGCTGCTCGTCACGAAGCAGGGCGACGTGCTGGCCCTCGACGCGAAGATGACGTTCGACGACAACGCGCTCTTCCGTCATCCGGACATCAAGGAGATGCGCGACCTCTCTGAAGAGGATCCACTGGAGGTGGAGGCCTCCCGGTTTGGCTTGAACTACATCAAGCTCGACGGAAACGTGGGCTGCATGGTCAACGGCGCGGGGCTGGCCATGGCGACCATGGATCTGGTCAAGCTGGCCGGCGGCGAGCCCGCGAACTTCCTCGACGTGGGCGGAGGCGCCAACGAGGAGCAGGTCAAGAACGCCTTCCGGATCATCCTGTCGGACAAGAACGTGCGCGCCGTCCTCATCAACATCTTCGGCGGGATCATGCGCTGCGACGTCATCGCCAATGGCGTCGTCGCGGCCGTGCGCGAGATGGGGCTGTCGATCCCGGTGGTGGTGCGATTGGAAGGCACCAACGTGGACCAGGGCAAGCAGATCCTGCGCGAGTCCGGCCTGAAGATCACGCCGGCGGACGGTCTCGCCGACGCGGCCAAGAAGGCCGTCGAGGCCGCGCGAGCCGCCGGCACCGGTGCGGCCGCAGCTCCGGGCTGGGAGATCTAGGGCGATGAGCATCTGGGTCGGGAAAGAGACGCGCCTCCTCGTCCAGGGCCTGACCGGCCGCGAGGGGACGTTCCACGCCCTGGCCTGCCGCGACTACGGAACCCAGGTCGTCGCGGGCGTCACGCCCGGAAAGGGCGGGACCGTCCACGAGGGGATCCCGGTCTTCAACACGGTCGCCGACGCGGTCCGCGAGACCGGAGCCAACGCTTCGATGATCTTCGTTCCGCCGCCATTCGCGGGCGACGCGATCGTCGAGGCGGCCGAGGCCGGCGTGGCCATCATCGCGTGCATCACCGAGGGTATTCCGACCGAAGACATGCTCCGCGCGAAGGGCTTTCTGGAGCGCCTCGCCGCGCAGGGGAAGGGCGTACGGCTCATCGGTCCCAACTGTCCCGGCATCATCACGCCGGGAGAGTGCAAGATCGGCATCATGCCGGGGCGGATCCACCGTCCCGGAACCGTCGGCGTCATCTCGCGCTCGGGCACTCTGACGTACGAGGCCGTGGACCAGCTGACACGGCTGGTTCTGGGCCAGTCCACGGTCATCGGAATCGGGGGAGACCCCGTCAACGGGACCAACTTCATCGACTGCCTGAAAGCGTTCAAGGACGACGCCGGGACCGAGGCCGTCATCGTGATCGGCGAGATCGGCGGGATGGCCGAGGAAGAGGCCGCATGCTGGATCGCGGGCGGGTTCAAGAAGCCCGTCGTGGCGTTTATCGCCGGTCAGACCGCTCCGCCCGGCCGCCGCATGGGACACGCCGGCGCGATCATCGCCGGAGGCAAGGGGACGGCGGCTGAGAAGATGAAGGCGCTCGAAGCCGCCGGCTGCATCGTGGTCAAGTCGCCCGCCGAACTCGGCGCGACCGTGAAGGCGGCGTTGAAGCGATGAACGGCCCGGCGCTGTTCGAGGAGCAGCAGTGGTTCTCGCCGTGGATCTACATCTTGATCGGAGCCGTCCTGCTGCTCTTGGCCGGATTGCTGACGCTGCACCAGACGACGCGCGTACAGACGGACGCCGTCATCGTCCGGTTCGGCTTTCTCTACCAGACGCGGATTCCGCTGTCGGAGATCCGCTCCGCCGAGGCCGTCGCCTATCACCCGATCCGCGAGTACGGTGGCTGGGGGATCCGGGGATTCGGCCGGCGCCGCGCCTTGAACACGCGCGGGAGCAAGGGGGTCCTTCTCACGCGCACCGACGGTTCCACGCTGATGATCGGCTCGCAGGAGCCGCGCGAGCTGCTGTCCGCACTGTCCCATGCCGGCGTCCAGACGGTCGACCGGCTTCCCGCCGAGACTCGCGAATTCTGAAACCCGCGACGAGGAGACTCGATTGGAACGGACGCTGACGATCTTCAAGCCCGATTCCGTGTCCGCCGGGAAGGCCGGCGCGATCCTGGCGCAGCTGGAGAAGGAAGGCTTTCGGGTTCTCGGACTCCGCAAGACGAGGCTCTCGGAGATGCAGGCCCGCGCGTTCTATGCGGTGCACAAGGAGCGCCCGTTCTACAGTGCCCTGGTGACGTTCATGACGGAGGGACCCGTCGTCGTCGCGGCGCTCGAGCGCGAGAACGCCGTGGCGCACCTGCGCAAGACCATGGGCGCGACCGACTCCCGCAAGGCCGAACCCGGCACGGTCCGGAATCTCTACGGCACCGACATCGAGCGCAACGCCATCCACGGCAGCGACTCGACCGAAAACGCGGCCAAGGAGATCGCGTTCTTCTTCGGAGAGGGCGAGCTGATCTAGCTCCTGTCATCCCGAGCGTAGCGAGACAGCCGACCACCAAAGGCAGACCCCCGGCAGTAGGCAACGCCGGGGGAAGCCCGCGCGGTCATCCCGGAATCGATCGCGGCGCTGCGAGTTCGGGATCCCTCGTCGCTCCGCTCCTCGGGATGACATGCTGAGACGCCCGTCCGTCAACGCCTCTTCAGAGACACCAGCACCCGGTTCGCCACGCCCCGCAGGATCGCCACCTCTCGCTCCGTCAGCGGCCGCGCCGCGATCAAGCGGCGCCAGTCGCGCAAGGAGCGGTCGCGGTGGCCCGTGTCGTAGAAGTCGATCGCTTCGAGCGCGCGGTCCCAGTGCGCCACCGCGGCCTCGACGTCGGCCGCGGCGGCGAGAGGCTCGGGCAAAGGCGAGGTGCGCGCCGGAGCGAAAGCGCGGGCGGTCGCCAGGACGACCGCGACCGCGTGGGAGAGGTTCATGGTCGGAAAATCCGGCTGCGTGGGCAACCGCAGGCAGGCCGTGGCTCGCGCCAGCTCGTCCTCGGTCAGCCCGCTCTGCTCGGGGCCGAAGACGAAGGCGATCGGCGCTTCTCCGGCCTCGGTCAGATACGCCGGGAGCTCCGCCAGCTCGAGCAGGCGCGCGCGCCCCCGGCCGCGCATCGAAGACGTCGCGATGACGATCGGAAACGCCGCGACGGCGTCGACGAGGCTCTCGTAGCGGACGATCGCGGCGAGGACGTCGCCGGCGCCCGTCGCCAGACGATGGGACTCCTCGTCGGGCGCGACTCCCGGCTCGACGACGGAGATCGAGGAGAGCCCGAAGTTTTTGGCCGCCCGGGCGACCGAGCCCAGATTGGAGGCCCTCTGGGGCCGCACCAGCACAACCGACGTCGTCAAGGATGGACAGTGTACGGGAGGCCGGCGGGCCCCCCTGGAGGGGAATCCCCACCCCCCCTCCGGCCTTATAATTTGTGGGTGAAACGTCTTTTTCTGCTCCCGCTGCTGCTCGTGTCCGCCTCGGTGGCGGCCCAGGATCCACCCGCCGATCCTCCGACTTTCAGCGAGAGCGCCGGCGCCGAGTACGTAATGCTGCCCGTCCTCGTTCAGGACAAGAAGGGCCAGTTCGTCGACGGACTGACCAAGAACGACTTCATCCTCAAAGTCGAGGATCACCGTGTCGACGTCGACACCTTCGACCGCGATCTCTCGGCCCCGGTGTCTTTCGCCTTCCTGCTCGATACGTCGGGCAGCATGGGCATGGGCAACAAACTCGAGAACGCCAAGAACGCGGTTCGCAGCATCGTGCGCAACCGGCTCGAGGGCGACGACTTCGCGCTGTTCGCTTTTTCGGAGGGGGAGGTCCGCCTCGTGACCGACTTCTCGTCGGACCCGACGAAGCTGGTCGAGGCGCTCTGGGGCCTCGAAGCCTCCGGGCAGACGGCCCTGTTCGACGCCGTCGCGGCCACGCCCGGAAAGATGATGGCCGGGCGCAACAACAAGCGGGCCATCCTGCTTTTCACCGACGGCGTCGACAACGCCAGCACGCTGACGGCGGCGCAGATGGCCGAGATTCTCCAGAGGGTCTCCGTCCCGGTCTATCCGATAGGCATGAAGAATGCTTCCTTCGAGCTGCTGAAGGACCACGAGCGCCAGGAGCTCTCGGTCGAGAACCTCCAGTTGCTCGCCGGTTCCAGCGGAGGCCGAATGCACCTGGTCGGGCGCGACGATGACTTGAGACCCCTGGCCAGCGAGATCTCCAGAGAGGTCCGCCAGCAGTATTTGCTGGGGTTTGCGCCCTCCGGACGCGGGGATGTAAAATACCGAATTGTTTTTGTGTCCGTGGCCAAACCCGGTTCCTGGGTCGTCCGGACACGCCGGGGTTATCGGGGAACCGCTCCCGGTGGTTCGTAACCTTTATTTCTTGCAGGAGGTGCCGATGGTCAAGCAGCGGGGTCTAACTTCCATACTCGCGAGTGGAGCGCTTTTTCTGGGGGTTTTTGGTCTCACGGCATGCGCGTCCAAGCCGTACGTGAGCGAGGAGATCGCCAAAAGCAGCGCCGCCACGGACAAGCGGATCAATGACGTCGAGTCCCAGGTAGAGGCGACCCAGACCAAGGTCAAGTCCCACGACACCAAGCTGGCCGAGCTCGACAACGCCACGCGTCAGGCGCTCGAGCGCGCCCAGCAGGCGGGCAAGCTCGCCGAGGGCAAGTTCGTCTATTCGCTGGTGCTCTCGGATGACGCCACCCGGTTTCCGGTCAACAAGTACGAGCTTTCCAAGGAAGCCCAGGACCAGCTCGACGCCTTTGCCGAGAGGCTGAAGTCGGAAAACAAGAACGTGTACCTGGAGATCCAGGGGCACACCGATTCGACGGGCTCCGAGGACTACAACATCAAGCTCGGGGAGGCCCGCGCCGAGACGGTGCGCCGCTACCTGAACAAGCAGGGCGTCGCGCTGAATCGGATGTCGACGATCTCCTACGGCGCGAGCGAGCCCGTGGAGTCCAACAAGACGAAGGAAGGCCGTTCGAAGAACCGCCGCGTCGTCGTCATCGTTCTCGCGTAGCTTTTCCGCTCCTTCGATTCGTCGAACGCGCCGGCCTCGCCGGCGCGTTTTTTTTGGTCTCGCGCAGGTCTTCGAGAAGCTCGGCGAAATCCTCCGGCAGGGGAGCCTCGGCGGCGACCGGCTCTCCCGTCGACGGATGCGGGAATCCCAGCCGGCGCGCGTGGAGCATCTGTCGGACAGCCGCGTCGCCCGCCTCTCCGCCGTAGACCCGGTCTCCCAGGATCGGATGTCCCGCGGCGGCGAAGTGCACGCGGATCTGGTGCGTGCGGCCGGTCTCCGGCCGCACCGACACGAGGGTCGCGCCCGGCAGCCGCTCGAGCGCGCGGTAGCGTGTGACGGCCCGGCGTCCTTCCTGGCCCGGTCGCGCGATGCCGCGCTTCAGGCCCGGCGTGCGCGCGAGGTCGGCGTCAAAGCGTCCGCTCTCGGGCACGGTCCCCCGCGCGATCGCGACGTACTCGCGGTCGATCGCGTGCGCCTTGAAGCGATCCTGCAGGAAGTGCAGCGCCG
This sequence comes from Acidobacteriota bacterium, assembly GCA_046724475.1. GTDB lineage: Bacteria > Acidobacteriota > Thermoanaerobaculia > UBA5066 > Gp7-AA6 > DAHUXD01. The sequence goes on along the minus strand of JBKOVK010000143.1, from coordinate 20,146 downwards.
CGCGCGACCGCGCGAAAACCACGGCGCCCGAGGTGTCCTTGTCGAGGCGGTGGACGATGCCGGCGTAAGGCCGGCCGCCGTACCGATGCTGGAGATAGTGAAGGGCGCGCGCCCAGAGCGTGTCCTTCTCGTTCGCCTCGGTCGGGACGGTCAGAAGGCCCGCCGGCTTGTCGACGATCAGAACCGCGGTGTCTTCGTGCAGCACCGAGAGCCGCGTGTGCACGCGGCGCCGCGCCGGGCGGTCGGGCTGAAACCGCAGCGTTGCGGCCGCGTCCTCCGGGACGTCACGGCCCGGCTCGTCCGCGACCTCGCCGCCGATCTCGATGCGCCCCGCGCGCACGGCTTCCCGGGCCGCCCGGCGCGAGAGACCGAACCGGCGCGCGACGGCAAGATCGAGCCTCATCGCGCCTCCCGCGGCCGCTTCACCCGGACCTCGATGAAGAAGTCGGGATTCCCGATCCGCGCGCCATCCCGCCCGCCCGGTCCGAAATACGCGGCCGTCTGCGAAAGCGCCCGCGCAGCGCGATCGAGGTCTTGCAGGTAATCCTTGCCGAACGCGAGCGCTCCGTGGCCGACCGTCAGGACGTTGACGTAGACGACGGCGTCGGGGGGCGCGGCTTCGAGGGTCTCGATCGCGCGTCGCTCGGCCGACGCGTCGAGGTGCCCGGGAAAGAACTGGTCCTCAGGCAGCGCGCCTCGTCGCCCCACGGCGTACTGGAGGAAGCCCGCCTCGGGGAATCCGATCATCGTTCCGCTCGGAGGCGTGTCCTCCTGGAGGACCGCGAGCGCCATACGCGTCGCGATCGCGTAGGGCTCGCGCATCCGGAGGTTGCCGACCGGCGTGAGGACCAGCTGCCAGCCCGGGCTTCGATAGATCTGCACGAGCGAGACGGCCCGCGACATCAGGAACACGGAGAGAGCCGCGCCCGCGAGCCGCGGGAGAGACGGGAGCATGAGCCTGCGGGCGAGCCGGTCGGCGAGGCCGAAGACGCCCGCGACTCCGACCACGACGGGTAGCGGAAGGAAGAATCCGTCGTAGGGTCCGACGTAACCCGCGGCGAGCAGGAGGCGCGAGGCGAAGAGCGCCGCGAGGTAGAGGGGACCGTCGGGCACGTCCGCGAAGACTCCTCCGTCCACTCGGCGGCGCAGGCGCGCCGCAACCCTCCAGATCGCTCCGCCGAGAAGGAAAACCGGAAGGGGACGGACCATCGGCGGCCATAGTGACAACGGCGCTTCGACGGAAGACGGCGGGAAGAGCCGGACGGCGGCGAGCATGAGAAGAGAGGCGGCCGCTGCTGCGGTCGCGAGCTTTCGGCCGCGCGTGCGGGAGAGGAAGGCGAGGAGGACGAGCCAGGCGCCGACGATGAGGAGAGCGATCGCCGCGAGAGCGAGCTCGGCGATCCGCAGGCCAGGCTGGTCGAGGCCCGAGAAGGCGCGGTAGACGTTGCGGAACTCCGGAGGCACCGAGAGAAACGCCAGCCAGCCCTCGCTGCGGAGGGTGGAAAGCGGCGTGCCGAGCGAGACGAGCGCATAAACGAAGGCGGCTACGGCGACGGCGGCGCCAACGGGCGCAAACGCGCGGCCGCGTCCCTCGGGAGGAGCGGGTATCAGGACGAGCGCGGCCGCGGCGAGGCCGATCTCGGGACGGCTGGTCAACGCCACGAAGACGCATACGGACAGGAGGACGCCGTGGGCCCTTCGCGGATCCGAGGCGAGCAGCAGGGCCCAGGGCGCGGCGGCGACCGCGATCGCGGTCGACAGGCTGTATGGAAAGAGGGCATTGCCCCCGGGTCGGAGGAAGAAGGCAACCGCCACCGCGAGCGACACCGCCAGCGCGGCCCGTCCGGGAAGTAGGACCCGGCGCGACAAGCGCCGCAAGGCCCCGATGTGCACGAGCGCAACGATCGCCGCGAGCGCTATTCGGGCCGGGAGCGAGCGTCCCGTCATACTCTCGACGCCCGCGGCGAGGTAGGGCCCGAGGGGCCCGTAGTAGAAGCGGACGTCGCGGTACAGCCGCTCGCCCTGAGCCACGCGCCAGGGCACGACCAGCTCCCGGCCGGTGTCCACGTACGGCTCGATCCAGCGGTTCCACGAGACCGCGGCCAGGACGGCGAAGACGAGATAGGGAAGCGCGGCGGCCGCGAGGCGCGCCCTTCCCCCGTCCTGCGTCTCCCGTGTGCCGATTCTCTTAGGATAACTCCCGTGCAGGAAAAAATGGCGAGCCGCAACCCGGTGCTGCGCGCGCTCGCCTCGGCGGCGTCGCGCGTCTGGTTTCCGGCCGCCATCGCCACGGCCCGCGCGTTTCCGCGCGCCGCGATCCACCGCGGCGGAGGCGCGCTCGCGCGGGCGTACTACACGCTGCGCCCGAAGTACCACCACGCCGCGAGGGCGAACCTCGCCGTCATCCTCGGACAGTCGGAGGACGCCCCCGAGGTCCGGCAGCTCGCCGACGCGATGCTGGCATCGCATTTTGCGGCGTGGGTGGATTTCCTGCAGTTCGCGACGCGCCGGCCCGAGGAGGCGGCCCGCCTGATCGAGAGCGTCACCGGGTATTCGCGGATCGTGGAGGGCCGGCTCGGTGGGAAGGGCGTCCTCCTGCTCACCGCGCACCTCGGCAACTGGGAAGTCGGCGGACTCATGCTCGCGCAGGTCAACCAGCCGATCCACGTCGTCCTGGTCCCCGACATCTTCCCGGGTGTCGAGCGGCAGCGACGTCGTTTCCACGAGAGGCTCGGAGTGCACGAGATCCGCGTGGACCACAGCTTCGTGCCGACGCTGGCGGTGCTGCGCGCCCTCTCGGACAACGAGATCGTGGCGATGCAGGGAGACCGGGACTTCGACAACACCGGAGTCGCGCTGCCGTTCTTCGGCCGCGAGGCATTCTTTCCCCGGGGGCCGCTGCGCGTGGCGATGGCGTCGGGTGCGACCGTTCTTCCGGCGTTCATCGTCCGCATGCCGAACGGGCGCTACCGCGCGATCGTCGAAGAGCCGCTGCCGATCGAGAGAAACGGCGACCGCGACGCGGATCTGAAGGAGAACCTCCGCCGGTATGCGGCGATCCTGGAGAAGTACGTGCGGCAGTACCCGGACCAGTGGTACTGCTTTTATCCGTTCTGGGACGACCCGTCGCGCAGGGGCCGCCGCGCGGAGACCGCCGCCACGAAGAACGCGTCGTAGTGCCGGGCGAGCTCCTCCACGTCCGGGAGGATCTCGGCCCGTTCGAACCCCGAGGCGCGGAAGGCGCGACGCCAGTTCTCCGGAGTCAGGAAACCGTGGTTGGGACGCGTCTGGGGATCCGTGACGACGCCGGTGAAGTTCTCGAGGAAGTTGAAGACGAACTCGACGTAGATGGGCTGGTCGGGGAACGGCCGCACGCACTCGGAGAACACCGCCGCGCCTCCGGGCTTGAGCGTCTCGCGGATTCGCGAGAGCGTGGCACCGAGGTCCCGCGCGATGTGCACGGTGTTGACGGCGTAGACGACGTCGGCGATCCCCGCGGGCACGCCCTGCGGCGGGAAGTCCTCGTTCATGTCGAGCTTGCGGAACTCGACGGGCAGCTCGGGAAACCGGGCCTTGATCGCGCGCTCGGCGCGGCGCAGGAAGGTCGGCACGATCTCGGTGAAGACGTAGCGCTCCACGCGGTGGAGTGCCCCATCGCGGGCCAGGCGCTCGCCGACCGCCACCGCCGCCGATCCCGATCCTCCGCCGAGCTCGACGATCGTGGCCCGGCGCGTCGAGGGAAGGGCCCGAGCGACCGCCTCCGCTCCCAGCCGGTTGTTGATCTGGTACAGAAGATTGTCGTTGGAAAAATAGTCGAACCACAGCGAAAGCTTCGCTGGCGAAAACAGGATTTCTTCGCCCGTTTTTTCGCCGCGGAGAAACTCCGGCACGTGCGCCATCATCGCGCGCACGACCGCGAAGGCGGGCAGCGAGCGCGGATCCAGCGCCTTCGCCTGCGACTCGGCCCGGTCGGGGTCGCCGACGGGGAGAGGCCCGCGGGAGCGGTAGACCGTTTCGTCGCGTTCCCGGGCCGCGTCCAGGAACCCGGCCGCCGCGAGCTTGCGAAAGAACCACCGCAGCGGAATCACCGCGCGTTCCGCGAACCCGCGCGATCCGACGAGCTCCCGCGCAGACACTCCGCGAACCAGGGAATCGGTCAGGTCGAGCTCGTGGACGAGGCGCAGCACCGAGTCGACCGTGAACTGGTCGAAGTGCTCGGCGCACAGGACGAACTCCCGGGTAAACAGTAACCGGATGGACGGGTCGGGGATTCGCGCGAGCAGCGTGTCGACGTCTTCGGCGCTCGTGACCACGGCGCGATCTTACGACTCCGGCCGCACACGGCGCGCGGGCGTTGACAGGCCGGACCCCCCGCGCCTACGCTCGTCGGGAAGGTCTGGATGGCACTGTCCCGACGCCGGCTGTGGCTCGCCGCATCCCTGCTCGGTCTCGTGCTCCTCGCGGCGGCGGCGGAGCTCCTGGCCCCCCGCGTCATCCGCGGCGCATACCGCGGCGAAAGCCTTCCGCGGCTCAACCGGATTCTCGAAGGTCGAGACATCCACTCGGTCGACGACTACCTCCACGCGTGGCGCACGCGTTCTCGCCGCATGCTTGCGGTGCTGGCGGGACTGTGGGCGTTCTTCGCGGCGGTGTCGCAGCCGCGCGTCGCCGGTGCGATCGACTCGTTTCTCGGGCCCGCGCCTGGAGAGCCGCCCGGACTGCCGTCGCGCGGGCGCCGCTTTCTGGTGACTTCCGTCGCGGCCCTGATCACGGCGGGATCCGTGGCCGAGATCGCGCGGGATCCGCCGTACGCCCGCGAGTACTGGCCCTTCTCGCAGTACCAGATGTATTCGGAGAGGTCGAAGGAGACGATGACGATGCGGAGGCTGTTCGGCGTGACAGCGGGAACGCCGAGCCGCGAGATTCCCCTCGTCGAGAAGCGCTACATATTTCCGTTCGATCATTCGCGTCTCTGGACCTCGCTGGATTGGCTCGACAAGAGCCCCGACCGGGAGCGCCTGCTTTCGATCGCGCTCGCCGACTGTCTCCGGCGATACGAGGTCCGGCGCCTCGAAGGGCGGCACGACGGTCCGCCACTCTCGGCCCTCAGGCTCTACCGGCTCCGCTGGACCGCCGCCTCGTCCGTGAAGGACCGCATCGCAGAGCGAGAGCTCCTCTGGGAGGTCGAGGCATCGACGCCGCCGACGCCCTCGCGCTGAATCTCCGAGCCCGCTGGCGAGGCTTCTGGTTCGCGCCGGGCCGCGCCTCGGAGCTGGGCGCGTGCCGGCTCTTCTTCTACGCCCTCGTTCTCGCGACGCACTGGGGCGTGGACTACACGGCGTGGGCCCGAGTGTCGCGGGTGTTCTGGCAACCTGTGTCGTTCTTTCGCACGCTGGGCCTCGGCGTTCTGCCCCCAGCGGGTCTCGCGGCGGCGTCCGTAATCTGGAAGGTTCTTCTTCTCACGAGCGCCGCGGGATTCCTGACACGCTTCTCGACCGCGGGCGCGTTCGTCCTCGGCACGTACCTGATGGGAATGACGCACAGCTTCGGAAAAATCCACCACGACAACGGAGTGCTCGTGTTCGCGATGGGAATCCTGGCGTTGTCCCGCTGCGGAGACGGGTGGTCCGTGGACTCGCTCGTCCGCGCGGCGCGCCGGCCGCTCGCTGCGCCTCCGGCGCCGGGCGGCGAATACACGTGGCCGATCCGGATGATGTGGCTCGTGATGAGCTTCGTGTTCTTCGGCGCCGGAGTCTCGAAGCTACGCCATTCGGGGCTCGAGTGGATTACCGACAACACGCTGCAGAACATCCTTCTGCGCTCGAACGACCCCCTCGCGCACCCGGCGGCAGTTCCTCCGACGGATTGGGGTCTGTGGCTGGCAGGGGTGCCGTGGCTCTGCATGGCCGTCGGCGCGGCGTCGCTCGCTCTGGAGCTCTTCTTCCCGCTGGCCCTCTTCAGCCGCTGGGCGCGCCGGATCGTGGTTCCCGGCGTGTTCGCGGTGCAGATCGGGATCTCGGTGATCATGGGCCCGGACTTCCTCCGCTTCCTCGTCTGTTATCTTTTCTGGGTTCCCTGGAATCGTATGGGAGAGACGATCAATCGAGCGGCCGCGCGCCGGCCGCGCCACGTGCTCATCTACGACGGCGCCTGCGGGGTCTGTCGAAGGACGGTCGCCGTCCTGCGGAGGCTGGACGTTTTGGGCCGCGTCGAATTCCTCGACGCGCTTTCGGACTGGCCCCGGATCCAGGCCGCGAACCCGTCTCTGTCGCAGGAGGAGTGCCTGGCGACGATGCACGTCGTCACCGCGGACGGCCGGATCGAGAAGGGTTACGACGCCTACCGCCCGCTCTCCTGGTCGCTCCCGCTTCTGTGGCCGATCGCGCCGCTTCTCTACGCGCCCGGCGTTCCCGTCCTCGGCCGGAGGATCTACGCGGCCGTGTCGGCGCGGCGGCACCGCGCCGGGTGTCCCGTGCCGGCGGGGTCCGCAGTCCCTTGAGAGGCCTTCGCCGAATTGGGCTCTGCCTCTTCGCGGCCGCGCTCGCCGCGCCGCTCTCTTCGGCGCCGGCGCCCGGCCGTGTCGTGATCCTCGGCTTCGACGGGGTGGACCATGGCGTAGTCGAAGAGATGATGTCGCGCGGAGAGCTGCCGCACCTCTCCGAGCTCGCCAGGCGCGGCGGCTATTCGCCCCTCACGCCCACCGTGCCGGCCCAGACGCCTGTCTCATGGGCGACGTTCTCGACCGGCCTGGATCCGGGCGGGCACGAGATCTTCGACTTCCTGAAGCGTGATCCCGCCAATCGCATCCCGGCCTTCGCCGTCGCGGAAGAGACGAAGGCGCCCCTTCTCTTCGGAAAGAAGAACCCGGCCGTCTTCGGCGGGATTGCGCTGCTCGTGTTCCTGCTTCCCGGGCTTCTGTTCCTGCGTCGCCGGCGGGTCGTCGGGATCGCCCTCGCGGTACTCGGGATCGCGGCCGGTCTCGGCGCATTTCTCGCGGCGCGGGCATGGCTTCCCGACGAGCGCCCGTGGGTCAAGAACAACCGACGCGGTCCGGTGTTCTGGACGGAAGCCGGTGCGCGTCCCGCGACCGTGACGCGCATGCCCGTGACCTTTCCTCCGGAGGCGTTTTCCGACGGCCGCATGTTGTCGGGCCTGGGCGTGCCGGACCTGTCGGGACGGATCGGCAAGCCCGCCTACTACACCTCGGATCCGTTCTTTGCGCCGCGGGAAGGCAACGACTTCTCCGTGGAGATCGTGCGCCTCGAGACCAACGTCGGGCGCCAGGCCGCGCGAATCGTGGGCCCGCCCGCCAAGCCCTTCGGGCGCGAGGGCACGATCGACTTGCCGATGACGATCTCCGTCGCCGACGCCCGGGATCGCATCACGGTCGAGGCCGGAGGCGCGCGCGCCGAGCTGAAACCCGGACAATGGAGCGACTGGCTGCCCCTGAAGTTCCGCGTCAATCCGCTCGTCTCCGTCCACGGGTACGCGCGCATGCGGCTGGCTTCGGTCGAGCCGGAGATCGGCCTGTACCTCTCGCCGATCCAGTTCGACCCGGAGCATCTTCCGCCGGGGTTCGCGATCTCGTATCCGAAGGCCTTCGCGAAGGACCTCGTCGAGGGTTTCGGGCGTTACAAGACGATGGGCTGGGCCATCGACACGTGGTCGATCCAGTCCGGGACGCTGTCGGAAGAAGCCTTTCTCCAGGACGTCGCGATGACGTCGGGCCAGGAGCGCAAGATGCTCAAGGGCCTTCTCGCCGGAAAGGAGAAGCTTCTCTTCCACTACTTCGAGTTCCCGGACCGGGTCGCGCACGTCTTCTGGCGCTTTCGCGATCCGCAGCATCCGGCCTACGACGCCAAGCTCGCCGCCCGCTACGGCGACGCCGTCGAGAAGTCCTATCGCGAGATGGATGCGATCGTGGGTGAGACGGCGCAGGCGCTCAAGCCCGAAGACGTCCTGATCGTCCTCTCGGACCACGGATTCGCGACGTGGCGGCGCTCGGTCAACTACAACTCGTGGCTCGTCGAGAACGGGTATCTCGTGCTGAAAGGAAGCGCGAAGCGACAGAACCTGGAGGCCCTCTTCGGCCGAGGCCAGTTCTGGGAGGCCGTGGACTGGTCGAAATCGAAGGCGTACGCCATGGGGCTCGGCGACATCTACGTCAATCTTCGGGGGCGAGAGGACGGGGGCATCGTCGCCCCGGGCGCCGAGTACGAGGCGCTGCGCGACGAGATCTCGACGCGCCTGACGGCCCTCGCGGATCCGAAGAATGGCGAGCGCGCGGTCTCGCGGGTCTTCCGGCGCGAGCAGGTCTACCGGAGGTTCGATCCGCGGCTGATCCCGGACCTGATCGTCGCCAACCGCCCGGGATACCGCGTGTCCTGGCAGAGCTCGCTGGGCGTACCCACTGCGAATGTCTTCGAGGACAACCGCGACGTCTGGAGCGGCGATCACTGCTCGCTGGACCCGGACCTCGTGCGCGGCGTCTTCTTCTCTTCGAAACCATTTCGCAAAGAGGGCATCCCGGGAATCGCCGACGTGACCGCATCGGTGCGGGATCTCGTCGGAGGCTCGCCCGTGGCCGACGCGGCGGGGAAGTCGCTGTGGTGAGGAGAGCCGTTTTCTGCTGCGCGCTGCTCGTGTGCGCGACAACGACCGTCGGGCAGGAGGCTGTTGCCCCCGCCGATACAGAGAGGCAGGCGGATCTGAACCGGCTGCAGGCGCGGATCTCGACTCTCAAGGCGAAGCTGGCCGAGAGCGAAAAGAAAGCGGCGACCCTCGCCGAGGAGCTGCCGCGCCTGGAGCTGAAGCTGGAGATCGCGACGCGGGAGGGCGAGCTCGTCGCCGCAACCCGCGAAGAATTTGCCCGGCGTCTGGCCGCGGTCACCCGCGACCGAGCCGCCGCCTCGGAGGCCTCGGCCGCATCGCGGAAGACCCTGCTGGTGCGGGCTCGGCTGCTCCAGCGCTTCGGCCGATTCGGATACTTCCGCGTTCTCCTGGAGGCGCGCGACGTGCCGACGTTTCTGGACTCCGTCGAGCGGCTCGACAACCTCGCCCGGCGCGATGGGCGTCTCCTGCGACAGTTCCGCGACGCGGAGACACGCCTCCAGTCGGACCTCGCTCGCGAGCAGGCGCTGAAGGCCGAGATCGACCGCCTCTACGTGCGCAGCCGGCAGGAGGAAACGCACGTGGCGTCTCTGAAGACCGAGCGGGAGAGGCTCCTGCGACGCGAGCAGACGGAAGCGGCCTCCCGCCGCCGTGAAGTCTCGGCTCTCTCGGACAAGGCCGCTCGCTTGGAGAGACTCCTCGAGACGTTGTCGCGGCAGAGCGAGGGGGAAGAGCCGCTCGCGCCGTCGGGCGGCATCCGGCCGTGGAAGGGAGTGCTCGACTGGCCGGCGCGCGGCACCATCGTCGAGACGTTCGGGCGGCACCGACATCCCAAGTTCGACACGTGGACTGTGTCCAACGGCGTGGCGCTCTCGCTGCCGGCCGGCACGCCCGTGCGCGCGGTCTACGGCGGGAAGGCCGTGTACGCGCAGTGGCTCGCGGAGTACGGAAACATCGTCATCCTGGACCATGGGGACGGGATGCTCACGCTCTATGCCTGGCTGCAGGGCGTCTCGGTCAAGGCGGGACAGCCGGTACAGGTCGGGACCGAGGTGGGGCTCGCCGGCGTCGGCCCGGGCCGCGACGAGCCGGGCCTCTACTTCGAGGTGCGCGATCGCCAGAAGGCCAGCGACCCGATCGCCTGGTTGCGTTAGTTTTCGGGAAATTATTGAGTCTCGGGCCTGTTAAGACCGTCTGCTAGGATGGCCACGATGAAGTCCAATCGTTCCCGCCTCCTCTTCGTTGCGATTTCGCTGGGTGCGCTGGTGTCTCTGCGGGCGGCGGCCGGTCCGGAAGGCACGGGCCGGGACCCCGCGACGCGCGCTCTGTCGATCTTCTCGGAAGTCTTCTCGCTGACCCGGTCCAACTACGTCGAGCCCACGGATTCCAAGGCGCTGCTGGAGGGTGCCTACGACGGCATGTCCGATGCCCTCGATCCCTTCTCCTACTACGTTCCCGCCTCCGCACTGGCCGCTTACCGCGCTCAGGAGAGCGCGGGCGCGGCGGGTCCGGGCATCGTCTTCGCGCGTCGCGGCGGCTATCCGTACGTCGTCGCACCGCTACCGGGATCGCCGGCCGAGAAGGCGGGCATCAAGGCGGGAGACCTGATCGACTCGGTCGACGGCAAGACGCTCCGCAATGCTCCTTACTGGAAGGTCAAGGCGGCGCTGGAGGGACCCGAAGGTTCCTCGCTCGAGCTCGGAGTGTTCCGCGGCGGCGACGAGAAGAAGCTCAACATTCCGGTCACGCGTGGCCGATTCGAGCCGACGCCGGTTTCCTCGACGACGGAAAAGGACGTCCTTGTTCTCAAGATCCCTTCATTCACTCCGGCCTCGGCGGCGGCGGTCAAGAAGCAGCTCGACGAAGCGTCGAAGCGATCGGCCGCGGTCGTGCTCGATCTGCGCGGCTCGATCGGAGGAGACTCGGCCGACGCCGTTCCGGTCGCCGCGCTCTTCCTCGGAAAGGGAACCGTCGCGACTGTGCAGTCCCGTAAGGTCGCCGGGAAGCCTCTGGAAGTGGTGGCGGGCGAGCCCGCGTGGACCGGCCGCGTGGTCGTCCTGATGGACGACTCCACCGCCGGACCCGCCGAGATCCTGGCGGCGGCGCTGCACGATCGCGCCAAGGCGACCACCGTGGGCGAAACGACCGTCGGGATGGGAGTCATCCAGCGCGGGGTGCCGACCGAAGGCGGCCTGTTGTACATGACCGTCGGCCGGTACGTGTCCCCCTCGGGCCAGGTGCTCGGAGGCAAGGGACTCACTCCCGACGAGCGCGTGATCGTGTTTCCGGGCGAAGAGAGCGCCCGGGATCGAATCCTGGAACGCGGCCTCGAGATCGCCCGCTCAAACGAGTCCGCGAAGAAAGCCGCTTGACGTCGCGACCGGCGAGGCGCGACCCGACACCTTCGATCTGTAGCGCTTGACTCGCCGCGCCCGCGTCTCCCCGGCGACGGTCTTCTTCGCTCTTCTCTCCCTCGTTCTCGGCACACTTCTGTATCTGCGTTCCTGTCCGGAGAAGCCCGCGCCTCCGGCACCCGTCCGTAAGCCGACGTCCGCGGTTCCTTCGACGCGCACGCCGCGGCCGCGAGCGGCCACTTCGCCGCCGCTTCGGACTCCGGTGCTGCGCGGCACCGTCGCCCCGGGCGTCGCCGCTCCCGCCGCGATCGTGATCGACGATCTCGGCAACGAGCGCGGGCCCGCGGAGCGCATCGCGTCCTGGCCCGAGCCCGTGGCCGGCGCGGTGCTGCCGGCGGTGCGCTTCAGCGCGGAATGCGCTCGCGCGCTCGAACGCGGAGGCAAGGAGGTCCTGCTCCACCTGCCCATGGAGCCGGACCGGTACCCCGCGGTCAAGCCGGGGCCCGGCGTCATCCTGCGCTCCCAGCCGGACGAGGAGATCATGCGCACGCTCGAAGCGGATCTGGCGACGGTGCCCGGCGCCGTCGGCGTGAACAACCATATGGGGTCGGCGGCGACCTCGGATCCGCGCGTCATGAGGGCCGTAGCCGCGGTGCTCGCGCGTCGCGGTCTCTTCTTCCTCGACAGCCGCACGACCGACGCGACCGTCGCCGAGCGCACGGCCGAAGAATCTTCCGTGAAGTCGGCGCACCGGCGCGTCTTTCTCGACGACGTCGCCACCGAGCCGGCGATCCGGACCCAGCTCGCCGAGCTCGTGCGGCGCGCGCGCGAAGAGGGCAGCGCGATCGCGATCGGTCATCCGTATCCCGCCACACTCTCGGTTCTCGAAGCGGATCTGCCGGGACTGGAGAAGAGGGGAGTGAAGCTGGTCAGGGTCGGCGACCTGGTGAAGTGACTCTGCGCGCGGAGCGCGCTGATCCGTTCCGAGTCAGGCCTTCCTTTTCGCTTCCTCCCAGTAACGGTCCAGCTCGGCCATTCCGACTTCCGAAACGTCCTTCCCGGCTTCGCGTGCGCGTCGCGCGACCTCGGCGAAACGGCCGCGGAATCGGCGGTTGGCCTGCCGCAACGCGCTCTCGGGATCGATCCGGCGCCGGCGCGCCAGGTTCACGACCGAGAGCAGCAGGTCGCCGATCTCGTGCGCCTCAGCCGCCGCGTCGCCTTCCGCCGCGGACCTGCGCCATTCGTCGAGCTCCTCCTCGATCTTCGCGGCGACGTCCGCGTCGCGCTCCCAATCGAAGCCCAGGTCGGCCGCGCGTAGCGTCTGGCGATACGCCGTCGAGAGAGCCGGCAGGGAGACCGGGAGCGTTCCCAGTGGGTCCTCGGAGGCGTCGGGCTGACGTCGCTTGCGCCGCTCCCAGGCGTTCTTGACCTCGTCGGCGCTTCCCGCCGGTGTGTCGCCGAACACATGGGGGTGCCGCTCCACCATCTTGGCGTGGATGCGGTCGGCGACGTCGTCGATGGCGAACCAGCCCTTTTCTTCGGCCAGTCGGGCCAGCAGAAACACCTGAAACAGCAGGTCGCCGAGCTCGCCCTCGAGAGGCTCCGGCGCGCCCTGGTCCACCGCCTCCAGCGTTTCGTAGGTCTCTTCGAGCAGGTACGTCTTCAGGGTCTCGAAGGTCTGTTCCCTGTCCCACGGGCAGTCCCGGCGCAGCCGCGCCACGAGCTCCACGAGACTGTCGAGGGCTTCGGACACGGCCGCCATCTTATCCGGCGGGTCGGCCTTCTCCGGGGCATGGGCGGCCGCGACCGGGGCTGCTAAAATTACGCATTCCGTGACCGAAGAGGACAAGCCAATCCGTGTCGTCGACCGGCGGATGTTCACCCCGGACGGACAGCTGCGCCCGGACTTCCAGCCCGAGGAGCCGTCGCCTCCGCCGAAGGAGGCTCCTGCCCCCGGCGCCGCGCCCCCAAGTCCGCCCACGTCCGGCCCTCGCGCTCCCGAGTCTCCGGGGGCGGCGCCGGGCTCCGAGCGCGCCACGTCGCAGGGCTTCATCGGGCTCGTTTCTTTCCTCGCTTCCAACGTCTACGCGGCCCTCGGAATCGATCCCATGACCGGTGAGAGGCTTCCGCGGCGCGAGCCGGCCGCGGCGCGCCAGATGATCGACTGGCTCGGGGCGCTCGAGTCCAAGACGCGCGGGAACCTCTCTTTCGAGGAATCGAGCCTCCTTGCCAACGTGCTCGCCGAGCTGCGCCTGGCCTACGTCGAGGCCACGCGTCCTCCGGGCCGGGAGCCGCCGCGGTAAGCCGCGGATCCGTGACTCTCAACTTCCGCGTTGCGACCGCCGTCTTGCGGCTGGCAGCCGCAGGCTGGCTTCTGGCCGGAAACCTGGCGGCGCAGGACGCTCTGTCTCCGCTGCCTCCTCCGGTGACGCGGGGCCAGTACCGCGCGCAGTGGTTCGAGTTTCTGTCGGCCTTCTCGGAGAACGACCAGCCCGCCGCCAACAAGGCGCTGGAAGAAATGCTGCACGCCGGCCGCAAGGTCGGCGTCCACCGGCTGGCGGATTTCTCGCGGACCGCGGTCTTCCTCGGCCGCCGCCTAGAGAAGGAAGGGAAACCGGATCGGGCGGAGAAAGCGTACGACGCCGCGCTCGAGCTCGACGCCAGCAATCCCGATGCGCTGGCCGCGAGGCTGTCGTTTCTGACGCGGCACGGGCGCGTGTTCGAAGCCCTCCGGTTCCTGCCAACGGCGGCGGCCGACTTCTTCTCGACGCACGAAGCGCGCGTCGCGACGCTCTCGTCGCTGGGCCTGTGGGTCTGCCTGGGGATCGCGGGTATGCTGCTCGGGATCGTCCTGGCGCTGGCAGTCCGGCACGGCCCGCGGGCCGCGCACGACATCGCCGAAAAGGCCCGCCGGTCGTTCGGCCGGAGTGCAGCTCTGCCGCTGGGTCTGCTCGTCCTCGCGCTGCCGGTCTTCGTGGGCCTGGGCCCCGGTTGGCTGCTCCTCTACTGGGGCGCTCTGCTGTACTCCTACGCCGACGGCCGTGAACGCGTCGCGCTGGCGGCGGGGTTCGTCTGCCTGGCCCTGATTCCCCCGCTTCTGGCGTGGGTCACTTCGGCCAACATCGAACAGCGCTCTCCGCTGTTCGTGGCGGCCGTGGATCTGGACGAGCGCCGCGAGGACGCGAGCGCCGAGGACGGCCTGCGCCAGGCGGCTGCCGTCTTTCCCGAGGACTCGGACGTGTGGTTTCTGCTGGGGATCTTCGCCGAACGTTCCGGAGACATGCAGCGAGCGCAGCAGAACTACACGCGCGCGATGCAGGCCGATCCGACCGACTACCGTCCGATCATGAACCGCGGCAACGTGCGTTTCGCCGAGGGCGAGTACGGCGAGGCGGTGCGCGACTACATCGAGGCCGGCAAGCGCACGCGGTCGGCCGACATCTACTACAACCTGTCGCTGGCGCGGGGCGAAGCCTACGACTTCGATGGTCAAGCCACGGCCATCCAGGAGGCCCGCCAGATCTCACCATCCCAGGTCAACGGATGGACGTCCACGCCCACGGTGTCGAGAGTCGTCCCCGCCGGCTACTCTCTGGCTCGCGCGCGAAACCGCATCGCCACCTGGAACGCTCAGCCCAAGAGCCGCCGGCTTCCGGGCCATGGAGCGGCGGCGCGCGAGTGGAAGGGCTACTTCTCGGCGTGGTCGCTGGCCCCCATCGCGGCCCTGCTTCTGGGAATCGGGATCGATCGATTCCGCCGGCGCCGCGGACTCGCGTACGAGTGCGGGCGTTGCGGGCGGGCCTTCTGCGACCGCTGCCGCCGCTTCGGGGATCCGACTCTCTACTGCATGGCATGCTCCCGAATCCTCGTTCGCAAGGAAGGTCCCGACATCGAGGAGCAGGTCTTCGAGACGCGCGCGATGCAGCGGCGACTGAAGTGGCGGCACCGCGCCAGCCGCTTCGTCTCCCTGGTGGCTCCGGGCTCGAGCGCGTTCCGCGACGGCCGCCCGATCGCCGGCGCGGTGGTGCTCTTTTTCTTTTTCACCTGCGTCGCGGCGGCCATCGTGGACGGCAGGCTCTTCGATCCCCTGACGCTTCCCGCCGAAGGCCCCTGGCGGGCGAGCGTGGTCATCGGCGCGGCCCTGGCGGCCGTGGTCTGGCTGCGGGGACAGATGACGGCGAGGAGGGCTCCGAGTGGGTCTTGAGGGCACGCTCAAGGTCTTCTCGCTGACCGACATCTTCCAGATGCTCGGTCTGCAGCGAAAGACCGGCGTGTTGAACATCGAAGGCGAAGAGGACTCGATCACGATCTCGTTCCTCGGCGGGCAGGTCGTGGCGGCGGAGTCCAAAGCGCGCCGCCTCGAGAACCGGCTCGGCAACCTCCTGCAGCGCGCCGGCTACGTCACGCAGGAGCAGCTCGACCACATCATCACGCTCCAGAAGGAGACGCAGCAGAGGATGGGCTTCCTGCTGGTGCGCGAGGGACTCATCGAGCCGCAGGAGCTGCGCGAGGCCCTCCGCCTGCAGATCGCCCGGATCGTCTACACCGCGTTTCGCTGGCCCGACGGGCGCTTCCGTTTCAGCCAGGAGGCCCGTGTCGACTATGACGCGGACCACATGGCGCCGGTCTCCATCGACACGATCCTGATGGAAGGCGCGCAGATGGTCGACGAGTGGCCGCTCTTCGAGAAGAAGGTCGGCTCACTCCAGGCCGTGTACCGGCGTGCGCCGGGAGTCGAGAACCTCAAGCTTGTCGTGGGCGAAAAAAACCCGCCCGAGGGCACGATCTCGGTCACCAAGTCCGAGGCGGAGAGCTGGCGGTGGATCGACGGACGCCGCACCGTGGGCGACATCATGGAGCGCGCGTTCCTGTCGGACTTCGAGGTCTTGAAAGGAGTCGCCGACCTTCTCGGACGCCACTTGATCGAGCGCGGCGTCGCACCGGTCGAGCCCGAGGTCGCTCCGGCTTCCGTAGCCGCGCCGGCGCCCCGAAGCGTCGGCATATCGGCGAGGGCTCTGGTTCTCTGGGTCGCGCTGTTGGTTCTGGCGGGCCTGGCCGTCTATCTGATTCCGCGAAACCCCGCCAACGTGCTCCTTCGCGGGCCCGGATCAGTTGAGGAGGGCGCGGAGCTTCGCAAGGCGATGTCGCTGAATCGGGCGGTTTCGATCGAGCGGGCCGTGCGCGTCTACTACGACTCCACGGGCAGGTACCCGCGAGGCCTCGAGGATCTGGTCGTCGCCGGAATCCTCGAGGAGGACGCCCTGCGCGATCCCTATGGGCGCTTCTACCGCTACATCCTGAGAGCCGAAGACGGCAAGTTCGGTTTGTACGGGCGC
This sequence comes from Acidobacteriota bacterium, assembly GCA_046724475.1. Taxonomy (GTDB): domain Bacteria; phylum Acidobacteriota; class Thermoanaerobaculia; order UBA5066; family Gp7-AA6; genus DAHUXD01. Next base: position 3,846 of record JBKOVK010000143.1, on the reverse strand, counting down.
AACGCCCGGGGTCAGATCGACCTCGACCTCTCACTGGAAAGGAGCCTGGCGCCGGTTTCCGAGCTTCGGCCGGCACCGTCCCGATCGACGCAACCGCCTGACCGGCCAAGCGTTCTGGTCGTCGAGTAGCCTTCGCAAGACTTGAGTCTAATAGGCTTAGAAAAGCTCTAAATTTGAGTTGACAGTACTGGACTCATATTCTATAGTCCGTCCTCCCAACGAGCGTTTGGGAGGAGGAACATGAGCAAAATCATCGGCATCGACCTCGGCACCACGAATTCGTGCGTTGCCGTGATGGAAGGCGGCGATCCGGTCGTCATTCCGAACGCGGAAGGCAATCGCACCACGCCCTCCGTCGTGGCGTTCACGAAAACCGGCGAGAGGCTGGTGGGCCAGGTCGCCAAACGCCAGGCGGTGACGAATCCCGCCAACACGGTCTATTCGATCAAGCGCTTCATGGGCCGCAAATTTTCGGAGGTCCAGGAAGAGATCAAGATGGTTCCCTACAAGGTCATCGCCGGGCCCAACGGCGACTGCCGCATCGCCGCCGGAGGCAAGGAGTGGTCTCCGCCCGAGATCTCCGCGATGATCCTCGGCAAGCTTAAGGAAGCCGCCGAGGCGTATCTCGGTGAGAAGGTGACCCGCGCGGTCATCACGGTGCCCGCGTACTTCAACGACGCGCAGCGCCAGGCTACCAAGGACGCGGGCCAGATCGCCGGGCTGACCGTCGAGCGTCTCGTCAACGAGCCTACGGCGGCGGCGCTGGCATACGGTCTCGACAAGAAGAGCGACGAGGAGATCGGGGTCTACGACTTCGGCGGCGGCACGTTCGACATCTCGATCCTCGAAGTCGGCGAGGGCGTCGTGGAGGTCAAGGCGACCAACGGCGACACGCACCTCGGCGGCGACAACATCGACCAGCGGATCATCGACTGGATCCTAGCCGAGTTCAAGAAAGACCAGGGCGTCGATCTCTCCAAGGATCCGATGGCGATGCAGCGCCTCAAGGAGGCTGCGGAGAAGGCCAAGATCGAGCTTTCGAGCGTCGTCGAGACGGAGATCAACCTCCCGTTCATCACGGCCGACGCCTCGGGTCCCAAGCATCTGCAGCTGAAGCTGACGCGGGCGAAGCTCGACCAGCTCGTCGAGGACATCATCGATCGCTCGATTCCGCCGTGCAAGCAGGCCATGAAGGACGCCGAGGTCGAACCGAAGGACATCGACGAGGTGGTGCTGGTCGGCGGCCAGACGCGCATGCCGCGCATCCAGAAGCTCGTCAAGGACCTGTTCGGGAAGGACCCCCACCAGGGCGTCAACCCCGACGAGGTCGTCGCGGTCGGCGCGGCGATCCAGGGCGGAGTTCTGGCCGGAGACGTCAAGGACCTGCTGCTGCTCGACGTCACGCCGCTGTCGCTCGGAATCGAGACGCTGGGCGGCGTGACGACGCGCCTGATCGAGCGCAACACCACCATTCCGACCAAGAAGAGCGAGGTCTTTTCGACGGCGGGTGACAACCAGACCTCGGTCGAGATCAAGGTGCTCCAGGGCGAGCGCGAGATGGCCCGCGACAACAAGACGATCGGGGTGTTCCACCTCGTCGGCATTCCGCCGGCGCCGCGGGGCATGCCCCAGATCGAGGTGACCTTCGACATCGACGCCAACGGCATCATGAACGTCTCGGCCAAGGATCTCGGCACCGCCAAGGAGCAGAAGATCACGATCACGGCCTCGTCGGGCCTCTCCAAGGACGAGATCGACAAGATGGTCAAGGACGCGGCGTCGCACTCGGAAGAGGACCGCAAGCGCCGCGAGGAGATCGAGGCCAAGAACCGGCTCGATTCCCTGGTCTATTCCTCGGAGAAGACCTACAACGAGAACAAGGGCAAGCTCGACCCGGGCGACCAGTCGAACTTCGAGGCGGCCCTGGCGGATGCCAGGCGGGCCCTCGAGACCGGGGGCACGCAGGCCTTGAACGATGCCACCGAGAAGCTGCAGCAGGCGTCCCACAGGCTGGCCGAGGCGGTGTATCGGGGTGCGTCGCAAGCCTCCGCGGGCGGCGCGGCCTCCGGCAGCCCGGATGCGGGCGCCGGATCCAGCGCGACCGGGGGCGCCGGCAAGGAGGACGAGGTCATCGACACGGAGTACGTGGATACGGAGAAGAAATAAGACTTCGGACCGCGGAAAGCGGACGGCAGAGGACGACGAAATCTCTGCCGTCTGCCGACGGCCGTCTGTAAACTGATGGCATGACCGTCTTTCGCTGGAACTCGCTCCAGGACCTTTTCGCGATCCAGGAAAAGGTCAATCGCCTCTTCGAGGAGACGATTCAGCGGACCGAGTTCGCCGACGAAGGCCTCGATGCCGCGCTCTGGTCGCCGGCCGCCGACGTTTTCGAGACCCCGGAAGAGATCATCCTGAACATCGAGCTCCCCGGCGTACGTCTGGAGGACGTGCGGCTGGAGTCCGTCGACGGGAAGCTCCGCGTGTCCGGCCACCGCAGGGCCGGTGACGGCGCCGAGCCCAAGCACTTCGTGCGGATGGAGCGCATCTATGGGGCGTTCACCCGCGAGTTCCCGGTTCCGGGTTCGCTCGATCCCGCCCGCATCAAGGCGACGCTGAGGTCGGGCGTCCTCCGCGTCGTGGCCCCCAAGGCGGAGAAGGGTCAGCCGATCCCGGTTGAATCCCGGAGGGCGCGATGAAGTCCGGCGGGCGCAGCGGCGTCTTTCGGATCGGCGCGATCGCCGAGAAGTATGGGATTCATCCCCAGACCCTCCGCATGTACGAGCGTGAAGGCCTGCTGCGGCCCGCCCGCACGGAGGGCAACACCCGGCTCTACGACGCCGACACCATCGAGCGGCTCGAGATCATCCTCACGCTGACTCGCCATCTCGGCGTCAATCTGGCGGGCGTCGAGGTGATCCTCCACATGAAACACCGAATGGAGACGATGCACGGCGAGGTCCAGAAGATGCTGACCGTGTTGCGCGACGAGCTCGGGGCCCGCCGGGGCGGCTCGGAGCGCACCGTGGCGCTGGCCAAGATCCCGGGCCGCAAGTACACCATCGTCAAGTCCGAGCACCACCGGTAAAGTCCTCCTCCCGGCCCCTCTTCCGGCTATAGAATGGCCGCTTCCTATGATTTGGGAGGTTTTGTGAAAAAAGCTCTACTCGTACTCGCCGGCCTCGCCGTGGCCGTCGCGGCCCTGGCGCAGCTGACGAAGTACAAGGATTGGGACAAGTCCGCGGAGGCCTACTTCCTGACTCCGGCCGAGCGCGCTGAGTGGAAGAACGTCACCTCCGACGCGGACGCCGAGAAGTTCATCGCGCTCTACTACGCCAAGCGCGGAGGGGAGCCCTTCAAGCAGGAAGTCGCGCGACGCATCGCGGCGGCCGACCAGCAGTTCAAGTCCCCGCGCTACAAGAAGGGCTCGGATTCGGTGCGAGGACACCTCCTGGTGGTTCTCGGGCCGCCGTCGCGCCAGTCGCAATCCCGCGCACAGGAAGGCGGCGCGGACCTGCCCAGCGGCGCGTCGGTTCCGTCCATCGACGTCGGCTCCCAGGCCGACGCCAGCGCGGCGACCACGTACACCTGGACCTGGGACAAGGACCGGCTGCCCCCGGCGGCCGGCGTCTCGGAGCTGAAGGCGTCGATCATGGTGGATCCGCGTACCGGCGGGGAAGAGCTCCGGGGCGGAAGCCAGGCCGAGAGGGCCATGGCGACGATCGCCGAGAAGTCGATCATCAACCCCAACGCGACACTCGCGTCGGCCGGTGCTCCGGCGGGCGCGCCTGCGGGCGCTCCGGCGGGCGCTCCGGCGCCGTCGGTGCCCTCGACGCCGGGCGGGAG
>JBKOVK010000311.1:0-4365 GCA_046724475.1 Acidobacteriota bacterium | reverse complement strand
GAAAAGGCGTACGCCACGGATTCGCAGTGGCTGGGCTGGCTCGGGCTCGACAAGGCCTTCGATCCCCTCCGCTCGGAACCGCGCTTTGCCGCCCTCCTGAAGAAGTTGGGCCTGGGAGAAGTAAAGCGGTAGAGGTCGTCGCTCGCGGCACTGTTCCAATAGTCCGCGGCGCGACAAAGTTTCGCGAAGTAACCGAGCGAAACAACTCGCGCCGCGGGAGCCGGAACGCAGCGAGAGACCAGGACCGCGGTCGAGCGCGCATCCGCGCGAGCCGCGGCCCGGTGCCCGCAAGGGCAGGTCCCCGAACGAAGTGAAGGCGACGTTATGGCGGGGCCGACGGGACTCGAACCCGCGACCTCCGGCGTGACAGGCCGGCGTTCTAACCAACTGAACTACGACCCCGCGACGGGAACGGCGCATGATACCGGATTGAGGTCGCCAGTCAACAACGCCTGTCCTCCGTTATCCTTTCGCGCAGAACGCCCGGAGGAGGACATGCCGGAGACCACGTCGAACGTCGAGTTCGCGCACCGCATCCACGAGCACGGCCACTCGGGCGGAGGGTCACATTCGCACCGCGGGCAGTGGCTCGAGATACTCGAAGCGGTCGTCCTCGCGGCGGTCGCCGTGCTGACGGCCTGGAGCGGGTACCAGGCGGCGCGCTGGGACGCGAAGAGCGCGGCGAGCTATGCCGGTTCTTCGGCGAAAAACGTTCAGGCTCAGGCACAGGCGGCCCTCGCCGGGCAGGAGCACCTCTATGACATCACGACCTTCGCTTCGTGGATCACGGCGCGCACCCGCGGCGAAGAGAAGGTCGCGGCGATCTTCGAGCGGCGATTCCGCCCCGAATACGTCACCGCATTCCAGGCGTGGATGAAGCTGGATCCCCTCAACAACCCCCAGGCGCCGCCCGGTCCGACGTTCATGCCCGAGTACAAGCTCGCCAAGCGCGAGCAGGCGAAGACGCTGGCGGACGAGGCCCACCGCCTCTATGAAGAAGGGGTCGAGGCCCGCGAGCGCGGAGACGAGTACGTCCGCATTACCGTCATCCTGGCGACCGTCCTCCTGCTGACGGCTCTTTCTCAGAGATTCAAGATCGAGGGCGCCCGGGTCGGCCTTCTCGCCGTCGCGTACCTGATGCTGGCGGTGGCCTTGGTGTGGATCGCGACCTCGCCCCGCGCGTGAGGACAGTCACTGGCTTTGGAGACGGTTTCGCGAGAAGCTGGAATGGCCCGATTTAGCCTGCGGTTATATGGAAATCGCCGTCCGTGCCGGCGTACTGACATGAGGAAGACCGGGAGATTCGTCCGATGGTTCGTGGGTTCGGGGCTCGCCCTGGCCCTGGCCGCCTTTTCCGTGGGACAGACGGCGTCTCCCGTCTCGACCGCCGGCGACCGCTACGACGGAAAGCGCTTCCGCCAGCCCGAGCCGCTGACGATCCGCTTCAAGGACTGGGCCAAGCGACAGTTGGCCGGCCACCGTGGCCCGTGGCGCAAGTTCACATATACCCCCCCGGGCCCGGCGCCGGCCGCGTACGCCTGCGACGGCGAGCTGCGCGTGACTTTCGTCAACCACGCGACCCTCCTGATCCAGATGGACGGGGTCAACATCCTGACCGACCCGACCTGGGCCAAGCGTTCCGTGCCGGTCGTCGGCAGAGCTCGCCGCCGTCCGCCCGGCCTGCGCTTCGACGAGCTGCCCAAGATCGACGCAGTCCTCGTCAGCCACAACCACCAGGACCACATGGACCTGCCGACGCTCCGGAAGCTGACGAAGGAGTTCGACTCTCCGATCTACACCGGGCTCGGCAACGGGCGCTTCCTCGCCAAAAACGGAGTCCCCGGTGGCCACGATCTCGACTGGTGGCAGTCCGTCGAGATGGCCCCGGGAATCACGGTCACCGCGGTCCCGGCGCGGCACCACTCGGGACGCGGGCTCTTCGACAAGGACCGCACGCTCTGGTGCGGATTCGTCGTGAAGGGCCCTTCGGGATCGGTCTATTTCGCGGGCGACACCGGGTACGGCTCGCATTTCGAGGAAATCGGCCGGCGCTTTCCGAATCTGCGCCTGGCGATTCTGCCGATCGGAGGATTCAAACCGATCTGGTACATGCACGAGCAGCACATCGGTCCCGAGGCCGCCCTGCAGGCCCTCCAGGATCTGGGCGCCGCGAGCATGATCCCGATGCACTTCGGGACCTTCCCCAACGGAGACGAGGCGGAGACGGAGGCGGTCGAGGTCCTCGAAACGGCGATCTCGCGATCGCCGAATCTGAGCAAGCGCGTCACCATCCTCGACAACGGCCAGTCCGTGGACGTCGCACCCGCGCCGCCGAGCGAACTCCCCCTCCGGGCGACCCTGGAAGCCTCGGCCCTCTCCGGAGCACCCTAGCCGCTACCAAACCTCGCAGCGTTTCTCGGCCGGGGTCGCCATGGCCGATCCCGCCGGACAGCCGAACGCCTTCTGGAACTCCGGCAGCATCGTCAGCGGCCCGATGACGCGGTACTTCGCGACGGGATGCGGATCTCCCTGGACCATCGTGCGCTGCAGCTCCGGGCGAATCGCGTCACCGCGGAACTGGCCCCATGCGATGAAGAACTGCTGATCCGGGGTGAACCCTCCCACCGCCGGCAACGGCGGTTTTCCCTGCTGTGAGATCTGGAAAGCGCGGTAGGCGATCCTCGCGCCGGCGAGATCCCCGATCGCCTCGCCGAGCACCAGCCGGCCGTTGTGGTGGATGCCGGGCTCGATGAAATAACCGTCGAACTGCTCGGCGACGCAAGCCGTGCGGGCCTGGAACTTCTTCAGGTCCTCCTCGGTCCACCAGTTGGAAAGCCGGCCGTCGGCCGCGTACTGCGCGCCCTGGTCGTCGAAGCCGTGCGAGATCTCGTGCCCGATGACGACTCCGATGGCTCCGTAGTTGACGGCGTCGTTGGACGACATGCTGAACGCCGGAGGCTGCAGGATCCCGGCCGGAAAGACGATCTCGTTCAAGAGCGGGTTGTAATACGCGTTGGAGGTCGGCGGCGTCATGCCGAAACGTCCGCGGTCGACCGGCTTACCGATCGTGGCCATGTCGTCGGAGACGTTGAACCGGCGTCCGGCCACGACGTCGTCCCAGTAGGACGTCCGCGAGATCGAAACTTTCGAGTAGTCCTTCCACTTGTCCGGGTACCCGATCTTCGGATTGAACGTCGAGAGCTTCTCCAGCGCCTTCTTCTTGGTCTCGTCGCTCATCCAGTCGAGGCCCTCGATCGTCTTCCCCATCGCCGTCCGGATGTTCTTGACCATCTCCTGCATGCGGGCCTTGGCCGCCGGCGGGAAATGCTTGGCCACGTACTTCTGGCCGAGCGCCTCGCCCAGCTGCCGATCGGTCGACTCGACGCATCTCTTCCAGCGGGGCTTCATCTCCTTCTCGCCCTTGAGGAATGCGCCGTTGAACGCGAAGTCTTCGACCACGAACTGCTCGGAGAGGGCCGGCGCGGCGGAGTCGAGGACATGCCACGTCAGGTACGTCTTCCAGTCTGTGAGCGGCGTCGAGGAGACCTGCTTTTCGATCTCGGTCATGAACTTCGGCTCGGCGACGTTCGCCTCGCCGGGAGGAAAGCCCACGCGCTTGGCGTACGCGGTCCAGTCGAATCGCGGGGTCAGCTTCTGGAGATCAGCGAATGGCATCTTGTGATCGGTGTTCTTGGGATCGCGCAAGGCGACCTTGTCGAGCGACGCCTCCGCGAGCTGCTTCTCCATGCGGAACACGGTCTCGGGAGCGGCTTTCGCCTTCGCCGGCGGCTCTCCCCCGAGTGTGAACATCTTCTCGACGTGGGCGCGGTACTTCTCGCGGGCCTCCTGGAAGCGAGGCTCGGGCTTCAGGTAATAGTCGCGGTCGGGCATCCCCAGTCCGCTCGCGGCGATCTGGAGGATGACGTCGTTGGGATTGTGGTTGTCCGAGCCTCCACCCGTCGCGAACGGAACGAAGATCCCGATCTCGTGGAGCTCGGCGATCGTCTTCTGGAGATCGTCGGCGTTCTTGATCGCCGCGATCCGGCCGAGCAGGGGCTTGATCGGCTCGACTCCGAGGCGGTCGATGCGCTCGACGTCCATGCAGGCGGCGTAGAAGTCGCCCGTCAGCTGGTCGATGCTCCCTTTTGGCGCGTCCTTGATGCCGGAAGTCTCCTCGAGGATGACCTTGAGCTGATCCTTGGACAGCTCCCCCGCCGCCCAGCGGCGACTCCAGCGCGACATCGACGGAGGGATCGGATTGGCCGCGCGCCACGCGCCGTTTGCGAACTCGTAGAAGTCGGTACAGGCCTCGACCCTGCGGTCCATGTCGGAGAGATCAATGCCCTTCAGCGACTCGTCCTCCGA
>JBKOVK010000079.1:0-13452 GCA_046724475.1 Acidobacteriota bacterium | reverse complement strand
GGCGGCGCGTCGAACTTCGGCAGCCGCGACGAGGTCCTGAACGATCCGTCGATCCGTCCGGCGACGGTCGGCGTGATCGGGCCAGGCTCGGGGCAGGAGCAGAAGTTCTCCTACTTCTACCAGGACGACGCGCCTCTGCCGGGCGATCCGCCGCAGGTGCGCACGGACGACGACGGCAACCCGCCGGCGGGCTACTCGCACAAGCTCGGCGACATCTTCCACTCCGAGCCGCTGATGCTGGAGCCCCCGCGGTACTTCCAGTACCTCTCGGCGAATCTCACGCCTCCGGGCACGACGACGCCGCAGCCTTACCTCGATTTCGCGACGTTGAACGCGAAGCGCCGCAAGGTGCTGTTCGCCGGCGCCAACGACGGGTTCCTCCATGCCTTCGACGGCGGCGTCTGGGGCCGGGACACGGCGAACTTCCCGACTGCGTTCGACCTCGGCACGGGACGCGAGATCTTCGCCTACGCGCCGCGCGAGATCATGAACGGCAAGTTCCCGAACCTGCTGAACTTCCCGCCGCTTCCGCAGTACTTCGTGGACGGCTCGATGACGACCGCGGACGTCTTCGTCGATCCGGAGTTCGTCGGAGCTCCCGATCCGACCGAACGCGTGTGGCGGACCTACCTCATTGGCAGCCTCCGCCAGGGCGGCTCGGGTTACTACGCTCTCGACGTGACGCAGCCGGATGACATCGTGACGGCCGCGGGACCGACGCAGGGCGAGATGGTCGGCAACAAGGACCATGCGCCGGGCTGCCTCGAGGGCGGCGGCGCCAGCTGCACCGCGGGAGCGACGCCCGGGCGGCCGTATCCCACCATCCTGTGGGAGTTCACGGATGCGGGCGCCGCGTGCACCGAACCCTCGGGCGGATGCGCCACCGTGAACACCGCGCTCGGAGAGACCTGGTCGCGGCCGGTGGTCGGTCGAATCAAGGTCATGTCGGATCCCGGACCGCCGGCGGTCTTCGAGGATCGTTACGTCGCCATCTTCGGCGGCGGCTTCGATCCGAGCTTTACTCCGGGAGACCGGGTCGCGGTGAAGCTGCCCAACGGACGGGCCATCTACATCGTGGACATGGAGACCGGCAGGATCCTCTACAAGACCCAGCAGGGGACGTCGACGTTCGGCACGCCCGTCAACTTCGCCCCGATGCCGGCGCCTCCGGCCGTGGCGGACTACAACGACGACGGATATCTCGACGTCATCTACATCGGAGACGTCAACGGCAACATGTGGCGTCTCAACCTGACGCCCGACCCGAACACGGGAGCGGGCGACATCTCGACGGGCGTGATCACCGGGTACACGCCGTTCCTGATCTTCAACGGGTGCGGAACGGTCGCCGATGCGATCTGCCCGAACAACTGGCCGATCTTCTACGAGCCGGGAATCGTCTTCCTCGGCGGCTCGGCGAATCCTCCGGCGCTCGGAATCGGGTTCGGTACGGGCAACCGCGCCGAGCTCGCCCGGCCCAACATCCAGACGCAGCAGTTCTTCTACGTGGTCGATACGGGCTCGACGGCCACGACGTTCCGGGATACGGACCTGCACGACCTGACACCGTCGCCTTCGGCCCCCGTCTGCACCCTGCCGTACACGGGAGCCTGCGCGAACGCCGTCAACGGGTTCCGGCTGCCCTACAGCTCGATCAACGAGAAGACCACGTCGACCGTGTTCTCGACCCTGGGCAACCTGTCCCTGATCACGTTCACGCCCGACTCCGTCAGCCCGTGCGCCACGAACGGCAGTTCGTTCCGGTACCGATTCTTCTTCCTGACCGGTAAGGGCAGCTACGGGGCCACCGGCACGTACGCGGATTACCAGCAGGACCTCGGCGAGGGCATGGCCATGGCGTCACAGTCCACGTCGCCGCAGGGCGATATAATCGACACGGTGTTGTTCTCGGGTGGCGGTCTCAACCAGGAGACGACGCCCGGCTCGGTCCACCCGATCGAACGTAACTGGAAGGAACAGCAATGAAAGGGTTTAGCAGGGGTCTCCTCGCGGCGGCGTTCGTCGCCGGTCTGGCGTCGGGCGTCCGAGCCGATGAGATCGTCGTGCTCAAAGGCGGCACGGCCGTCCGGCTCAAGCAGCCGATTGTGCGCCGTGGAAATACCGCCTATCTGACCAAGACCGACGGCACGCTGCTCTCGGTGCCGGTCTCGGAGATCGATCGGGACGCCACCGCGGCGGCCAACCGCGCGGCCGCGGCTCCGCCTCCGCCCGCTCCCTCGCCGGCGGCTTCGACTCCGGCCGAAGTCGCGAAGGCGACCAAGGACAATCCCAAGGCCCGGGTCCGAATCACGGACGCCGACGTCTCGCACCCGCTCGATCTCGACAGCGAGACCGGCGAGGCGAAGAAGGAGAACGCCACAGTGGGCGGGCCGCGTGTCGAGGTCGCCGACTATTCCCAGGAGAAGAGCGGCGCGACCCTGGGCGTCAAGGGAACGCTGCGCAACCCCGGTCAAGGTTCTGCCGAAAACGTGCGGATGAGCATCACCGCAGTGGATGAGAAGGGACAGTCGATCGACGCCACGACTGCCAGCCTGTCGAAGGGCGTGGTCGAGTCGGGCCAATCGGTCGAGTTCACAGCGTCGCTGAACGTCGGGGACAAGACCGTGGCGTCTCTCCGGTTCGCGCCTCAGTGGACCGCGCCCAAGCCGCCGCCGGCGACGCCGGGTCCCGGCGCGGCAGCCAATGCGAACGCCGCCGCGGCGAAGGCCCCGGCGCCCAGGCCCACTCCGTACGGGCGCGGCACGCTGTACGCGCCGCCGGTCCCGAGCGCGCCGTCCGAAGCGCCCGCCGATGGAAAGACCGGCTATATCCCCGGCGCCTCGCACCCCGACAACCAGCCCAAACCGCCGAGCCGGTAGCAGCACTCGACTGCAGACGGCAGATCACAGACTGCAGATCTTCTGGGTTCTGCCGTCTGGCGCCTGCCGTCCGCCGTCTCCCGGCTAGTCTGCTACCCTCAACTCACACATGCCCCGCATCCTGATCGTCGAGGACAAGGACTCTCTGCGGTCGATGCTCGACGAGATGCTGAAGGCCGAGGGCCTCAGCGTCGAGTGCGCTTCGACAGGATCCCAGGGTGTCGAACGGCTACGCCGGGGTGAGCACTTCGACCTCGTCTTGACGGACTGGCGTCTTCCCGGGGCCGACGGTCTGGCGGTGCTCGACGCGGCCAAGGCCCTGGACCAGACCCTGCCCGTCCTGGTGATGACCGCCTACGGTTCGATCGAGACCGCCGTCGAGGCCATGAAGCACGGCGCCGAAGACTTCATCACGAAGCCCGTGGACCCGGATCTCCTGCGCCTCTTGGTCGGCCGGTCGATCGAGCGGCGCGCGGCCTCCCGCCAGTCGCTCCTCTTCGCGGAGGCGCAGTCGCGCCTGCCGCCCATCGTCGGCGAATCACCGGCGATCCGCGAGGTGCGCGCCGAGACCGAGCGCGTGGCCGCGACCGACGCCACCGTTCTCCTGGAAGGGGAGAGCGGAACGGGCAAGGAGCTCTTCGCCCGCGCCATCCACGCCCTCTCGGCCCGGCGCAACGGCGCGTTCGTCGCGATCAACTGCGCCGCGATCCCGGAGACGCTCCTGGAGAGCGAGCTCTTCGGCCACGAACGGGGCGCGTTCACGGGAGCCTCGGCGCGCCGCATGGGGAAGTTCGAGCTCGCCGACGCGGGGACGATCTTCCTCGACGAGATCGGCGAGCTGACTCCGGCCACGCAGGGCAAGCTGCTGCGCGTGCTCCAGGAAAGGTCGTTTCACCGCGTCGGCGGCACGATCCCGATCCAGGTCGACGTGCGCATCGTCGCCGCTTCCAACCGGCCTCTCGACAAGCTGGTCGCCCAGGGACTGTTTCGCGAAGATCTCTTCTACCGCGTGCGGGTCTTCCCGATCCGGATCCCGGCTCTGCGCGAACGGCCCGAGGACGTCGATCCGCTGATCGACTGGTATCTCGAGCATCTGCCGCGGGAGCTGGGGAAACGCTCGGCCTCGCTCGCGCCGTCCGCGCGCGCCCGCCTACGCACCTACGAGTGGCCCGGTAACGTGCGGGAGCTGCGCAACTGCCTCGAGCGCGCGATCATCCTGGCCGGCGACGCGCCGATCGAAGAGAAGCACCTGCGTCTCGGCCCCGAGCCGGCGCACCCCGAGTCGACGCGCGACGAAACCCTCGAGGAGGCGCGCGAACGGGCGGTCCAGACAGCCGAACGCGCATGGCTCCGGCGGGCCCTGGAGAAGGCGCGCGGAGACCGGACGGCGGCCGCGCAGGCGGCCGGGCTCACGCCGCGGAAACTCGAGGCAAAGCTCCGCGAGCACGGCCTCGAGGGCCTGTAGATCCGGCTCCTATCCAGGCAGGGTCGGAATCGGGGTCATGCCGCGCCGCGTCGGGACCGGAGGAAAAGTGGGCGGGGGCGTCATCAGCGGCGTGATCCAGTGGGGCGTGCGCGCCGCCCCCGGCTTTGCCGGCGCCTCCTTCGTCTTCCGGCAGCCCGCGGCGCGCAGCGCCAGAAGCATCAGAAGCAGCAGAAAGGGCCAGGACGCGCGAGCGAATCGGCGCATGTGCCTCGATTATCGCATCCCGTCGAGAGTTTTCAGTCCCGCGGCGACGATCGCGTCTTCCTCCGGAGCGATCGACCTCAGGTCCAGAAGCACCCGGTTCTCTTCGACGCGGGGCACGACCGGGGGAGACCCCGACCGCAGTATCGCCGCCAGTGAGTCCGCCGAGCGTTCCGCATGGCGGAGCGAGAGCGCGCGTGACGCGAAGAGCTTCTCGGGGCTCGTGCCGCCACCGAAGGCGGCCTCCGACGCGACGACCTCCGCTTCGAGCGCGCCGCCGAGAGCCGCGCGCGCGAGGATGTCCGCGCCGCGCCGGGAAAGCTCCTCGAGCGGCGCCGCGGCCGAGCGATAGATCGGAAACTCGCGCCACGCTCCCGTCTTCCAGGCGGCCAGTGTCGCCGCGAGGGCCGCGAGCGTGAGCTTGTCGGGTCGCACCGCCCGGGCCACCGGATGCGCGGCGGCGAGGGCGATGAGATCGGCGCGTCCGGTGAGAAAGCCCGCCTGCGGACCCGAGAACAGCTTGTCTCCCGAGAACGAGACGAGATCGACGCCCCAGGCCAGGCACTCGGAGACGGTGGTCTCGTCTTCGACGCCGAACTCCTCGAGGCCGACGACGGCCCCCGTTCCCTGGTCGTGGAGCCACGGCACACCCGCCTCGCGCGCGAGCGCCGCCAGCTCCGCGGGAGACGCGCGACGCGTATATCCGCGAATCTCGTAGTTGGAGGGATGCACGGTCAGGAGCAGGGCGACCTCGGGCGACACCGCGCGCCGGTAATCGTCGATCGTCGTACGGTTGGTGGTTCCGACCTCGGAGAGACGCGCGCCCGAAGCCTCCAGGATCTCGGGGATCTTGAACGAGCCCCCGATCGCCACGAGCTCGCCGCGCGACACCAGAACTTTTCGTCCGCGAGCCAGAGCCGCCAGAGCCAGGAGCACCGCCGCCGCGTTGTTGTTGAGCGCGATCGCATCCCCGCAACCGAAGAGCTCCCGCGCCGCCGCGCGCACGTGATCCTGCCGACGGCCGCGCGCTCCGGGTCCCGGGTCGTATTCGACGGTCGCATAGCCCCCGGCCGCATCGGCGATCGCGGCACGCGCGCCTTCTCCCAGAGGCGCGCGGCCCAGGTTCGTGTGCAGGAGCACGCCGGTCGCGTTGACGGCGCGCGTCAGCGTGGGCGCGAAGCGGCGCTCCAGGGCCCTGCGCGCGCAATCCCAGAGGGCATCCGGCCGCGTCTCGCCGCCGGCGATCGCCCGCCGAAGCTCTTCCTTGACGGCCTCGCGCCCGAACCGCGTGAGCGGCAGCACCGCCTCCGGATCGCGCAACAGCGCGTCCATCGACGGAGGACGCGGCGGGACGGGCCCGGTCGGCGTCGGCTCACCCATGGTTCCTTTACTATAGGAGACGGTGCGAAATCGGGCGACGTCCGGGGCCGGCGCGTGAGCAGCTCGACCTGGGAACGGGAGCTGCGGGTCCTCGACGAGGCCCTCCGGAGGCTCACCGCCGAGTGCGACGCCTTCCTCTACGGCTCGGTCTCCAAGCCTCCGACGTCGACCCGCAAGCACATCGAAGAGATGGTCCGGAGGTTGAACGCGTCGGAGTCCATGTCCTCGGCCGAGAGGTATCGGTTCTCGACGCTCCAGGGCAAGTTTTCGACGCTCACGGAGCGGTTCGAGCGCCTCCTGGCTGAGAAGGAGGCCGGCCGCCGGCCCGGCCTCTACGGCCATTTCCAGGCCCACGGAGGGGCGTCTCCGGCGCCGCCGGGGCCCAACGCGGAGAAGCCGGCCTCCGTAATAGAAGAGCGGCGCGCCAGCCCGGCCGATTCGGACCGAGACCTCTTCGATCGGTACGTCGCGGCCAAGAAGGCTCGAGGAGAAGACGTGAGCGGTTACCGGCTGGAAGGGTTTCTGGAAGGGCTCGAGCGCGAGAGGCGCAAGGTGCGCGAGCGGTTCGGCGAGAGCGATATCGCTTTCGAGGTCGCCGAGCGTGACGGACGCGTCCGGCTCATCGCGAAGAAGAAGCCGAGGGGGGGAGCATGAGGGCGCGTCTCCTCATGATGGCGCTGGCGCTGCTCGTCGCGAGCGCGGCCGCGGCGCAGGAGAGCGGGAGCGCTCCGGCGAACGAGAAGAAGACCGAAGTCCCGTTCTACCGGCAGTACCTCGTACCCGGAAATACCCTCGACGACCAGATCGCCGAGCAGGAAAAGCGCGTGGAGGCTTCGCCCGACGACGCCAACCTCCGCACGGACTTCGGCAATCTGCTCGCGATGCGTCGCTTCCCCGACCAGGCCGCGGAGCAGTACAAAATCGCGGCCAAGCTCGACAAGCACAACTTCATCGCTCTCTACAACCTCGGCCTCCTTCTGGAGACCCAGGGGAAGGACGGCGACGCGATCTCGGCGTTCAAGAAGTCCATCTCGCGAAAGCCGGGCTTTCCTCCTTCGCGTTTCCATCTCGGACTTCTCCTGGAGCGCCGCAACGAGCTCGACGCGGCCGTCGAGGAATACGCGAAGGCGCTCCGCATCGACCCGTCCATGCGCGACCCCCGACGCAATCCCCTGGTCGTGCAGACCGAGCTGATGTATCAGGCCTCGCTCGTCAACTACCCGCGCGACCGCGCGGTCGCGTCGATGAAGACCGACGCCGTGTTCTTCGAGGAGTCGAAGTTCCGCAAGGTCCCGGTCGACCGCGCGCTCTCCACGCATGAGGTCGCCGTCGAGGAGGAGCCCGAGGTCACACCGCGGGAGGTCGGCCCCGGAACTGCGGCCGGCTCCGCGGGCACACAGGGCGGAACCGCCGCTCCTCCCGCCCGCCGCAATCCTCGGGCGACGTTCCCGCAGCCTCCGCCGGAGGGCGTGGGCCCGGGCACGGGAACGCAGCGTCCGACCTCTCCCGGCCGGCCGCCCCGCGCGATTCGGCCCACGCCGCAGGTGGCGCCGACGCCGGTTCCGGCGCCTCCGCCCGAAGAGCAACCCGAGGTCGCTCCCGAGCCGGCTCCGGAGCCCACACCCGAGCCTCCCTCGGAGGTTGAGCCGAGCTAGGTCAGGAGAACGTCGCCCGCTCGACGAGAAGCGTCGGAGATCCCACCGGCAGCGGCATCGGAAAGAACTGCAGGTCTGCCGAGACGCCGCTGATCCGCCGCAGCAGCTCCGACACGCGGCCGGAGACGCGCGCTCCCGCGACGGGTCCCTGCGCGCGGCCGGCCAAGATCGCAATTCCCGTGAACTCGATCTCGTAGCGGTCGGCTTCCAGGTCGACGCGCGCCGGGGCCGTCAGGGCCGAGGCGAAGAGGCCGCGCCGGACTCCGGCCAGCAGGTCCGCCGCCGGCGAGGGCGCCGCGGCTTCGAAGAAGATGCGTCGCGCGGCCGCGCGGGGAGGCATGCGGAACGAGGGCCTCGTTCCGTGGCCCGTCGAGCGCCGGCCCGCCTGGCGCGCCGAGGAGAGGTCGTACAGCCGTCCCGCGAGCGCTCCATCCTCGACCAGGAGGACCCGCCGCGTCGGGACGCCCTCGCCGTCGAAGGCCGCGTCCGCCGAAGCGTCGTCGGCCACGCGCACCGCGGTCGCCGCGAGACGCGCCTTCACGACCCAGCGCGGAAGACGCTCCGTCGAGAACAACGGCGCGATCCCGGAAAGGAGCGCCGCGCCCACGGACGGGTCCAGGAGCCACTGGCCCTGAGCCATCGGCGCGGGCCGATCGGAGAGGGGCAGCGTGGCGGCGTCCGCGAGGCGGCGCGCCAGCGTGTCGAGCCCTCCGTCGCCGGCGAAGAAGGGAACGCGTACCTCGTGCGCCGACGCGCCGCGCCGCGCCACCGCCGTCGCGACGCCGTGAAACGCCGAGAGCGACTGGGTCACGTCCAGGCCCGCCGCGTTGACGATGCGCTCGCGCGCCTGGCCGCGCCGCAGAAACAGTCCCGCCAGCTGGGCTTCGCCGCGCGAAATGGAGGAGACCTCCCGCGCGAGCGTCTCGAAGAAATCCGGCGGCGCGTCCACCGGAGGCGGCTCCGGAGCATCGGTCGTGCGGTCCGGCCATTCGGGCGGATCCTGGGGAGCGACATCCACGCGCGCCGCCTCCGACAGCGCGCGCGAGAGATCCGAGGCGCTCGACGCCGCGGCGAACCGAGGCGCGCCTGCCTCCCACCATCGCGCCGCCCATCCTTCTTCGCGGCTCCAGGACTCCCGCGCGAGCGCCCGCGAGGTCTCGCGCTCCCGCGATTCGGCGCTCTTGCGATACAGCTCCCACTGACCCGGCGAGCGCCGGGACAGCTCCTCCCGCAGGTCGTCGTGCGTCACGCGGGTCGCACCGCGAGGCCGCGGATCAGGACGTCCGGCGCCGCGCCCTGGACTGCGACGACGTCTCCGGCGCGCGCGCACCATCCCATCCCGCGGCACGCGTGCGACTCGCGGCCGAGGACCGGCTCGATGCCCTTGAGCGTCGCGAGGATCTCGCCGGCCAGGATTCCAGGGCCCAGCTCGTCGGAAAACCGGCCCCGGCGAACGCGGCGCGCTCGGGAAAACTCCAGCCGGAACGTCCCTCCCGCCAGATCCACGGAGCCGCGTCCGAGCTCTTCGATCCAGATGCCGTTGGAGAGCCGGCGGACGAGCTCGTCAGAGGTCGCGCCGCCGGGGCTGACGACCACGTTCGCGCCCCGCGGACGCGGCGGCTGGGCGGGACCGGAGCGGCGGCCGTGGCCGGACGATCCGCTCGCTCCGGCGTGCGCGCGGTCCGTCAGCCGCGCGCCGACGCGGCCTGCATGAAGGAGCTTGACCGCGTGCGGGGCGGTTCCCTCGTCGTCGCGCTCGTAGCCCCCGAACAGGTCCAGACGGCGCGGATCGTCCAGGACTTCGAGCTCGGGAACGGCCACGTGCGCGTCCGACAGGCGCGACAGCGGCGACGACTCGATGTCGGCCTCGAGCGCGTGGCCGAGGATCTCGTGAAACAGAAGCGCGGCGGTGCCGCGGGCCAGGATCGCGTCGGTCTCGCCGGAGGGCGCCGGGACGGCCCGGTCCCGGGGAGACACGGCCGCGGCGATGAAGCTTCGCAGCTCGTCGGGAGCGGCATCCGAGTCCGGAGCGTGGAAAGCCACCGCGCGGGGCTCGTCGCCCGCCCGCGACGCTGCGACCAGAGTTCCTTCGAGCGAGAGCAGGCGCCGGGTCGCCGTGGCGGCCGGACGCCCCGGCGAGAGGATCTTGCGCTCGGTCTGCCGTACCCTCCATTGCACGCGGTGCTTGGACGCGTGGCGACCGAGGAGGGCGACGAGCCGGCGCGTCCAGCGGTCGGTCTCCGGAGGCGGAGAGTCCTCCTCCTTCGCTTCGCCTTTCGCGGCCCGGATCGGGATCGGAGACGTCCCCGCCGACTCGCGCAAACCCCGAACGGCCTCGCGGGCCGAGGCCTCCGAGGCGCCGGCCACGAAGATCAGGCTCTCGGAGCCCCCCCGCCGCCACCGGGCGCTGGTGCCCTCCTCTCGCCGCGCGCGCACCGCGCGCACCTCCCCGTCCCGCCACTCGAGGGTCGTTTCGCGCAGGCGCTCGGCGAAGACCTCGGCGATGTCGCCTTTGCGCGAAACGAGCGGCTCGAGCCAGCGGAGCACGGCCGCGTCGTCCCAGTTCACGGTGCGCAGTGTATTAACATCCGCGCCGGGGAAAGCATGAGCCTGGCGGACATCAAGAAGGACTTCGTCGCGGGGAAGACCGCGCGGGGGCTGGCGGGGCGCAAGCTCTTCGCCGAGAAGGCGCCCAACGCGCTGCGGGACGCCGTGTTCGCGGCGCTGGAGGCCGAGGCCGAGAAGGAGCGGACCCTCGACGAGGAAGCCCGGCGGATGATGGAGGCCGCGCGCCAGGAGATCGCCTCGGGCCGGGTCGACGGGCACGAGCTGTTCCGCCGCATCCGCCGCAAGCTCGCCGAGCAACGGGGGATCGTCCTCTGATCCCACACCGATGACGCTCGAGAAGCGCATCGCCGACCTCGAGGCCCTCCGCGAGACGCGCCTGGAGGGAGGCGGCCGTGAGCGCGTCGAGAAACAGCACGCCGCGGGCAAGCTCACGGCGCACGAGCGCGTCGAGTTGCTGCTGGACCCGGGCTCGTTCCTCGAGCTGGACCCGTTCGTCACGCACCGCAGCCGCGACTTCGGTATGGACAAGACGCTGATTCCCGGCGATGGGGTGGTGTGCGGCGCGGGGACGATCGGCGGGCGCCCGGTGTACGTCTTCGCCCAGGACTTCACGGTCTTCGGCGGCTCGCTCTCCGAGTCCAACGCCGACAAGATCTGCAAGGTCATGGACCTCGCGGTCCAGAACGGCGCTCCCATCATCGGACTCAACGACTCCGGGGGCGCGCGCATTCAGGAGGGCGTGGTCTCGCTGGCCGGCTACTCCAAGGTCTTCCTGCGCAACACGCGGGCCTCCGGAGTGGTGCCGCAGATCTCGGCGATCCTCGGGCCGTGCGCCGGAGGCGCCGTCTACTCGCCGGCGATCACGGACTTCGTCTTCATGACCGAGAAGACCTCGTATCTCTTCGTCACGGGTCCCGACGTCATCAAGACGGTGACGCACGAAGAAGTCACCATGGAGGAGCTGGGCGGCGCCCGCACGCACGCCAGCGTCTCGGGTGTGGCGCACTTCGTCTACAAGAGCGACGAGGCCGTGCTCGCCGGGATCCGCGAGCTGCTCTCCTACTTGCCCTCCAACAACCTCGACGAGCCGCCGGTCCGCGAGCCTCGCGAGCCGACCTCCGGAGGCGGCGATTTGAACGCCTTCATCCCCGAGGAGCCCGACCGCCCGTACGACATGGGCGAGCTCGTGCGCTCGATCGCCGACGACGGCGCGTACTTCGAGGTGCAGTCCGGCTTCGCTCCCAACATCCTGGTCGGGTTCATCCGCCTGGCCGGCCGATCGATCGGCGTCGTCGCCAACCAGCCGATGCATCTGGCCGGCGTTCTCGACATCGATGCGTCGGTCAAGGGAGCCCGTTTCGTCCGCTTCTGCGACGCGTTCAACATTCCGCTGCTCGTCTTCGAAGACGTGCCCGGCTTTCTGCCGGGCACGCAGCAGGAGTACGGCGGGATCATCCGGCACGGGGCCAAGCTCCTCTTCGCCTTCGCCGAGGCCACCGTTCCGAAGGTCTCGGTCATCACGCGCAAGGCGTACGGCGGCGCCTACTGCGTGATGCTGTCGAAGGACATCGAGACCGACTTCAACTTCGCGTATCCGACCGCCGAGATCGCGGTGATGGGCCCGGAGGGGGCGGTCAACATTCTCTACAAGCGGGAGCTGTCGCCGGACGCGCCGCCGGAGGCCCGTACGCAGAAGGTCGACGAATACGTCGAGAATTTCGCGAACCCGTACATCGCCGCCCGACGGGGTTACGTCGACGACATCATCGAGCCGTCGGAGACGCGCGCGAAGCTCATTGCCGCGTTCCAGTTCCTGGAGAACAAGCGCGTCGTGCTTCCCAAGAAGAAGCACGGAAACATACCGCTCTGACATGAAGCTGCTCGTCGCCAACCGCGGCGAAATCGCGGTCCGGATCTTTCGGGCCTGCCGGGATCTCGGCATCGAGACCGTGGCCGTCTTCTCGGACGCGGACCGCGCCTCGCCGCACGTCACCATGGCCGATTACGCCGTGCGCATCGGCCCGTCGCCGGCGCGCGAGAGTTATCTCTCGGTTCCGGCGCTGTTGGAGGCCGCGCGCAAGACCGGGGCGAAGCTGATCCATCCGGGCTACGGGTTCCTCGCCGAGAACGTGGCGTTCGCGCGCGCCTGCGAAGACGCCGGCCTGGTGTTCGTGGGCCCGAGGTCCGACGCCATCGCGGCGATGGCGTCCAAGACGGGAAGCCGCAGCCTGATGGAGAAGGCGGGCGTCCCCGTCGTGCCGGGCACGGGAAAGGCCGCGACCGGCGCGGCGGAGATCGCCGCGTTCGCCGGGCGGGCCGGATACCCCGTCCTGCTGAAGGCGTCGGCGGGCGGGGGAGGCAAGGGCATGCGCCGGGTCGACGCGGAAGGGGAGCTGGAAGCGGCGCTCACCCGCGTTTCCTCCGAGGCTCTCTCGTCCTTCGGCGACGGCGCCGTCTACGCCGAGAAGCTCATCGAACGTCCGCGGCACATCGAGGTCCAGATCGTGGGCGACGCCTCGGGCAACCTGGTCGCGGTGGGAGAGCGCGAGTGCAGCATCCAGCGGCGCCACCAGAAAGTGGTCGAGGAGAGCCCCTCGTCGGCCGTGGACCCGGATTTGCGCCGGCGCCTGCTCGCCGCGGCCGTCTCCGCGGCCCGGGCCGTGAACTACACGTCGTGCGGCACGGTCGAGTTCCTGCTGGCGCCCGACGGGTCCTTCTATTTCCTGGAGATGAACACGCGGCTCCAGGTCGTGCATCCGGTCACCGAGACGGTCTGGGGCGTGGATCTGGTTACGGCCATGATCCGAATTGCTCTGGGGGAAAAGCTGCCCTTCGATGCCGAGGCTCTCACGCCGCGGGGACACGCCATCGAGTGCCGCATCTATGCCGAGGATCCGCAGCGGGGATTCGCCCCGTCGCCGGGAGTCATTCGCGCTCTGCGGCTTCCGGAAGGCCCCGGCGTCCGCAACGACGTCGGAGTCGAGACGGGCTCGGTCGTGCCGATCGACTACGACGCGATGCTCGGCAAGCTCATCGTGCACGCCGAAGACCGCAAGGCCGCGATCGTCCGCCTCGCGCGGGCCCTGGCGGAATACGAGGTCGCGGGGGTCGAGACGACGCTGCCGCTGCTGCGCGCGCTGACGGCGGATCCGGAGTTCGTACGTGCGCAGTTCGACGTGCAGTGGCTGGACCGGCGGCTCACCGACGGTCTGCTCGCGCGCGAAGCGCCCGGAGCCGAGGCCGTGTGGCTGGCGGCGCTCGCGGTCGCGGAGGCCGAAGCCCC
>JBKOVK010000213.1:0-11393 GCA_046724475.1 Acidobacteriota bacterium | reverse complement strand
TGCTGGCGGCGCGCGGCCTCGATCAGGAGGAGCTCCGCCATCGGATCGAGGTTGGCGTGAGACGCATCGAGGAGGATCGCGCGCATCTTCTCGGCGATCGGCGTGCCTCCCGGCTCGCGCGTGGTCACGACGGGACGCGCGGCGGCGCGCAGGCGCTCCGCGAGGAGCGCGAGCTGCGTCGACTTTCCGCAACCCTCCACGCCTTCGAACGTGATCAGCGGCATTCGCGCGAAGAATATCCCGCCGATTGCGGGCCTCTGGAATGACGGGTTCGCGGCATTTTTGGCCCGGGAATCCGATTAACATGAGCAGTCCGCGAGATCGAACTTGAGGGTGGGAAACGGGGGGAACGTACAGCCGAAGGGGCGCGCGAAGGCCGAATCGCGGCCGGGATGGCTCCTCGCCATCGGCTTCGCGGGACTCGCCCTCGCGATCGCCTCGATCGCCGACATGTTCTCGGCCCGGCCCTACGACGGGATCTCGCCGGAACCCTATGTGAAGGACGGAATCGCGGTCCGCGCCGTCGTCGCGGGCGGGCCCGCGGACAAGGCCGGGATCAAGCCGGGCGAGTGCATCCAGGGAATCGGCCAGAAGATCGTGAACACGACCTCCGACGCGTCGGCGGAGCTGCGCCGCCACCGGATCGGGGAAAAGGTCGACTACCTCGTCCGTAACGGTCCGTGCGTGGGGCTGACGGCGCCCAGGCCCGCGGGCTCGGAGCTGCGGACGGTGCGCCTGCAGCTCTCTGCCGAGCGCCTCGGTGGGAAGACCTACCTCTACGCCGTCGTGGTGGGTTTTCTCTTCTTCCTGATCGGGCTCTTCGTCTTCGTGCGCGTGCCGCAGGAACGCTCGGCCCAGATGTTCTTCCTGCTGTGCGTGCTGTTCCTGCTGTTTTTCGTGTGCCGCCTGCGGCCCGCGTCTTACTGGTGGATCGACATCTTCGTGCAGAACACCGGCACCGTCAGCCTGTTCCTCCTGCCCGCGGTGTTCCTCCACTTCTTCCTGATCTTCCCCAGGCCCAAGCGCCTCCGCTTCGCCAAGGCTGACGAGTGGACGGGGGAGCCGCCGGCACGCTGGAAGGTGTGGATGCAGGATTTCCTGTCCACGAGCCCGGGCCTTCTCTACCTGCTCTACGCGATTCCGCCTTTCGTCTACCTCTACGACGTGTTCCGGCAGATCCAGGGTGAGAAGCTGACGGTCCTCTCGGGCGCGCCGCTGTCGTCCTGGATCCTGCTCGGCGACTACCTGGTGCTCGGGCTCGTGGCGCTGGCGCACTCGGCCTTCACGCTCGACGACCCGCGCGAGCGCCGCCAGGCGTTCCACGTCTTCGTCGGCACGATCCTGGGCACGGTTCCCTTCGTGATCTTCTTCATCGTCCTGCCGTCGGCGTTCGGCATCGACGAATACGCCTTCTACGGGATCATCCCCATGATCCTGATCCCGCTGACGTTCGCGTACGCGATCGTCCGCTTCCAGATGCTGAACGTGCGGGTCATCGTCCGGCGCACGTTCCTGTACGCGGCCACGACGGCGGTGCTGCTGGGCCTGTACGCCGGCGTCGTCGCGCTCGCGAACCTGCTCTTCGCGAGCTCCCGGCTCTCGGCCTCGCCCCTGTTCAACTTCGGCTTCTTCCTGGTCGGCATCTCGCTGTTCGAGGTCCTGCGCCGGAAGCTCCAGGCCCCGCTCGACAAGCTCTTCTTCCGGGAGAAATTCGACTACCAGTCGGCGCTGCTCGAGATGAGCGAGGCGATCACCGGGGAGCTGGACCTGGGCCGCATCGCCGACTACCTGACCTCCTCGATCGCCGCGACCATGCGGCTGGAGAAAGCCTCGATCTGGCTCCGCGACCGCGACGGCTGGCTCGAGCGCCGCAGCCGCCGCGAGGACCGGCTCTCGCCGGCGGCCGCGGTGCGCCGCGTGCTCCGGCAGGAGGGCAAGCCCTCGGACCTCGCCGAGATCTCTCTCCACTTCGCCGACGACGAGAGCGAGCAATTCCGCGACCGGTTGGTCGAGGAGGGCTTCCGCCTCCTCGTCCCGCTGATCTACCGCGAGCGCCTGATGGGGATCGTGGCCCTGAAAGAGAAGCTCTCCGGAGAGCGGTTCGACCGCGAGGATCTCTCCCTGCTCTCCACGCTCGCCAACCAGTCGGCGCTGGCGATCGAGACGGCGCTCTTGCACGACGAGATGACGCGCCAGGCCGAGCTGAAACGCGACCTCGAGATCGCCCGCGACATCCAGATCAGCCTTCTGCCGAGGAACCTGCCGGAGATGCCGGGTTTCTCTTTCCTCGGGGGGTCCATTCCCGCGCGCGTCGTCGGTGGAGACTTCTACGACTTCATTTCGTTCGAGGATGGGCGCCTGGGTATGGTCATCGGCGATGTTTCCGGCAAGTCGGTCCCAGCCTCGCTCCTGATGGTGGCCGCCAAGGAGATCGTCTATTCGCGCGCGCTCACGACTTCGGACCCGGGGGCACTCTTTCAGGAGTCCAATCGCCGTATCTACGCGATCAAGCGGCGGATGTTCGTCTCGCTCGGGTTCTTCCTGCTCGACGCCGAGGCGATGACCCTGCGCTACGCGATCGGGGGGCAGCCCCTGCCGATCCTGCTGCGATCGGGCAACGGGATCCCGAGCTTCATCGCCCCCCCCGAGCACCGGCTGCCGCTGGGGGCCTTCAGAGAGGTGCCCTACGACACCTGTGAGCTCTACCTGAAAAAAGGGGATACGCTCTTCTTCTACACGGACGGCTTCACGGAGGCCATGGACGGAGACATGAACCCGTACGGCGAAGAGCGGCTAATGGCCTGCCTCGAAGGCCAGAAAGGGTCGTCCCTGCAAGAGGTTGCGAAGGAGGTCCTGGCGGACATCCGGGACCACGTCGGGGGGGCCGAGCAATACGACGACATGACGTTCCTGTTCTTGAGGGTGGATTGAGGCGGTTTTGGGCGGATTCTGGCCTGATTCTGGGCTGAAAACCCGGGGATCCGCCATTCGTATGAATGGGTTAGGGAAGGTGCAGACATGAAGCGTCGCCGCTGGCTGCTGATCGTTCTGGCTGCCGTGATCCTCGCGGGAGCGGGGGTCGCCGCCGCGCTCTTCATGTCCACCCGGCGGGACGTGACCACGACCTCCGTAGCCGCCTACGACGCCTACAAGGAAGCCATCGCGAACGAAAGACGCTTCTACAAGAAGGAGGCGCGGCTGGGCTTCGCTCGCGCCCTGGAGCTCGACCCCCACTTCGCGATGGCCATGCTGGGACTCGCACGACAGGCCAAGGACGACGACCAGATGATCACGCTGATCAAGCGCGCGGCCCGCGAGGAATCGAGGCTGACCGAGCGCGAGCGCCTGCTCGTCCGGATCGAGCTGGCGATGGCCGAGCACCGGTGGGACGACCTGCTCAAGCTCGCCACCGAGATGAAACAGAAGTACCCCGACGACGTGCGGGGCGCCATGGTGCTGGCCGGCTCGGCGCTGCAGCGAGGCGAGACCGACAAGGCGATCAAGATCTTTCAGGAGCTCATCGAGGTCGATCCCAACAACGCCGAGGCCTACAACCAGATCGGCTACTACAACGGCTGGCGCGGCGACTACGACAAGGCCGTGGAGGCGCTGGAGAGGTACAAGTTCATCTCGCCCGACAATCCCAACCCGTTCGACTCTCTGGGCGAGGTCCAGGCCTACTCCGGCCACTACAACGAAGCGATCGAGAACCTCAACCGGGCGCTCGCCATCAAGCCAGACTTCGTGGACTCCTACGACCACCTTGGCGTGGCCTACGAGGGCATGGGCGAGTACACCAAGGCGTTCGACAGCTTCGTCAAGGGAGCCGATCTCTCCGATCAGGATTGGCGACGCCGTGACTACCTCTACAACGCGATGCGCGCCGCCTGCGAGAACGAGGACGTGGCGCGAGTTCAGGAGATCCACGCAAGGCTCCTGAAGGTCCCCAGCTCCAAGGACGCCGAGCTCCGCAAGGCCATCGCCGACGCCGCCCTCGACGTCTGCACCGGCAACCCGGCGGCCGCGATGCCGCGGCTCGCCTTCGTCAAGACGAAGATCGAGGAGCTCACCGCCAAGGAGCCCAAGAGCGAGGGCTACGAGCACAAGTCTCAGGACGGCGGTCTGCTCATGCTGACTGCCAAGGCCCTCGAGAAGCAGGGCAAGACCGACGAGGCGTTCGCGCTGTGGAAGAAGGTCGCCGAGCCGCCCACGCCCTACAAGTCTTTCCCTGATCGCCGGCTCATCTACGAGGCCCGCGCCCACGTGGCCGAGGTCCTGGCGCGGCGCGGCGATCTCGACGCGGCCGAAAAGCTGATCGCCGAGAACCGGAAGTGGAATCCAAGCTGGGCGCCGACACGCGCGCAGGAGATGACCGTCGCGGAGCTGCGCCGGGAGAAGGTGCTCGCCGCGGGCAAATGAGAAGCCCGCTCTCCTGATGGAACGGTCCCGCCACTTCGAGACCCAGCACAAGCTTCTCCTCCTCGAGACGCTTTACGACGCGGGTCTGTCGCTGTCGGCGCTTCCCGACGAGGAAGCGCTGGCGGAGGACGTCCTCTCGAGGGTCGTGGGCGTCCTCGATGCTTCGCGCGGATACCTCGCGACCTTCGGCGACGGAGGTGCCCGCCGGGCCGAGGCCCGCGTGGGATTCCCGCGCCGGCCGGCCGAAACCGTCGTCGCCCAGGACGAGTTCCTGCGCGACGTTCTGGAGGCGGAGGGAGCTCTGACACGCGAGAAGTTCAAGCTCCTGGGACGTCCCGTGCTGACCGCCGTAGGGGCCCGGATCTTCGGAGGCGGGAGACCGATCGGCGTCCTGGTGCTGGCGGACAAGGAAGTCCGGCGCGGGGGCCAGGCCGCGTTCGACGAAGAGGACCGGCGGTTCCTGGTGTCGCTGGCGGGCCTCTGCGGCATGGCGATCGAGAACCGACGTCACCTCGAGAAGCTGACGCGCGAACGAGAGCGTCTCGAGGAAGAGAATCGCCGGCTGCGCGACGAGACCGGACGCTCCGCGGCGGGGCGGCTGTTCGTCGGAGATTCGCCGGCGGCGCGGAGGGTGCTGGACCTGGTGTCGCGCGTCGCGGCGTCGCGCATCTCGGTTCTTCTGACCGGCGAGAGCGGAACGGGCAAGGAGCTCGTGGCGCGCATGATCCACGCCCGCAGCGAGAGGGCCGAAAAGCCGTTCGTCGCGATCAACTGCGCCGCGCTGCCGGAGACGCTGCTCGAGTCGGAGCTCTTCGGCATCGAGCGCGGCGTCGCGACGGGCGTCGAGGCGCGTCCCGGAAAGTTCGAGACGGCGCAGGGGGGCACGCTGTTCCTGGACGAGATCGGCGACATGCCCCAGGCGCTCCAGGCCAAGCTCCTGCGCGTGCTCCAGGAGCGCGAGATCGAGCGCGTGGGCGGACGGCGCCGTATGCCCATCGACGTTCGCGTCCTCGCCGCCACACACGCGCGCCTGCGCGACCGCATCGCCCGGGGCGAGTTCCGCGAAGATCTCTATTACCGGCTCCGCGTGGTCGAGATCGATCTGCCTCCGCTCCGTGAGCGCCGCGAAGACATCCCGCGGCTGGTGCGCTATTTCCTGGAGCGCTTCGCGGCGCGCGAAAGCAAGGACGTGCCGACCCTCGAACGGGACGCGTACGCGGCCCTGCTGGCGCACGACTTCCCGGGGAACATCCGGGAGCTCGAAAACCTGCTCGAGGGGGCCGCGGCCCTTTCGCAGGGGGGCGCGATCCGGCGGGAGGACCTGCAGTGGCTGCCCCGGCCGGGGCTGCGACTGGCCGAACCTCCGGCCCCGGGCGCTAGCGACGAGGAGATCGCCGACCTGCGGGAGCTCGAGGATCGCCACATCCAGCGGGTCCTGAGGATGGCCGGCGGGAACAAGAGCCGTGCCGCCAGGCTCCTCGGAATCAGTCGCCGTACCCTCTATCGCAAGCAGCTGGGACAATAAGTCTCTGTGACAGTCAGTCACATATAATCAACAATTAACTTCAGATAAGTAGTTTACGCATGTGCGCCATATGGCGTCACACTGCTTGTGTGTCATTGTGTTACGATATGTCACGATGCGGGCAAATGGAGCAGTCAGTTCTAACTGTCGCCTTCACAGGCATTTAGGTGGGATCTACCTGCTGGGCTCGATTGGCAGGACTCTTGCCCCTTGGGAACCCCGCAGTGATGAGAAAAGCCCTCGCGATCGGACTTGAGGCTTTCGAGCCGGCCAACCTCCTCTGGGGGCTTCTGGCCGGCGAGCTTGCGCTGACGCTGGTGCTGGCGGCGTCCGATAAACTGCCTTCCGTCTTGATCCGGTCACTGCAACTCTTCCTTCGCTTCTAGGAGCGGTCCCATGTCGCAGGGAGGATCCGCTCCGCCCGGGCGGGAAGTTTCCATGACCATCCCGGTCGCTCCGGAGATGGAGATCGTGGCCACCGCCCAAGCGGCCGCTCTCGGCGAATACCTCGCGATGACGCGGGATAAGATCGACGAGGTCAAGCTCGCGCTCGTGGAAGCCTGCATCAATGCATTCGAGCATGCCGACTGCCGCGACGAGCAGCTGCACCTGACGTTCCGTCTGGGCCAGGAGCCGAAGGGCAGGGAGTGGCTGGAGGTGGAGGTCCTGGACAAGGGTAAGGGATTCGACTCGCAGGCCGTCGAAAAGCCGAGCCCCGAAAAGACGTTCCACAACCATCGCAAGCGCGGCTGGGGGCTGCAGATCATCAAGAGCCTCATGGACGAGGTCGAGATCACGTCCGGGAAAACGGGAACGCGGATCCTGATGAGGAAATACAAGTGAGCGAGTCCTGCAAGGTGTCGTCGGAACGCCGGGGCGACGTCGCGATCCTCTGGACCGACGGCTACATCAACAACCAGGGCGGCGAGGAGATCGCCAAGGAGGCGTACGCCCAGCTCGACCGGGGCGCCCGTGCCCTGGTGTTGAACCTCGAGAAAACCCGCATCGTCAACTCCATCGGCATCTCGATCTTGATCGAGGTGCTCGAGAAGGTGATGGACAAGAAGGGCGTGCTCGCTTTCTGCGGCCTGACTCCCACGATCGACAAGACGTTCCGCATCATGGGCCTGGCGCAGTACGCCGAGATTTACCCGACGCAGGAGGACGCCGTCCGCAGCGTCACGACCCACACCGCCTAGAGAGGAACATGACCGTCCCCGGACCCGCCTCGTCCACCGTACGCCTCGACGAGCTCTGGAAGAGAGTCGGCGCGATTCTGGGAAGCGATCAACCCCTGTCCTCGCGCATCGCCGAGGCGGCGGTGCTGGCAACCGGCGCGCAGGAAGCGACGCTCTACCTGCGGGATCGGGACGCCTGGATCCGCACCGGCGAGAAGAGCACGCAACCGCTCTCACCCGGGGAGATCCCGGAGCCGCTGCCCGAGGGGATCTTCCGCCGGCAGGGCGAGCTCTGGCTCCCTCTCTGCGCGGAGGGCTCGGTGCACGGGGCGCTGCGCCTGCTGGGCGTCTCACCCGACCATCCGCCGGAGGACGAGGCGAACCTGCTCGCGTTTCTCCTCGGCGCGCTCGTGGGAGCGCACGGACTCGCCCGGCAGGTCCGCGAGGCCGAGTTCGAGCTGAAGGCGCGCCTGCTCGAGCTCGAGTCGCTCTACGACCTGGGTCTCTCGCTCGGAGGCCAGCTCGACCTCTCGGCGCTCGCCGACGAGGTGCTGTTCCGGTCGATCTCGCTGACGGACGCCGGCAAGGGCTCCCTGGTCCTGTTCGACGACGCGGATCGCGTGCTCCTGGAGCGCAGCGTCGGCGGAGAGATCCTGGTGCCGAAGGACTGCCTGGAGTGGACGCTGCCCGAAGGCGGCCTCATCAACAACGAGGCGCCGAGCGACGGCATGCGCGACGGCGGCTGCCGCAAGTATCTCGCCGTCGGGATCTCCGTCGCGGAGCGCCGTCTGGGCGTCCTGGCGGTGGCCGACAAGGAATCGCGCGACGGGCGCGTGCTCGATTTCACCCCAACCGACGCGAGGCTGCTCTCCCTCTTTGCCAACCAGGCCGCGGCAGCCATCGAGACCGCCCGCCTGCACCGCGACGCCCTGGAGAAGGAGCGCATCGAGCGGGAGCTCGAGCTCGCGTCCGCGATTCAAAAGCAGCTTCTACCGCGGGATCTGCCCGTCGTCGCGGGCCTCGAGATCGCGGCGAAGAACGTGCCCACGCGCCAGGTCGGCGGCGACTATTTCGACTTCTTCCCGCTCTCGCGAGGGCGTCTCGCGTTCCTCGTGTCCGACGTTTCCGGCAAGGGCATCCCCGCGGCGTTGCTCGTGTCGACCGTGCACGCCGCCGTGCACCTCCAGATCGATGAGGCGAAGACGGTGGCCGACCTGATCAGCCGGATCGATCGCCACCTCCAGCGCTTCGCGGGGACGCGCAAGTTCCTGACGTGCTTCTTCGGGCTTCTCGAACCGGACACTGGCGTGCTGCGCTACGTCTCCGCGGGCCACAACCCGGCGCTGCTCTGGCGCAAGTCCGGAGGAATCGAGAAGCTCAGCGCGACGGGCGTGCCGATGGGCATGTTCCCGAACGCCTCGTGGAAGGAAGAGACGATTTCTCTCTCGGCGGGTGACCTGCTCTGCGTCTACACCGACGGCGTGACCGAAGCCCTCAACAGCGCCGAAGAGGAGTTCGGCCTCGACCGTCTCGAGCGGATCCTGGCAAAAGACGGGTCTTCCTCGCCGGACGCTCTCTGCCGCATGATCTTCGACGAGGTCGACGCCTTCGTGGCGGACGCCCCTCAGTACGACGACCAGACGCTGCTGCTCGCCCGACTCGTCGGCTAAATCGCGGCCGGAATCGATCGCGAACGAGGCGGGTTAAACTCTCCGCGTGTTTCTGCTGCTGACCCTGCTGCTGGCGGGAGCCCCGCCGGCGGCGGATCTGCTCCTGGAAGGCGGCACCGTTTACCTCGCGGCCGACGCCCAACCGCAGAAAGCCTCGATCGCGATCGACGACGGCAAGATCGTCTTCGTCGGCGAGCCCGCGAAGGCGGCCCGACTCGTCCCCGGCGCGCGCATCGTGGATCTGAAGGGCGCGCTCGTGTTTCCCGGCTTCGCCGACGCGCACCTGCATCTTCTGGGCATCGGCAAGTCGTTGGAGAACGCCAACCTGCGCGGCGCGTCTGATGCGGCCGCTGCGGCGGCCCGCGTCGCACAAGCCGCGGCGAAGCTGCCACCGGGCGTCTGGGCCGAGGGGAGGGGCTGGGACCAGAATCTCTGGCCCGGGAAACAGTTCCCCGATGCTCGCGATCTCGACGCCGTCCTGCCGGATCGGCCGGCGGCGGCGCGCCGGGTCGACGGCCACGCGCTCTGGGTCAACACTGCGGCTCTTCGAGCGGCGGGAATCGGCACGGACACGAAAGACCCCGACGGCGGCCGCATCCTCCGCCGGACCGACGGGTCGCCGTCGGGCGTGCTGGTGGACAACGCGATGGAGTTGGCGGTCAAAGCGATGCCGGAGCCCACTCCGGCCGACCGGGAGCGGTGGCTTGCCACGGGCGCGAACGCGTGCGCGCGCGTCGGATTGACCGAGGTCCAGGACGCCTCGGGCTACGACGCGAACGGGATCGCGGCGCTCGAGCGCCTGGCCGCGCGCGGCGCGCTTCCCATCCGCGTGTACGCGACGGTGTCGCCCGACCCGGCTCAGCTGCCCGCGTTTCTCGCGAAGGGCCCTCATATCGGCGGGGGCTCGAACTTCTTGACGGTCCGCGCGATCAAGGCGTACGCCGACGGCGCGCTCGGGAGCCGCGGCGCGGCGCTGCTCGAAGACTACTCCGACGAGCCCGGTCACAGGGGACTGCTGGTGACTCCACCCGAGAGGATCGCCGCCGTGGCGCTCGACGCGCGCCGGGCCGGCTGGCAGCTGTGGGTCCACGCGATCGGCGACCGGGGCAATCGCATCGTGCTCGACGCCTACCAGCACGCCGCGGCCGCCGCACCCCGCGCGCCGGAGGGAGGACAGCGTCCCCGCATCGAGCACGCGCAGGTCATCGCACCGGAGGACTTCCCGAGGTTCGCGCAACTCGGTGTGATCGCTTCGATCCAGCCCACGCACGCGACGTCCGACATGGTCTGGGCCGAGGCGCGCCTGGGCTCCTCGCGCATCGCGGGGGCTTATGCGTGGCGGCGCCTCAAGAACGCGGGCGCGCGCCTGGCCGGGGGAAGCGATGCTCCGGTGGAATCCGAGAACCCGATCGAGGGGCTGTACGCGGCGGTGACGCGCCAGGACGCATCGGGAAAGCCTCCCGGAGGATGGCACGCGGATCAGGCGCTCTCCCGCGCCGAGGCCGTCGCGCTCTTCACGTCCGACGCCGCCTACGCGGCATTCGAAGAGAAGTGGCGCGGCCGGATCGCCGTCGGCGCCGCCGGAGACTTGACCGTTCTCTCGGCCGACCCGCTGACGGTGCCGGTCGAGAAGATCCTCGCAGTGCGGCCGGTCATGACGGTGGTCGGGGGCCGCGTCGCGTACGAGGCCGCGGCGCCATGACCTCGCGGCTGGCGGCCGCCGGCATGGCGGTATCGTTGCTCTCGCTGGCGCTCGCCGCGGCGGGCGGCTGTGGCTCGCGCCGGGAGGGTAAGGGGGTGCAGTCGACTCGGGACGACGCCGACGCCCGCCGCCGCGCGACGATGGTGGAGACGCAGATCGCGGCGCGCGGCGTCCGCGATCCACGTGTGCTGGCGGCGATGCGCAAGGTGCCGCGTCATCTCTTTGTCGAGCCGCCGGAGCGCGCGCGCGCCTACGAGGACCATCCGCTGCCGATCGCCGGCAGCCAGACGATCTCGCAGCCGTACATCGTCGCGCTGATGACGGAGCTGCTGGCTCTCCCCGACCACGCGCGGGTGCTGGAGATCGGAACCGGATCGGGGTATCAGAGCGCGGTGCTCGGCGAGATCGCTGACGAGGTGTACTCGATCGAGATCCTGCCGGAGCTGGCCCGCGCGTCCGCGCAGAAGCTCGCGGAGCTCGGCTACAAGAACGTCACGGTGAAGGAAGGAGACGGGTACCGCGGGTGGCCCGAGCACGCTCCCTACGACGGCATCATCGTCACGGCGGCGCCCGAAAGCGTTCCGCAGCCGCTCATCGAGCAGCTCGCACCGGGTGGCCGGATGGTCATCCCCGTCGGAACGTTCTTCCAGGAGCTGAAGGTCTTCACGCGCGAGCCCAATGGACGCATCAGCGAGCGGAGCATCATCCCCGTGCGCTTCGTCCCGATGACCGGGGAGATCGAGAAAGAGAAGACGCCGTCGAATCAGTGAGCAGTCGACAGTAAGCAGTAAGCGGGGCTTTTCACCCCTACTGCTCACCGCTTACTTACCGCTTACTTCTCTCAAGACGCCGGCTGGATCGTTCCCTCCGCCAGGATGATCTCGACCCGGCGGTTCTTG
>JBKOVK010000060.1:0-51602 GCA_046724475.1 Acidobacteriota bacterium | reverse complement strand
ATCGAGAAGCGCGCTCTCCTGCCCGAACTCGTCGGCCGACGACGCGCTCTCGTCTACGCCGCGACCCGGAAGAGCGCGGCGCGCGCGGCGGAGGCGCTCCAGGCTTCGGGCATCCCTGCCGACGTCTACCACGCCGGGACGGACGAGGCCGAGCGTTCGCGCGTGCAAAACGGATTCGCCGACGGGTCGCTTTCGGTGGTCTGCGCCACCAACGCTTTCGGCATGGGCATCGATCGGCCGGATGTGGAGGCCGTCGTGCATTTCGAGATTCCCGGTTCCCTCGAGGCCTACTACCAGGAGATCGGCCGCGGCGGGCGGGATGGGCGCCGCGCCGACGCCACGCTTCTCTGGAACTACGTGGACGTGCGGACGCGGAAGTTCCTGATCGGGCAGAACGACGACTCCGGGAGCTCGGATCGCCGGCGCGAGCTCGAGACCCGCAAGCTCTCCCGGATGATCGCCTACGCCGACTCCTCGGGCTGCTACCGCGCCACGATCCTCCGCTACTTCGGCGAGCGCGAAGCGCCCGCGGACTGCGGGTTCTGCGGCAACTGCGGGCGCCGGCGAGAGCTCACGGCCGAAGACCTTCTGCGTCTGCGAAAGATCCTGTCCGGGGTGGCGCGGGGCGGAGAGCGCTGGGGAAAGCGCAAGCTGGTCGCGATGCTGACGGGCGAGCTCGAGGGTCTGCCCGAGCCGTTGACCCGCCTGTCGACCACCGGAATCCTCGCGGGCGAGAGCCCCCGGACCGTGGGCGACTGGATCGACGCGGCGCAGGGCGGAGGCCTGGTGTCGGCGACCGACGACGTCTATCGAACCCTCTCCCTGACACGGGCGGGCCGCGACGTGATGGCCGGACGGACGCCGCAAGTCGTGCTCGCCCTGCCGGAGCCCCCGCGCCCCAGGACCCGGAACAGGAAGGCGGGAAAGACACTTCCTGCGGCCGGAACCGCGAGCCCCGAGAGCATCGAGGCGCTGCGGGACTGGCGACGCCGCGAGGCCGCGCGCCGCTCCGTGCCCGCCTACGTCGTGCTCCACGATCGCACGCTGACCGCCCTGGCCGCCGCTCGACCGTCGACCCTTCAGGCCCTCTCTCAGATCCCCGGCATCGGCCCGGCGAAGCTCCAGGCCTACGGCAGCGATCTCCTCGCCGTGCTGGCCGCAGAGGAGCCCTAGCCAGTGCCGCGGCCGGGCCGCGTCGTCTATTCGACCCGGTTGGGGCGAGTCTGTCCCGTTTGCGGCTGGCCTCAGGACGACTGCCGCTGTTCGAAGAACCTGCCGGCACCAAATGCGCCGGTGCCCGAGAAAGTGACGGCGAAGCTGCGCCTGGAGAACCGGTCCTCGGGCAAGCACGTGACCGTGATCGACGGGTTGCCCGAGAATCCGTCGTTCCTGGAAACTCTGTGCCGGGATCTCAAGAAGGCCTGCGGCACGGGCGGCGCCTCGAAAGAGAGCTCCATCGAGCTACAGGGGGATCAGCGCGAGCGCCTCCGAGAGATCCTCCCGAAGAAAGGCATAAAGGTGAGGGGATGACGGCCACACGCGTGTTTCTCGTGCGCCATGGAGCGACGACGTTGACCTCCGAAGACGCCTTTGCCGGTGAGACGGACGTCCCGCTCTCCGACGTCGGGCGCAGCCAGCTTCAGAAGCTCGCCGTCCGGTTGTCGCAGGAACCGATCGCGGCGTTCTACGCGAGCCCTCTGGGCCGGACGATGGAGACCGCGCGGATCCTCGCAGCGCCTCACGGCAAACCTGTCACGGCGGTTCC
Organism: Acidobacteriota bacterium; assembly: GCA_046724475.1. Classification (GTDB taxonomy): domain Bacteria; phylum Acidobacteriota; class Thermoanaerobaculia; order UBA5066; family Gp7-AA6; genus DAHUXD01. Next base: position 49,837 of record JBKOVK010000060.1, on the reverse strand, counting down.
GGGACTGCGGGAGGTCTCGCACGGACACTGGGAAGGCAAGCGCCGGGCGGAGGTCGAGAAGGACTTCCCGACCGAGTACGCTCGGTGGCAGGCGGACCCTTTTTCCTTCGCCCCCCCGGGCGGGGAATCCGGCCTGGCCGTCACGGCGCGCGCCCTGCCCGCCCTCCTCGAAATCGTGGCCGCGAATCCAGGGAAACAGGTTCTGGCCGCATCCCACAAGGCAACGATCCGTCTTCTGGTCGGTTCTCTGCTGGGGTTCGACCTGCGTCGTTACCGAGACCACCTCGACCAGAGTCCGGCCTCGCTGAACATCCTCGACTTCAAGGACGGTATGCACGCGCGGCTCTCGCTCTTCAACGACGTGTCGCACTACGCGCCGTCGCCGTCCGAGACGCCGGAGGTCGCCAGCGGCCGGTTGTCGGAAGTCTGGAGCCGGCCCTCGCGCTGAGCGGGTTAGCGTGTCGGCGCGAAGTCCTGGTTCGAGTACGGGTTCGACTTCGGTCGGACGATCACGAGGAAACCGTAGTTCGTGGCCTGGTGGCAGGAGTTGCAGCCGTCCGTGACCGTGTCGTAGGTCTTCCGGAACTCCGCCTTGTCCTTCTTCTCGATCGCCTTCGCGAGCTCGGAAACCGGCTCCTTCATGATCGTCTCGATGGCCTCGTCGATCGGCACCGGCGATTCCTTGTGCGTCTTGTGGTACTGGACGATCTCGTCGAATCCGTCCTTCAGCTCCCCCAGCTCGTACGCGGCGAGCTTCCAGTTTCCGGCTTCGCCGGCAAACCAGAGCTTGATGTGGCGCATCTGCTGCTGACCCATCATCGCGCCCAGGTCCGCGACGTACGGCGTCACGGCGGGAGCGGGCGGAGACGTCGGAACCGGCGAGGGGCTCGGCGTCGCGGGAGGCGGCGCCGGCGCGCGGCCGCATGCGCAGGCGAGCAGGACGACCAACGGAAGGCCGCGTTTCATGGCCGGATCATAAGGGGACGTGCCGCGGGCGGAGTTGCGTTTTCCGCCATCCTGTGAGAACCTTCGCGCTCCCCCGGCGGCCCGGAGGCCGCCACCCGCGAACGTAGGCCTCACCGGCGAATCCTCCGTTCCTAACAAAAACACAGCCGGAACATGCATCCGAGGAGGATTCCTGTGCCCTTTTCCAGGTTTGGTCTGCATCCCGATCTCCTGCGCGGCGTGCGCGAGATGGGGTTCACCCGTCCCACGCCGATTCAGTCCGACGCCATTCCGCCGGCCGTCGAGGGCCGCGACGTGCTCGCCTGCGCCATGACCGGCAGCGGCAAGACGGCGGCCTTCCTGCTGCCGATCGCCCACCGTCTCATCGGCAAGCCCCGCGGCGTCTCGCGCGCTCTCGTCCTGACTCCGACGCGGGAGCTCGCCGCGCAGATCGAGGAGCATGCGCGCGAGCTGACGGTCCACACTCCCCTTTCGGCGGCCTCGGTCTTCGGAGGCGTCGCGATGGGACCGCAGGAGCACGCATTTCGGTCCGGCACCGACATCCTGATCGCCACACCGGGCCGCCTGCTGGACCACTTCCGCTTCCCGTACGCCAAGCTCGGCCATCTCGAAGTCCTGGTGCTCGACGAAGCCGACCGCATGCTCGACATGGGTTTCCTGCCGGACATCCGGCGCGTGCTCAAGCACGTTCCGACGCACCGCCAGACGCTCTTCTTCTCGGCCACGATGCCTCCGCCGATCGCCGCCCTCGCGCGCGAGATGCTGAAGAACCCGTTCACCGTGAACCTCGAGAGGGCCGCGGCGCCGGCGGTCGGCATCACGCAGGCCGTCTATCCCGTGGCCCAGAACCTGAAGGCGCCGCTATTGTTGGAACTCCTCAAGCGAGGCGACATCAAGAACGTCCTCGTCTTCACGCGCACCAAGCACCGCGCCAACCGGCTCGCCGAGACGCTGTCGAAACGCGGCGTCCCCTGCGAGCGCATCCATGGCAATCGCAGCCAGGCCCAGAGGACCCAGGCGCTGGCGGGTTTCAAGAGCGGGAAGCACCGGGTTCTCGTCGCCACCGACATTGCCGCCCGCGGCATCGACGTCGAGGCGCTCTCCCACGTCGTCAACTTCGACGTTCCCAACGTTCCCGAGGACTACATCCATCGCGTCGGCCGCACCGCCCGAGCCGAGATGACCGGCGACGCGTTCACGCTGGCCTCTCCCGAGGAAGCCACGGAGCTCGCGGCGATCGAACGGGCGATCGGCAAGCGCCTCCCCCGCATCACCGTCCCCGGCTTCGACTACGCGAAGGCGCCGGCCGAGCGCTTCGAGGTTCCTCTGGCGGAGCGCATCGCATCGATCCGGGCGCGCAAGGCCGAGGAGCGCCGGCGCGCGCGGGAGAAGGCCGAGCGCCGCACGGCGCACGCAGAGGCGCAGCGCACCAGCGTCGCCCGCAAGCTGGAACGCCGGTCCGGTCCTCGCCCGATCCCGCGTCCCGCGACAAGCGCGGCATCCGCGGCGTCGCCGGACGTCAGGCGGTGGGGGCGGAAGATCTGACCGGCGCCGGCTGCTCGGCGGAGCGGCCTCCGAGGGATCTCGCCTCGAGGAAGATCCGCTGCACCTGCGGGTGCTTGCGCCGAATCTTCTCCTCGAGCCGCTCGATCGCCTTTTCGAGCTCGGCCGCGGTCAGATCCCTCTGGAACTGAACGTCGAGGTTCACGAGGATCCCGTCGGGGCCCAGGTGCATCGTCAGAGGCTTTCCCGCGCGCACCGTCGCGGGATCCGACTCGACGGTCTCGCGGATGCTGCGGACGATCTGAGGATCGGCGCGTTCTCCGACGAGGAGGAGCCGGCTCTCCCTCGCCAGGAAAATCGCCACGGCCGCCAGCAGCAGGCCGATCAGGATCGACGCGGCGCCGTCGAAACGGGGATCGCGGAATCGGTGGCTCAGAAAGAGTCCCACGGCCGCGATGACGAGTCCGGCGAGCGCCGCCGAGTCCTCGAACAGAACCAGGAACTGCGGCGGGTCTTTGCTCTCGCGCGCCGCCTGCAGGATGCCCTTCTCGCGCTGAAACTTTCGGAAGCCGCGGAAGGCCACGGTCCAGGAGATTCCCTCGAAGACGAAGGCGGCGGCAATCACGATGAATCCCCACGTCGGGTCCCCGAGCGACACGGAATGGCGAAGGTGGGTGATCCCCTCGTAGAAGGACATCCCGCCGCCGGCGCCGAAAATCAGGATCGCGACGAGCAGCGTCCAGAAATACAGCTCGAGACCGTGGCCGAAGGGATGGAGATCGTCCGGTGGCCTCGCCGACCGGCGGATCCCGACCAGCGTCAGGATCCCGTTACCCGTGTCGACGACCGAGTGGATCGCCTCCGAGAGCATGGCGGAGCTGCCCGTGACCGCGGCCGCGACGAACTTGGTCGCGGCGATCGCGAGGTTGGCGCCGATCGCCGCGTAGACGACGAAACGACGAGAGGGCTCGGCCATGCCCATGGAAGAGCAAGGCGTGTGCCGGGTGAATCCGTTGTGCGGAGGCGCTATTTCGCGGCGGCTCCGTACACCGGCAGCATCGCCGACGCAGCCACGGCGGGCCTCGCGGCGGGCGCGGGCTTTCCGGGTAACGTCGGCGGCGGGACCGTCTGGCCTGGCAGCACCGGCAGCGGCACGTTGCGGCCGCGCGCGTAGACCTCGTGGCGGCCCTTCGTCTTGTACCACTCTGCCAGTGACGCGGTCTGGAACATCTCCTCGATGATCTTGCGCCATCCCACGCCCGTGTTGTACGCGCAGAAGGAGATCTCTCCCATCTGCGTGGCGTACGGAATGATGCACATCTCGGTGCGGCGGAAGTCGTAGTTGAAGAGATCCTGGAACCACATCCCGCCGATGAAGAGGACGCGCCACGGGTAGCGGTTCTTGTGAGCGAAGCCGAGCTTGCCTCCGGTGTGCCCGTCCATGATCTTCGTCAGCTTCCACGGGGTCAGGCCCTCGGGAATGCCTTCGGGCCGCAGGTTGCGCATCACCGCCAGGCCGACCTGGAGCGCCGTCCAGAACTTCCGGCGTCCCGAGTCGGTAATCGCCTTCACGTCCGAGAGCATCCGATCCACGTCCAGGACGGAAGGGACCGTCACCGCCTTCTTCGTGGCCTCTTCGACGAGCATCATCGTGCCGATGCCGCAGTTGGGATGGCAGCCGCATTTGAAGGAGCCCCACTCCGTATCGAGACCCCCGAGGAGATCCTTCAGGTCCGACAGCGGGCCCGAAGCCGAGAGCGGATACCAGTCCCGCATCGGCTCGCCGATGCCGGCCTGCGTCTTCACGTCGTGGGCGAGGTGGGACAGCGTGTAGCGCTGCCGCCTCCGCGTCTCGTCGTCGATGTCCTCGTCGCGGCCGGTGAAAGAGACCGGCTGAAACGCGACGCAAGTGACCTTGTCGATGTTTTCGAGGCCGAAGCGGATGATGTCGCCGACCTGGTCGTTGTTGATCGTGTTGACGATCGTCACGACGAGCGTGATGTCCACGCCGTGCTTGTGGAGGTTCTCGATCGCGCGGAGCTTGACGTCGTAGAGGTTGCCAACCTTGCGGTGCTGGTTGTGCTCGTTGCCCACGCCGTCGAACTGGAGGTACGCGAAGCGCAGGCCGGCGTCCGCCGCCTCCTTCGCGAACCCCTCGTCCTGGGCGAAGCGGATTCCGTTGGTGGCGCACTGGACGGAGAAGTAACCGAGCTTGCGGGCGTAGCGGATCGCCGGAAGGAAGTGCGGCGAGAGGGTGGGCTCTCCCCCCGAGAACTGCACCGAGAGCTGCCGGCGCGGCTTGATGGAGGCCGCGTCGTCCAGCAGCTTCTGGACCTCCTCCCACTCGAGCTCGTGGACGTAACCGACCTGGTTGGCGTCCATGAAGCACGGGTCGCACATCATGTTGCAGCGATTGGTCAGGTCGATGGTGAGGACGGCGCCCCGTCCGTACTTGATCGACGAAGTGCCGTGCTCGTGCAGACCGTCCTTGGGAATCACGAAGTCCCGGCCGGGATAGAGGGTCTCCAGCCGCCGGAAGAAGGCCGGGTCCGTGGACATGACGTCCTCGAAGTGGCCGTGCTTGGGACAGTCCTTCTTCATGAGAATCCGGCCGTCTTCCTCGACGATCTCGGCGGGGATTTCTCCGGGCTTGCCCTCGATCAGAATCTTCCAGTCGGCCTCGCCGGACAGGATCTGCGAGCGCGCTTCCGTGACGCAGCGCGGGCAGAGCGAGTCGGTCTTGCGCGGAAACCCCAGCGGCGGAAACGTGCGCTCCCGCTGCTTGAGGAGAGGCGCCGGCGCCCACTTCGGCTGGAACGATCCTTCCGGAAACCGGCGATCGACTGCGCGCACCGCGCTCCACAGAGCGTCGGCGACTCGCCGAATCCCGGAATAGACCGCTCGTCTCATCGTAGTTCTGTCCCCCGTTTTGGAAAACTCGTGACGTTGCAAGATTCTAGCCGAAAACCCTGTCCCGCCGGGCAGTTCCTCAGGCCAGGGTTGGCGTCGCGGAAAAACGGTCCGCCGAGAACGGCGTGAGAACGTCGGCGCCTCGGCCGTCGACGATCAGGTCGGCCATGCGGCGCGCGGTGGCGGGAGCGAGCAGGATGCCGTTGCGGAAGTGTCCCGCCGCGTAGAAAAGCCCTCGGACAGAGGCCGCTCCCAGGATCGGAAGGCCGTCGGGCGTGCCCGGTCGCAGACCCGACCACGCGCTTTCGAAACGGGCGGAGGACAGCGACGGGAGCAATCGTGTGCCCGCCGTCACCAGCGCCCGGACGGCGCCCGCGGTAACGCCCTTGCGAAAGCCGACGTGCTCGGCCGTCGAGCCGAGCAGCGCCGTGCCGTCCGCTCGAGGGACCACATAGGCTTCATCCGAGGACACGATCGCCGTCAGCGGCTTTCCTTCGAGGCGCACCTCGACGATCTGGCCGCGCACGGGAAAGACCGGAACGGCGGCTCCGCCGGCGCCAAACGACGCCGCCCAGGCGCCGGCGGCGTTGACGACGGCGCCGGCCCGGATCGGCCCGCCATCGGTCAGGATTCCGCGGCAGACACCCTCTTCGATGAGAAGCGTACGAACCGTGGTGTCGGAGAGGATCCGCACGCCGCGGCGCTCGGCACAGACCCAGGCGGCGCGGGCGAGCAGGCGCGGGTTCACGACCGCCTCGTCCGGGAAGTAGAGCGCCGAAGTCACTTCGGCCGAGAGTCGCCCGTCGAGCTCCCTTTCGAGATCGCGCGCATCTCGCGCCTCCACGCGCAGGCCCCGCTCCCGCTGCCAGTCGAACGCGGCCGATCCGGATTGGCTGTCTCCGAAACGGCACCGATAGGAACCCGTCTTCCGGTATCCGACATCGATTCCCGTTTCCTCCAGGAGCGAGCTCGCCCACTCCGGGTGCAGGTGATGGCTCTCCATCGCGAGCTCGAAGAACGGCGATGGCTCGACCGCGTCGGACTGGGGCGAGAGCATCCCGGCCGCGGCGCTGGACGCTTCGGCGCCCGGCTCACCCCGCTCGACGACGACGACGCGATGGCCGCGCACCTCGAGCTCCGCCGCCAGCGCGCATCCGATGACGCCTCCGCCGACGATGAGCACGTCGGCGGCCGGCGCGGTCATCGGCGGACTCGGGCTGCCAGCGCCGAGAGTCCCCTGCCCCGGAACTGTTCCTGCGCGAAGCGGCCGACCGCGATCGCCGCGCCGTAGCCGAGAGCGCCTCCGGCCAATGCACCGGCCAGAGTGCGCGCGCCCGGACGCCGCGGCGCCGCCTGGCGCATCAGGCGCACCAGGCCCTGACGGACGACGTCGGAGGCCACACCTGCTCCCGCGGCGGCTGCCACCGCGGCGGCGCGCTCGCCGGCCGATGGGACCCGTCCGTAGAGGGCCGCCAGGGCAAGCACCAGCCGGTTCAGAACGACCACTTGCCAGGCGAGGTCGGCGCCGAAAGGCACCGATCCGAAAAAGGCGGCCGGCCCTGTCAGGAGCGCGGCCGCCGCGCCGCACTGGACCGCCGCACGGCGCACGAGTCGGTCCGCGAGCTGGTCGCGGGAGGCCTTCGGGTGACGCCGCCGCAGGCGCTCCACCTCCGTCACCGCGCGCTCCGTCATGGTCTCGTCGAGGACGGCGCGGGCGATCGCGGCGTACATGCGGAAATCCTATCCCCACATGCTATGTTTCGCCGGTTCGGAAAGGAGTCATCGTGAAGACACGCATTGCCATGGCCGTTCTGCTCGCCGCCCTCGTCTCGCTCGCGGCCGCGCAGGAGGCCAAACAGGGCGGAAAGGGGAAGAAAGTGGCCCGCGATTACGCCAATACGATCGCAACCCTGCAGACCGACGTGGGCGACATCCAGATCAAGTTTTTCTACGACAAAGCGCCCAAACACGTCGAGAACTTCGTGGACCTCTCCGCCAGCGGTTTCTACAACGGGACCGTCTTTCACCGCGTGATCCCCGGCTTCATGATCCAGGGCGGCGATCCGAACACGAAGAAGCCCGAAGACGCCAACCATCTCTGGGGCACCGGGGGCAACGGGAACAACAAGCTCAAGGCCGAATTCAACGACACACCGCACAAGCGCGGCATCGTCTCCATGGCGCGCGCGGCGGATCCGAATTCGGCGTCCTCGCAGTTTTTCATCGTCGTCAAGGACTCGAACTTCCTCGACGGTCAGTACACGGCGTTTGGCGAGGTCATCTCGGGCATGGACATCGCGGACAAGATCGCCACGGCTCCGCGCGGCGCCAACGATCGGCCCAACCAGCCGGTTCACATCAAGAAGGTCATGCTCTCGCAGGTGAAAAGCGCGAGCTAGCTCTCCTCTGATCTCCTCCGACGCCGCCGGCCTCGAAACGCTCGCGAGAGCCACCGCGCACGATCCCGTCGCGATCGAGCCGCTCGCCGGCGACGTCGGGCACCGCCGCTACTTCCGGATTCGCCTCGCCGACGGCCGCACGGTCGTCGGCGTGGTCTATCCGTCCGAGGAAACCGATGCGCGACGCCGCTGGCTCGCGGCGCGGGAGCGGCTTTGCGGCGCCGTGCGCGTGCCCGCGATCCTCGCCGACGACGGCCGCGGCCACCAGCTCGTCGAAGACTTCGGATCCGAAGACCTCGCTGCGCGATTCGCGGCGAATCCCGGCAGTCGCGGCGAGTGGCTGTTGCGCGCGGCCGATGCCGCGGCTTCCATCGCCGCGACTTCGGATCCCGGGATCAATCCCGCGTTCGACACGGCGCTCTTTCGGCGGGAGCTCGATCTCGCACGCGAAGCGGTCTTCGAGCTCCACCTCGGAGCGCCTCTGTCGTCCGGCGAGCGCGCGGCGCACGACGCATGGGCCGACAGCCTCGTGCGCGAGATCCTCGCCCACCCGTCGGCTCTGTGCCATCGCGACTTCCACGCCAACAATCTGTTTCCTTCCGGAGACAGCGTCGCGATCATTGACTTCCAGGACCTGCGGCGCGGGCCGGACTCCTACGACCTCGCCTCCCTGCTCTGGGAGAGGACGACCCTCGACTGGATGACGGAGGCGACGGCCCGATCCGCCGTGGAACGGTTCGCGGAGGCGAGGGGTGTCGACGCGGAGGCGCTGGCGGAACGGCTCTCCCGGGTGCTCCTCCAGCGCGCCTGGAAGGTCTGCGGAACCTTCGCGCGGGCGATCGCGAAGGGCCGGGGCGAGACCTACCGCCGCTACCTGGGGCCAGAGCTCGCGCTCGTGCGGCGCCTGCTGGCGTCCTCCCGGGAGGACCGCGCGTTCGCGGAGGTCCTCACGGAGCGGGCTTCCGCGGTCTGCTAAGCTGGAGGCGAGTGTCCCCGCCCCCGGTGGTCCCGCCGGCGCGGACGCTCGAAGGAGACCACGATGTTCGGTTCACTGGGTGTCCCGGAGCTTCTGATCATCCTCCTGATCGTCCTCATCGTCTTCGGGGCCTCTAAGCTTCCCCAGCTCGGAAAGGGGCTCGGCCAGGGCCTCCGGAATTTCAAGGATTCCGTCAAGGGCGACGAGCCGCCCCCCGCCGACAAGCCGAAGAGTTAGTTCGCCCGCAGCCGGAAGACTGCAGACTGCAGACCGCAGACGCCAGTCTGCCGTCCGCTTCTGCCGTCCGCCGTCTATTTTTTCTTCGTGATGTCCGGTGAGACGCGGAACTTTTCGCGGGGAAGTCGGATGTTGAGAATCCCGACTTTGTTGCGGAGCGTGTTGCGGTGGATTCCGAGAGACGACGCGGCGCGTCCGAGATTTCCCGAGCTTCGCTTCACCGCTCCGACGATGTACTTCTTCTCGAATTCCTTCTTGGCGAGCTCGAGCGAGATTCCGTGGGCCAGCAATTCATCGATGATTTCCTGGAGTTGCCCATCCAGATTCACGATGCCCTCCCCGAAATTCGAATTCGAATGCGAATCGCTGAAGTGAGAAGCGCGAATCTTAGCAAACCGAATTGCGAAGCGATAGTGCGCAAACGCGTGGGCCCCTTGCGCGCCGGCGATCAATTTCATGCCAAAAAAAAGAGAGGCGCTTGCGCGCCTCTCCTGAATTCTTTCGGGGAAAACCGGATCCGGCCTACTTCAACTCCACCTGATCGCCGACGCCGATCAGCTTCTTCGAGTCGATGACGCGGCCCATGGCCCAGCGATCTCCGACGTAGAGGATCGCGAGATCGCCCAGATATGTCCGGGGAATTTCCATGCCCGCAGGCGGCGGCGTGTAAACCCAGTAGGCGCCCTGCGGGTTGAGACCGTAGTCGGTGCCCGTGGCATGACGGTAGATCGCGAACTGGTCCCCCGGCTGAACGCCCTCGGCCACGCCGAGGTCGATCAACACGTCGGTGTCGGCTCCGATGGCGACGACACCGTCGCGCGTGAAAACGATGCTTCCATTCACCTTTCCCGACGGCGGATCACAGGCGGCGCAGGCGGGAAGCCGGCGGCCGAGAGGAATCGGTACGGGCTCGTACGGTTTCAGGAACGATCCCATGGGGATGTCCGTGCAGGCGCTGGTCACCTGGACCGTCGCCGTCCGTCCCTCGATGCAAAGGACCCGGACTCGGCCGCGCTGCTCGTAGAAGCGTCCCATGTCCTGCCCCGACACCGGGTGGATGACCTCGTCGCCGGGAGTGATGAGCCAGAATTCGTCACCCGGTTTGATCCCGCGGTCGGCGCCGGCGTCGAGGTAGAGGAGATCGCCGTCCGTGAAGTCGGTCTGCTCGGCGCTGTTCTCGGCGCCGATTACCGACGCGACGAACGGCTCGTTGGGATAGCCGATGTAGCCGAAGCAGTGGACCTCGCTTTCGTATCCGAAGGGCTGGGGAGCCGCCTCGGTCGTCTGCGGCCCGGTCGCCGCGTCGACCCGGGTGATCTGCGGAGGGGGCTGCTGGAGCCCTCCCCCCTGCAGCTCGGGAGGGTTCTGCGCGGCGGCGACGCCCAATGACAAGACGAAAACGCACGGGGCAATACGAGCGGGGAGACGCATGGCGACTCCTTAAAAAATACGGCTACTTGCGGTTTCTGAACTAAAAGTTACTGGCTTTGGGGCTTGCTGTCAACCGCCGCTGCGGCTGTGGGCGGTTTTTCCGATGGTTTTGCGCCCGATTTGGATCGCGCCTTCTTGGCGAAGTCGCTCTGGGGAAAGGCCTCCACGACCTTTTCGAAGTACCGCCGGGCCTCGTCCTTCCGGCCCAGGCGATCGAGGGCGAGGCCCTGGTAGTAGTACAGCTTGTCCTTGGCGCCGTAGTCCGGGAAGTTCTGCTCCAGGGAATTGAAGCGCGACAGGGCTGCCGCCGTCGACCCCTTACGCAGGTAGAAATACCCGATCTCGAAGTCGTGCTCGGCCAGCAGATCCGTGAGCTGGCGAATGCGTTCCCGCGCGGCGCCGGCATAGCCCGAGGTCGGGAACTCGCGGATGAGCGTCCGGTACTGCTCGATGGCTTCGCGGGTCGCTGTCTGATCCCGGTCCGGTTTCTCGTGCTCTTTGTCGTAGCAGAGCGCGAACTGGTAACGCGCATAGTCGCGCTGCGGAGCTCCTGGGTAGCGGTTGAGGTAGTCCCGGTAGCGGTACCGGGCCTCGGTGTAGCCGGTGGAGGACTTCTGCTTGAAGTACGAGTCGGCGACGAGGAGCAGAGACTCCCGCCCCATCTGCTCGTTGGGGTACGTCTCGAAGACGTGGTTCAAATACTTGCGGGCCTCTTCGTACTTCTTCTTCTCCAGCAGAGCCTTACCCTTCTCGAAGAGGACTTCCTTGGGCTGCGTGAGCAGCTCCTGGGTCAGCTTGTCCGGCTGCTTGGCTGTGGGCTTGGAGCTCGCGCAGCCCGAGATCGCGAGCGACGCCGCCACGCCGCCTGCCACCAGCCACCTCGCGATCCTGCTGGGTCTTTGCATCGTCTAGGCCCGGACCGAAGGCCGGGCGGCCTCGCGCAGCTGCCCGATCGCCCCGGCGGGATCTCCGGCTCCATATATCGCCGTGCCGGCGACCAGTATTTCCGCACCCGCTTCGGCGAGCGCCGACGCGTTGTCGATGCCGACGCCGCCGTCGACCTCGATGGAAAGGCGGCTGCCGGCGGCCCGGGCCTCGGCGTTCAGCCGACGGACCTTCTCGATCGACGTCCGCAGGAACGGCTGCCCTCCCCAGCCCGGATTCACCGACATCACCACCGAGTAATCCAGATCGGTCCAGGCGTCGGAGAGCGCCAGCGTAGGCGTGGCCGGGTTGATCGCCGCCCCGGCCTTCGCACCTGCGCGGCGGATGATGTCCAGGCAGCGCTGAAGGTGACATGTCGCTTCCACGTGTACCGAGATCCAGTCGGCACCGGCGTCGAGGTACTCGGGAAGTGTCGCCTCGGGACGCTCGATCATCAGATGAACGTCGAGAGGAAGCCGCGTGGCCTTCCGCAACGCGCGGACGACCGGCGGCCCGATGGTCAGATTCGGCACGAAATGACCGTCCATGACGTCGACGTGCACGAGGTCGGCCCCGCCGGCCTCGGCCACGGCCAGGGCTTCGGCCAGACGCGCGAAATCGGCCGAGAGCAGGGACGGCGCGATGCGGACCCTCATGACCGGGGCGCGGCTCCCGCGGGGGTTTCGGGCGATCGCGACACCGTCAAAGAGACGACCTCGCGGTTGGACAGCGGATAACCGGCCGGTGGGAACTGCTTGAGGACCGTGTTCGGTTGCACGCCCTCGTAGGCCTCGAACCGGGCGCTTCCCACGCGGAATCCGAACTTCTCCAGTCGCGCACGCACGGTCTCGGCGTCCTTGCCCACGAAGTCCGGCATGATGATCCGCGTATCGGCCGCTCCCCGGCTCATCAGGACGTGAACGCCCTCGCCGCGGCCCGCCGGGGCTTCGGGTTCGGGGTCCTGCGCGACGATGCCGGCCGGAGCAACCGGATCCCGAAACCACGAGGCCGGCCCCAGCTGCAGGTTCTCCCTCGAGAGTTTCACGGCCGCAGCACGGGGCGCCAGTCCCGTCAGGTCCGGCACCCGGATCTCCCGCAGGCCGAGCGACAGAACGACACGCACCACCTGGGCCGGCTTGGCGAGCGATCCGGGCTCCGGCTGCTGGAGGAGAATCCGTCCCGCCGGAATCCGCTCGTCGTAGCGGGCGCGGCTCGTTTGTTCCTCGAGATTCAAGCCGAGACTCCGCGTGACTTTGAATGCCTCCTCCGGCGTCTTCCCGGAAAGGTCCGGAACGGTCACGGATCGGCCCACGATGGCCCGGCGAAAGCCGAACCACACGGCTCCTCCGAAGACGGCCAGCAGGAGACCTCCGTAGAGGACCCTAAAAAGAAGTCTTCCCACGACGGGACGTTAACACGGGATGGTACCCTCAGGACGGTCGCCGCGCGGCCCCGCGCGCGCCAGGAGGCTGACGGAGTGTCCTCGAAAACCAATCCCGATGCCGAGACCCCTGCCTGGTTCGCCGACCGGCGATTCCGCAAGGCCGATCTCCACTGCCACTCGGTCTACTCGACCTTCAAATATTTCCGCATCGCGAATACCCGCGACTCCTACAACCGGCCGGAGGAGGTCTACCGGCTGGCCAAGGAGCGCGGCATGGACTACGTGACCATCACCGACCACGACTCGATCGACGGGTGTCTGGCCCTCCTGAACCGCCGGCCCGACCTCGAAGACTTCTTCATCTCCGAAGAGGTCGAGACCTGGTTCCCGGACACGCGCCAGCGCATTCACGTCAACGTCTTCGACATCGACGAGAAGCAGCACGAAGAGATCCAGCGCCGGCGCCGCAACATCTACGACCTCCACGAATACATCCGCGCAGAGGGCATCCTGGCGTCGGCCAACCACATGTTCCAGAACTACCGGATGCGCAACTCTCCCCGGCGCTATTTCGAGGAGATGCTCCGGATGTTCGACGTCTTCGAGGTCAAGAACGGCGCCATGACCTCGCACCATAACCGCCTCGTGGAGGACCTGATGGCGGTCGTGCGCGAGAAACGCGGAGCCGTCTCGCTGGTGGCGGGATCCGACGCGCACACGCTCGGACCTCTCGCGCGGGTCTACACCGTGGCCGAGGCGGCGAGCGTGCGGGACTTCCTGGAGAAGGTCCGCACGGGCGCCTGCTTCGTGTGGGGCAACGAGATGGGCTTCCGGATGCTGCTGTCGGACGTATACCGGATGGTCTTCCGCTACTACGGCAGCGTGCTCGACTGGAAGAACCCCGAGTTCTCGAACGCCGAGAAGGCGAGGCACCTCGCCATCGCCGCTGTCGGCGCGCCGTTCTCGGCCGCCGGCGTGCCCCTGGCCGTGACCACGCTGAACTACCTGAAACAGATCTTCGTCACCAAGACCGTGGGCCAGGAGCTCCTCGAGCACTGGGACGGCGGCGAGAAGGAACCCAGTTAACCGTCGCGGGAGCTTGCTCAGGATCTGGCTCACGCCACCGGCGCTCGGCTCGCCATACTGGGCTCGACCGAGCGCCTGATCCTTCGCTCCCGCTCCCGCTCCCGCGGCGCGAGGCTCCTCCCTCGGTTACTTCGGGAGACTCCTCGCGCCGCGAAGGGCACGACCAGATTCGACTAACGTGACGGTCGTTCCAGCACCCGCGCAGCTCTACGACCGCCGCCGCCGGGTCGCCGCCACGACGGCGGCCGCAATGCCCGCGGCGAAGGATAAGAGGCCCAGGTTCCAGGAAGCCGGCCGGTAGGAGAAGCGCACGGCGTGCCGTCCGGCCGGGATCCAGGCGCCCACGAACGCGTGATTCACGGTTTCCGTCGGAAGCCGCTCGCCGCCGGATTCCGCCACCCAGCCCGGCCAGTCGGGCAGCGACGTGGCGACGAAGACGCGGCTGTCCGCGTCGACGGAGACGACCAGATCCGGTCCCGCGCCGCGCGAAAGGATCCGGGCTTCGCCGTTCCTCTCCTCGACGCCCTCGGCGCCGGAAAGCCATGCGGTATCGGCGAAGTCGGTCTCGCGCGCCATCGCTTCCAGTGTGCGGCGGGGATCTCCTTCGCGGCGCAGGCGGCGCGGCACGAAGGCTCGCGGGAGAGCGCGCGTGTTCTCGAACACCGCGAGGTCTGCTCCGCGGACCTGCTCGCTCCAGCCCGGCGGAGCGGCATCATTCGGAACTGCGAGCGCCCATCGGGCGTTCAGAAGCGACAGGAACGGGCGCGAAAGGTCGTCCACACGGTTGAAGGAAGCGGGCTGCGGCGTGGACCAGAACGGAAACGTGTCTGCGATGCGGTCGAGCACGAGGGATTCGTAGCCCCGAACGTCTTCGAGCTTGTACAGCGCCGAGCCGTTCGGTCGAAACATGGAGCCCGCCGCAACGACGCGCGCGGGATCGCTCCCGAGCGGGATCGCGGCGAGCGTCGGCAGATTCGAGGCGAGCGATCCGGCCGGGAGCGTCGGATAAGTGCCCTGCATCTCGAGCCACCGCTGGATGACGAGACAGACCAGCGCGCACTCCTGCACCCGCGTCGGCAAGCGCCGCCCGAGCGCGGCGCCGATCGCGAGCAGGAGGAGCGGCACAAGCTCGAAGAGAAGGTTTCGGGACACGAATCCGGGCGACAGGGAACGTGCAGCGAAGGAGGGACGCGCGATGAGAAAGATCACGGCGAGCGCGGCTGCGACTCCTCCCGCGGCGATGGCGAGCCGCCGGACGGCGGCCGGATCCGAGAGCGACTGGACACCGAACGCGGCCAGGCCCGACAACCCCAGCCCCGCCAGGAAGACGAGCCGGTAGTTCAGGGCCAGGGCGAAGCCGGGAAGGCTCTGCGTCATGTCCATGAGGACCGGGGCGCTGGCGCCGTAGGCGAGACCGGCGAGGGCGAAAGCCGCGAAGATCGCTCGCCCGCGCTCCTCGGGACGCCGCGCGAAGGCGAGAGCGGCCAGCGGAAAGAGGACCGCGCCGGCGTAGCCCAGGGGCAGGCCGGAGCCCGGATCTCTGCGCGGGTCGACCGGGCTCTTTCCGTAGATGCCGTGGGCGAACGGCAGGATGTCCGGCAACAGGCGTTCCACCGACTCCGCGAGGGGGACCGACTGCGTCGACTCTCCGTCCATGATTCGCTCGCGACGGTGGCGGTATTCCGCGGAATGCGGGATCGCCTCGAGAAGCGGGAAGAGCTGCGGACCGCACAGCAGGAAAGCGAGCAGGCCCGCTCCGGCCGCCGCTACGACCGCCTTCGCGGCGCCTCGGCCTCGCCGGGGAAAGAGCTCCCACACGAAATAGACCGCGCCGGCGGCGACGCAGTGGAAGAACGACTCCGGGTGACCGCCGCAGAAGGAAAGCCAGAGCGCGGCGGCGCTCAGGCCGATCGCTCCGCGCGAGGGCTCGCGCGCCAGTCGGCGAAGGCCCAGCAGCAACAGCGGAAAGGTCGCCGTCGCGGGACCCACGCTCCAGCCGATCCAGAAGAGGACGTAGGTCGAGAATGCCCAGCCGACCGCACCCGTGAGAGCCGCACGCGCGGAGAGCCGGAAGTCCTGAAAGAAAAGAAACGCCGAGAGGAGCGCGAGAAAGAGCGTGAACGTGCAGGAGAACGTGAAGGAAAGCGCGACGGGCAGCGCGATGCCGAGCCAGGTTGCCGGGTGGAGGACCGCCGCCTGCCCCGTGCCGAGGAGCGGGCTACCCGCGAGAACGAACCGGTTCCAGAGCGGCGGACGTCCGTTCGAGAGCGCGTCGCGCACGGCCGCGCGCCAGGGCAGGTTCGCGAAGGCAAGATCCGAGAGGATCGGGTTGACCGGCTCCGGGCCGGGCACGCGACGCCAGGGCTCGTCGGCGCGGTACAGGTCCGCGGGCCCGTAGAGCTCGCCGAGAAGCATGGCCTTGCCCGTGAAGACCAGGGGCAGGAGCGCCAGAGCCAGCGCGAGCCGCCGCGGCACGTCGCCGATCCAGCGGCGCGCGAGAGCCACTGTGAGCGCCACCGAGGCGGCATAGATCACCCACAGCGCCGCGACTTCGAATCTCAGGGAGTTTGCCTCGCGGGCGATTCTAGCCGGGCCGACCGGGAACGCCGGCATAAGATCGTGACGTGGCCTACGCGTGGGAGATGCTGACGCCCGGGGAAAAAGCCGCGATTCTCGAAGGCATCCACGGAGGCCCCGCTCCATTGCCCCGAGTCGTCGAAATCTCCTGGCAGGACCGCTGCAACATCGACTGCTTCTTTTGCTCGACCTCGGAGCTTCGCGCCGGCAACTTCGAGCTCACGACGCAGCGGCTGGAGGAGCTGTTCAACGAGCTGCAGCGGATGAACGTCCGCGGCGTCCGGCTGATGGGAGGCGGCGAGCCCCTCTTTCGCAAGGACGCGGCTTCCCTCGTCGCCAGTCTCGGCCGCCGCGGAATCCGCATCACCGACGTCACGACCAACGGAGTGCTCCTGACCGAGCCCGTGGTCCGCGCGCTGTTCGAGGCGGGGTGCGACCAGATCTGCGTGTCCCTGAACGCGGGAGGCGCGGACTCGTACGCCGCGATGATGCAAACGACTCCGAAGAATTTCGAGCGCGTCGTATCCAACGTGCAGAGGGCGGCGGCGATCAAGAAGGAGACCGGAGCAGACTGCCTCATCAAGGTCCAGTTCCTGGTCTACAAGGACAACTTCCGGGACATCCCGGAGATGTACCGCCTCTTCCTCCGGACCGGCGCCGACCGCTTCTGGCTCAACGGCCTCTACCCCGTGCGCCCGATGCCCGCGATGTCGGAAGAAGAAGTCGCCCGGATGCTGGGTCTCTACGAGAACGTTCTCGCCGAGGACTACTTCGAAAGACTGGAGGGGTTCTCCTTCTGGGAGCACTCGATCGCGGCGCGGATCCAGGAGTCGTCCCGGAACGTGTTCTCCCACGCGCCGCTCGCGGTCCGGGCGAAGTGGAGAGCCCGGCAGCTCGTCGACGGCAAGGCACGACGCGCGCGCCGGGCGGCGGCCCTGCACGAGTTCTGTCTCGTGGGCTGGTATTCGACGACGTTGAACGCCAACGGGGACGTCGTGACTTGCTGCATCTTGCAGGACCACAAGACCGCGGTCCTCGGCAACATCCACCGGCAGAGCCTGTCCGAGATCTGGCGGGGAGAGGCCTACGAGCGCTTTCGCGCCGAGCTGCGGGAGATCATGGCGCGGCGCGGCGCCGTCGGCGACTTCTCACACTCGTGCGCCGTGGAGAGTCTCTGCGCAGAGAAGGGCGCCTGCCCGAACCGCTCCTACTATTGGGCCGACGATCCGAAGTTCCGCCGTGACTTTCACGAGGCCGTCGAGACGATGATCGCGCCGCCGGGAGAGCCGTTTGCGACGCTCCCGGGATCCCCGACGCCGAGGCTGCCCGTGCATACGGGCGTGTACAAATAGACCGGCGCGACGACCACGGGATCCCTCGTCGCTACGCTCCTCGGGATGACAGTCGCGCGCTTAGGCGCGCGACAGAGTCAGAACGGCCACCAGCCGGCCGGGATGTTCTTGGCGAGGTCGTTGTAGAGGACGACCGCCAGGAGCGCGAGGATCATGACGAACCCGACCTGGAGGATCCGTTCCTTGACGCGGAGCGAGAAGTCGCGGCGCGCCGCGCTCTCCAGGGCCAGCAGGAAGAGATGTCCGCCGTCCAGCACCGGGATCGGCAGCAGGTTGAAGATTCCGAGCTGAAGCGAGATCGCCGCCATGAGGGACACCAGCGGCACCGCGCCCGTACGCGCGGCCTCGCCCGAGAACTTGGCGATGTCCAGAGGCCCCGACATCGACTTCATGCTCGCGGTTCCACGGAAGAGCCGCCCCAGGATCGAGAGTGTCATCTTGAAGTCCGTCTCGACGCGGCGCCAGCCTTCGACGAACGCCTGACGGACCGGGAAGCGTTCCATCACCTCGGGCAGGTCCGGGCCGATTTTGACGCCCACGCGCCAGACGTCCCCTTCCTTGGCGGGCCTGACCATTGCTTCGCCCGGTTTGCCGTCGCGGACGTAGCCGATCGCGAAGGGACCGGGGGCGTTCTGCTGCACCGCCGTGATGAAACGGTCCTGCATCTCGGTCGGACCGCCCTGGATCTCCCGGCCCGCGACGGAAACGATCACGTCTCCGGCCTTCAGCCCCGCGGCTTCGGCCGGGCTGCCCGACACCACGACGCCGATCTTGCCCCGCAGGCTGCGGCCGAACTCCGGAAAGATGCCCGCGTCGCCGATGTCGTACTTGCCGACCGCCTTCGGCGTGAACGTCACGATCCGCCGCTGGCCCGCGCGCTCCAGCTCCACTTCGAGCTTCTGACGGGCGCTCATTCCGAGCACGAACTGGGCGTCCCGCCAGCGCGGAGTGGGAGAGCCGTCGATGGAGACGATCCGATCTCCGGCTTGAACGCCCGCCTGCGCCGCCGGCGAGCCGGGCTCCACGACGCCGATGACGGCGGGTGAAAGCTCGTATGCGGGCACCTTGACGCCGATGGCGAAGACGGCCGCGTGGAGAAAAAGAGCCAGAACGAGGTTCATCGCGGGGCCGGCGATCAGGACGAGCGCCCGCTGCCAGCGTTTGCCGACGGGAGGCGCTTCTTTCGAGGTCCCCTCGGCCAGCGTGGACTCGTCGGGCCCGAGCCCGATGACGCGGACGTAGCCGCCGAGAGGGATCGCCGAGACTCGATAGTCCGTCCCCCTCCACTTTTTCCCGAAGAGGCGCTTGCCGAACCCCACCGAGAAGACCTCGACCGGGAACCGGAAGGCCTTGGCGACGGCGAAATGGCCGAACTCGTGCACGACGACGAGCACGGAAAGGACCACGATCAGGGCGAGGACGTTGGTCAGGATCGTCAAGAAGGCTCCTGAGGCGCTGAGTTAGCCGGGCCCGGCGACGGCCGGCGCCCGGCGGCGCACGATCGCGGCGGCGGCCTCCCGCCCGCGGCGATCGATGGATTCCGCTTCTTCCAGGGTATCGGGGGACGCCGTCGAGCCCACCGTCTCCATCGATTCGGAGACCACGTTAACGACGTCCGGGAAGGGAATCTTCCCTTCCAGGAAGGCCGCCACGGCGACCTCGTTGGCGGCGTTCAAGACCGCGGGCATGCCTCCCCCGGCCGCGAGGGCCTGCCGGGCCAGCGTCAGGGCCGGGTACCGCCGAGCCTCCACGTCGAAGAAATCCAGGCGGCCCAGCGCGACCGGGTCCAGCCGGCCGAAGTCGTTCGGGATCCGATCCGGGTAACAGAGCGCGTAGACGATCGGGAACTTCATGTCGTTGCGCGCCAGCTGCGCCACCAGAGAGCCGTCCACGAACTCCACGAAAGAATGGACATACGACTGGGGATGGATCACGACGTCGATCCGCTCCCCGGGCAGCTCGAACAGGAAGTGGGCCTCGATGACCTCGAGGCCTTTGTTCATCATCGTCGCCGAATCGATCGTAATCTTCGGTCCCATCTTCCACGTCGGGTGCGCGAGCGCATCGGCGACAGTGATCGCGTCGAAAGTCTCCAGCCTCCTCTCGCGGAAGGGACCGCCCGAGGCCGTCAGCACGAGGCGGCGGGCTTCGCCGTCACCACCGGACCTCATCGCCTGGTGAATCGCGCTGTGCTCCGAGTCGACCGGCAGGATCTCCGCGCCGGTCCTCTTCGCCTCGGCAAGCACCAGCTTGCCCGCCACGACCAGCGGCTCCTTGTTCGCGAGGGCCAGCCGCTTGCCGCACCGGATGGCGGCCAGAGCCGACCGCAGGCCCAGCGCGCCGACCAGGCCCCCGACGACCGTATCGGCGTCGGGATGGCAGGCGGCCTCGTCGAGGCCTTCCAGGCCGGACACGACCCGGCACTTCGCTCCGGCGGGAAGCAGACGCTCCAAGCGCGAAACATCCTCGGCGCGCTCGACGGCCACTAGGGCCGGCGCAAATCGCGCAACCTGCTCGGCGAGCTTGTCGATCGAGCGTCCCGCGGCCATGGCCACGACGCGAAAGCGGTCCGGGAGGGCCGCGACCACGTCGAGCGACGAGCAGCCGATCGAGCCGGTCGAGCCCAGGATTGAAAGGGACCTCATGGCGAACGGGTCATTATATTGGGGCCCACCGGCGTCAGCGACCCGCCAGAAAGGCCGCCATCACCGGTCCAGCGAACAGCAGAGAGTCGATCCGGTCGTAAAAGCCGCCGTGGCCGGGGAGAAACGTTCCGGAGTCCTTGATTCCCGCTCCCCTCTTCCAGAGCGACTCGACTAAGTCGCCGATTTGCCCTGCGGTCGAAGCGCAGGCACCGGCCAGCGCGCCCCGCGCCGGACCGAGCTGGGGCAGAAGGATCCAGGTTCCGGCCGCCGCGCCAACGAGCGTCGCGCCGACAAGGCCCGCGAGCGCCCCTTCCCAGGTCTTCTTGGGTGAGACGACGGGCGCCATGTGGTGGCGCCCGAAGCGGCGCCCGAAGTAGTAGGCGAAGGAATCGCAGGCCCACACCAGGAGCAGCAGCGTCAGGACCGCCCACGGAGAAACGTCCCGCAGATAGCAGAGCGACGCCGCGGGCAGCGCGATCCCGAGCACGCCGAAGAGAGTCGAGGAGGCGCCGGAGAGCGCGTCCGCCGGAGCGACTCGCGAGACCAGCGGGGCGAGACACACCAGGAAGACGAAGATCAACCCCGCGGCGAACCAGAAGCCCGCGCGGCTCTTCACGACGACGTTGACGACGTTGCCCGAGGGCGTCTCGAATTGGACGGGCCCCCACAACAGAGCCGCTCCGCCGAGGACGAGGGCCGCGGCCGCGACTCCGATAGTCTTGGCGACCGGATGCCCGGTCTTCTCGGCCATCCGATAGAACTCCCAGACCGCGGCGAGAGCCACGAGGGCCACCAGCGCGTTGAAGACGATCGGCGGGGCCAGGAAGAGTGCCGCCAGGACGATCGGAATCGCGACCGCGGCCGCGAGCTCGCGCTTCAGGCCTTCCGCCGCATGTCGCCGCCGGCGTCGAGGAGGCGGCCCTCGTCGATCACGCCGCCATAGCGGCGCTCCCGCTTCTGGAAGTCGAGGATCGCTTCGAAGAGATGGCGCTTGCGGAAGTCGGGCCAGAGGGTCGGCGTGACCCAGATCTCGCTGTACGCGATCTGCCAGAGCAGGAAGTTGGACACGCGCATCTCGCCGCTGGTGCGGATGAGGAGGTCCGGATCCGGAAGTCCGGCGGTCGAGAGGCGGGAGCCCAGCGTCTCTTCGTCGATCTGCTCGGGCGACAGCCTTCCGCCGGCGACGTCGTTGGCGAGGGAGCGGCACGCGTCCACGATCTCGGTGCGCCCTCCGTAGTTCAGCGCGATGTTGAACGTCATGCCGCGGCACGACGACGTCGCGGCCAGCCCGTGCGCCAGAGCCTTCTGCACCGAGGGATCGAGCTCGTTCATGCGGCCGACCACACGAAAACGAATGTCGTTCTTCAAGAGGTTCGAGAGCTCCTTGGCGAGGTATTCCTTCAGGAGCGACATCAGGGTGACGATTTCGAAGCGCGGCCGCTTCCAGTTCTCGACGGAAAACGCGTAGAGCGTCAGGGCGTCGAGCTCGAGGCGTGCGCAGGTCTCGACGGCCTCGCGGACCGAGGCGATGCCGGCCCGGTGGCCTTCGACGCGCGGCGATCCGCGCTGCCTGGCCCAGCGGCCGTTCCCGTCCATGATGATGGCGACGTGGCGGGGAAGCCTCGCCAACTCGATCTCGTCGAGGAGCTGCCGCTCGAAGGTCCCGGCATCCGCCAGATTGTCGAGGTCGATCACCGTCAGAGTTTAACTCCCTCCGCGCCGTCCTCGTAGGAAACCCGCACCAGGGACAGCCCTCGGGCCGGCGCCTTCGGGGACAGCAGGCGACGGTCTCCACCGGAAAGAAGCTCCTCCATCCGCGAGGGCACCACGCGGCCCCGCGCGGCATCGGCCAGCACTCCGCAGATCGAGCGGACCATCCCGCGAAGGAATCCGTCGCCACGGAAGAGCGCCGCGAGCTCGTCGCCCTCCTCCTCGATCTCGACGAAGTGAAGTGTGCGGATCCCGGGCTCCTCCAGACCGGATCGGACAGAGAAGATCCCGAAGTCGCGCGTGCCGGCGAGCCCTTCCACCGCCTCTCGCATCCGTGCCGCGGCGGCGGCCCCCGAGATCGGCGTCACGAACGGCGCGTCGCGCGGTGGGATCACCGCGGCGCGGCTCCAGCGATAGCGATACTCCTTCCACTCCACGTCGAAGCGAGCGTGGAACGCGTCGGGGACCGGGGCGACGTCGAGAATCCGGACGTCCTCGGGGAGTCGCCGATTGACGGCGTCGCGGATCGCGTGCGGCTCGCGAGGACGCGCGAGATCGAAGTGCGCCACCTGGCCGTCGGCATGGACGCCGGCGTCGGTGCGCCCTGCGCCTTCGACGCGGACCGGAGCGTGCGCGAGCACCGCCAGGGCATCCTGCACGACGGCCTGCACCGTGCGCGACGCGTTGGCCTGGATCTGCCAGCCGTGGAAGTTCGTCCCGACGTAGGCGATCGTGGCGCGGTACCGCATGTCAGGCGCCTCTCCGACGGAGAGTGCGGGTCGCAAGCGCCGCGAAAGGCACGTACTCGATCGCGTAGACCGCCGCCTTCGGAAGCCATGACACCGGGTACAACAGCGCGTACGAGACCGGCGCGGCGAAGGAGAGATAGAGGAATGCCGGCTCGCGCCTTCGGGCCGCGAACGGAAGGATCCACAGCAGGTACCAGGGGTGAAGCGTCGGCGAGCACAGGAGCAACGCACCGAGCGACGCGAAAACCGCCGTCTCCGTGTCGTGAACCTTCCAACCGATCACCAGTAAGGCGGCGGCGAGAATCATCCCCAGAATCGCGCGGGCGAGGAACCCGGCGTAGAAGTAAGGGAAGACACGCTGCGTCCACGCCGGATGTCCGATCCACGCCTTCAGATCCATGAAGAGGTCTTTCGCTGCGACCGGCACGTTCCCCGCGTCCAGGAGCGCCGCCAGCCCCGAGTAGACGGGAGCGTTGAATTCCCATCTCTCGGCATACTCCGGCAGTCCCCCCAACGGGCTGACTCCGCCTTTCGAGGCGAGAGCCCAGAGAGCCATGCCGACGGCCAGAGCGGCTGCGAGGAGCTTCCCTTTTCCCCGGCGCACGAGAGGCAGCGTTGCGGCCAGCGACACGTACTTGGTCATCGCCGACAGCGCGAACGCGACACCGGCGCGCCCCCGGGCCCCTCGAAAGAGAAAGACCACGCTCGCGACCAGCAGCGCCACTCCGAGAGAGTCGAGATGCCCCTGCCCCGCGCTCTCGGTGATTGGGAGCGGATGAAAAGCATAGAGCGCAGCCCCGAATCCGGCCTCGGCTCCTCCCATCGCGGCGATCAACGCGACGATCGAAAGGTCCGCCGCCGCGAAGAAAACTCTCAAAGCGACATCTCCGCCGAGAAGGCGGGCGGTTCGAAACGCGGCCTGGGCCGCCGGCGGATAGACCGTCCGCACGTCCGCGTGCGGAACCGCCACGGCGACCGCGGGCGCCAGCTGCGACACGGCGGGATCCGAGGGCGCATAGGCATAGGGCGAGATGCCTGCGGCGCCCACCCGCGCGTCCCAGGCGTAGCGCCGGACGTCGTCGGAGAGATCGGACGAGCGCAACAGCAGAGTGGCGCGCAGCAGGCCGCCTGAGAGCAGCAGGAACGCCGTGCTCGAACCGGATAGACTCCGCGCCGAGCCCATGGCAACGAGTGACCCGGCGGCGAAAAGCGCGAGATACGCCAGGAGATGCGTTCTTGCGTCGGGTCCGAGGGCCAGGCCGATCGCCACGGCCTCGGCGGCGGCGAGCGCCCACCACTTCGCGGCGGGTCGCGGGGCGGGGTCGCGATGACCGGCCCGCTCGGGCAGACGCTGACCCTGGCCGCGTACTACGCGGTCCTCGCCGTCCTCGCCGTCTACGGCGCGCACCGCGGATTGATGGTCTATCTCTATTACCGGCACCGTCGGGACGCGCCGCAGCCGGCCGGTCCGCTCGCCGCCTGGCCGCGGGTGACCGTGCAGCTGCCCATTTACAACGAAGTGTACGTCGTGAAGAGGCTGGTCGAGTCGGTGGCGGCGATCGACTATCCGCGTGAGGCGCTGGAAATCCAAATCCTCGACGACTCCGACGACGACACCCGTGAGGTGGCGCAGGCCCTCGCCGAGAGGCTCGCGGCGCGCGGTTTCGCGATCTCACACCGCGCGCGCAGCCATCGCAAGGGCTTCAAGGCCGGCGCCCTCCAGGACGGCCTCGCCTCGGCCTCCGGCGAGTTCCTCCTGATCCTGGACGCCGACTTCGTGCCCGGCCCGGACATCCTGAAGGCCTGTCTCCCCTACTTCGCCGATCCGGAGGTCGGCATGGTTCAGACGCGGTGGGGGCATTTGAACCGGGACTTCTCCCGCCTGACCCGGATCCAGGCGATCCTGCTCGACGGCCACTTCGTCATCGAGCACACGGCCCGGCACCGGTCGGGCCGCTTCTTCAACTTCAACGGGACCGCGGGCGTCTGGCGGCGCTCCTGCATCGAGGAGTCGGGAGGCTGGCAGGCGGACACTCTGACCGAGGACCTGGACCTTTCGTACCGGGCGCAGCTTGCGGGTTGGAAGTTCGTCTACCTGAAGGATTGCGTGGCTCCCGCCGAAGTTCCGGTCGACATGAACGGCCTGAAGAGCCAGCAGCACCGGTGGACGAAAGGCTCGATCCAGACCGGACACAAGCTCCTGCCGGAGATCTGGCGGAGTTCCCTGCCCTGGAAGGTCAAGGTCGAGGCGTTCTTCCACCTGACGAACAACCTGTCGTACGTGTTGGTGGTCCTGCTCGCGCTCCTGCTCGTTCCGGCCATCCTGATTCGGGACCGCATCGGCTGGCAGAGACTCGCGATCCTCGACTTCCCGCTCTTCTTCGGAGCGACTCTGTCCTTTCTGGCTTTCTACGTCTCGTCTCAGCGGGAGATCGGCCGCGGCTGGAAGCCCACGCTGCGCAGCCTGCCGCTGCTTCTCTCGCTCGGCATCGGAATCTCGATCAACAACGCGCGCGCCGTACTGGAGGCGCTCCTGGGCCGCCCGACGGGGTTCACCCGCACGCCCAAGTACTCGATCGAGGGAGCTCGAGGCGAGTGGAAGACCAAGAAGTACCGAGCGCGCGGAAACGGATCCATGGCCGGGGAAATCCTCCTGGCGGCGTATTTCTTCGCCTGCCTGGTCTTCGCCGTCCGCTTCGGCTACTGGATCGCGGTGCCGTTTCTCCTGGTCTTCTTCCAGGGGTTCGCCTCGACGGCGGCCCTGTCGGCGAGCTCCTGGTGGAATGCTCGTCGGCGCCTCCCCGGCTTGATGCACGGAGCGGGATAGATTATCGGCATGACCGCGGTGCCGATCCTCCGCGTCACCGAGATCTTCAAGTCGATTCAGGGAGAGTCCACGCGGACGGGCCTTCCGTGCACGTTCGTGCGGCTGACCGGCTGCGCCCTCCGGTGTGTCTGGTGCGACACGGCGTATGCCTTTCACGGCGGCCGCGACATGTCGGTCGAGGAGGCGGCCGGCGCGGCGCTGGCACTCGACACGAACCTCGTGGAAATCACGGGCGGCGAGCCCCTCGAGCAGGAGGCCGTGTATCCGCTGATTGACCGGCTGCTCGACGCGGGGCGCACGGTTCTGATCGAGACCGGCGGCCACGTGCTTCTGGATCGCGTGGATTCCCGGGCGATCAAGATCGTGGACGTCAAGGCTCCGGGCAGCGGGATGATGCACGCCAATCTCCCCGAGAACCTCGAGCTTCTCGAGCCGCACGACGAGGTCAAGTTCGTCCTCGCCGACCGCCGGGACTTCGACTGGGCGCTGGCCTTCGTGGCGGAGCGCGACCTGGACCGGCGGCACACCGTGACGTTCTCGCCGGTCTGGGAGTCTCTTCCGGCTGCGGATCTCGCCGCGTGGGTCCGCGACAGCGGACGGCCGATCCGGCTCGGACTCCAGCTCCACAAGATCCTGTGGGGAGACGTTCCAGGGCGATGAGCCGGAGCGCCGTGGTGCTTCTCTCCGGCGGGCTCGACTCGGCGACCTGCCTTCTGATCGCCCGCGAGGAGGGGTTCTCGATTCACGCGCTCTCCTTCGACTACGGACAGCGCCATCGCGTCGAGCTCGATCGTGCGCGAGCCCTTGCGGCGCGCTACGGAGCCCGGGAGCATCGCGTGGAGAGGATCGAGCTTCCGTCGGGAGCCTCCGCGCTGACCGATTCCTCCGTGCCGGTTCCCAAGGACCGGCTGGGCGCCGAAGCGATCCCGCCGACCTACGTGCCCGCGCGCAACACGGTGTTTCTGGCACACGCCCTCGCCTGGGCGGAGACGCTCTCCGCATTCGACGTCTTCCTGGGAGCGAACGCGCTCGACTACTCCGGCTACCCGGACTGTCGTCCGGAGTTCCTGGAAGCCTTCGAGCGGATGGCGAACCTGGCCACCCGCTCCGGAGTCGAGGGACGCGGCGCCTTCCGCATCCATGCTCCCCTTCTTCGGATGACCAAGGCGGCGATCGTGCGTCGTGCCTCCGATCTGGGCCTCGATTTCGGGCTGACCTCGTCCTGCTACGACCCCTCAGCCGGGGGCAAGCCCTGCGGACACTGCGACTCCTGTCTGCTGAGGGAGAAAGGCTTTCGGGAGGCAGGTTTAGCGGATCCCGGGAGAGCGTAACCATTGAGTCCATTGCACTAAATTCGATGCTCACAAAATCTTGACAGTAGCAGACTCATATATTAGCCTTCCCCTTCTCAGCTAAGGAGTTCGCATGCGATTCGACCAGCTCACGATCAAGGCCCAGGAGGCCATTCAGGAGGCTCAGCGCGAGGCTCGCGCACGCGGAAATGCGGAGCTGACGGCCGACCATCTGCTCTTCGCCCTCCTCCAGCAGCAGGACGGCGTCGTGGTTCCGGTCCTCCAGAAAGTCGGCGTGGACACCGCGGCGCTCGCCAAGAGCATCGCTGCCGAGCTGGATCGTCTTTCCAAGGTCAGCGGAGCGTCGGCGGACGCGGTCCCCAGTCGGGATCTGACCCGTGTCTTCGACCGCGCGTTCGAGATCGCCAAGGAGTTCGGCGACGAATATGTCTCGACCGAGCACTTCCTTCTGGCTCTCGCCGAGGGCTCCTCGTCCACGGCCAAACGCCTCGCGGCGGCCGGAGCCAAGAAAGACGTCCTGCTGAAGGCGCTCAAGGAAGTCCGCGGATCCACGCGGATCACCGATCCCGCCCCCGAAGAGAAATACCAGGCCCTCAAGCGCTACACCCGAGACCTCACGGATCTGGCCCGCCGCGGCAAGATCGACCCCGTCATCGGACGTGACGAAGAGATCCGCCGCGTCATCCAGGTCCTGTCCCGGCGGACGAAAAACAACCCGGTCCTCATCGGCGAGCCCGGCGTCGGAAAGACGGCCATCGTCGAAGGACTGGCCCGCCGCATCCACCTCGGAGACGTGCCCGAGGGCCTGAAGAACAAACGCGTCGTCTCGCTCGACCTCGGAGCGATGATCGCGGGCGCCAAGTACCGCGGCGAGTTCGAGGACCGGCTCAAGGCGGTCCTGAAGGAGATCGAGGAGGCCGAAGGCACGGTCATCCTGTTCATCGACGAGCTGCACACCCTGATCGGAGCGGGCGCGGCCGAGGGCGCGATGGACGCGTCGAACATGTTGAAGCCCGCCCTGGCGCGCGGCGAGCTGCGGGCAATCGGCGCGACGACGCTCAACGAGTACCAGAAGCACATCGAGAAGGATGCGGCTCTCGAGCGCCGCTTCCAGCCCGTTTACGTGGACGAGCCTTCGGTCGAGGACACGATCGCGATCCTGCGCGGACTGCAGGAGCGCTACGAGATCCACCACGGCGTCCGCATCACCGACGGCGCGCTGGTGGCCGCCGCCAAGCTCTCGCACCGCTACATCACCGACCGTTTCCTCCCCGACAAGGCCATCGACCTGGTCGACGAGGCGGCGGCGCGCCTGCGCACCGAGATCGACTCGGTTCCGGCCGAGATCGACGAGGTCGAGCGCCAGATCATCTCGCTCGAGATCGAGAAGCGCGCCCTCGAGAAGGAGAAGACCAAGGAGGCCAAGGCGCGCCTCGAGGAAATCGAACGCCTTCTCGCCGGGCATCGGGAGGAGTCCAGCCGCCTGCGGGCGAAGTGGTCTTCCGAAAAGGAGGCGATCACCAGGATTCGCTCGATCAAGGAGTCCATCGAGGCGGTCAAGCTGGAGGCCACCGAAGCCGAGCGGGTCGGCAACCTCCAGCGGGTGGCGGAGCTGCGCTACGGAAGGCTTCCCCAGCTCGAGAAGGAGCTCGCGGCCGAGAACACGCGGCTGATGGACCTGCAGAAGGGCCAGCCGATGCTGCGCGAAGAGGTCACGGAGCAGGACATCGCCGCGGTCGTATCGAAGTGGACGGGCGTTCCCGTCAGCCGGATGATCGAGAGCGAGACCCAGAAGCTGCGCAAGATGGAAGAGCGCCTCCACATGCGCGTCATCGGCCAGGACGAAGCGGTCGAGGCGATCGCCGATGCGATCCGCCGGTCGCGCGCGGGTCTCTCCGATCCCAAGCGCCCCATCGGCTCGTTCCTGTTCGTCGGGCCGACGGGCGTTGGCAAGACGGAGCTCGCGCGCGCTCTGGCGGAATTCCTGTTCGACGACGAGCACGCGATGGTCCGCCTGGACATGTCGGAATACATGGAGAAGCACGCGGTCGCCCGGATGATCGGCGCTCCTCCGGGATACGTCGGCTACGAGGAGGGAGGCCGGCTCACCGAAGCCATCCGGCGCCGGCCGTACTCGGTCGTCCTGTTCGACGAGATCGAGAAGGCGCACCCGGACGTCTTCAACGTCCTGCTCCAGGTTCTCGACGACGGACGCCTGACGGACGGCAAGGGACGCGTCGTGTCCTTCCGCAACACCGTCATCATCATGACGTCGAACCTGGGCTCCGAGTGGATCGCCGAGGAGTCCTCGCGCGACGAAGCCGAGATCAAGGCCAAGATCGAGGAGGCGCTGCGGCGCCATTTCCGGCCCGAGTTCTTCAACCGGATCGACGACGTCATCGTCTTCCACCGACTCACGCGCGACGAGATCGAGAAGATCGTCGAGATCCAACTCAAGTCGCTGGCGAAGATCGTCGTCGAGCGCGGAATCCAGCTGACCTGGACGCCGGAGGCCAAACGGTGGCTCGCGGGCCGCGGGTACGACCCGACGTTCGGGGCGCGGCCGCTGAAGAGGCTGATCGCCAAGGATGTCGCCGACCGGCTCGCCGAAGCCATGCTGGACGGCGAGCTGGGCGAGGGGGACACGGCGGTCGTGGACGTCGCCGCCAACAAGGAGTCCCTCACCGTCGAGAAGACCACGCAGAAGAAAAAAACCGCGAAGGTTTCTTAGTGTGATATACTCATGTTCTCGTATCTGAATAGTTGACAATGAGGCAGGCATATCAGACAATCCCCTGCCTAATCTTGGAGGTGCCAGATGAACCTGATGCGCATCGATCCCTACAGAGAGCTGGACCGTTTCAATCGGGCCCTCGGGTCCGCTTTTGCCTTCGGTCGACCGGATCGTGAAGACGAGTCCCTGGCGGCGTGGGTCCCCCCGGTCGACATCCACGAAGAGAAGGAGCGGCTGGTGATCACCGCGGAGCTCCCGGGCTTCAAAGAGAACGAGATCTCGATCACGACCGAGAACGGGATGCTCACGATCTCCGGCGAGCGCAAGTTCGAGAAGGAGGAGAACGGCAAGAACTACCACCGCGTCGAGCGCTCGTACGGGCGCTTCGCTCGGAGCTTCAGCCTTCCGAACAACGTGGACCGCGAGAAGATCCAGGCCCGCTTCGAGAACGGCCTGCTCTCCGTCGACCTGCCCAAGCGCGAGGACGCCAAGCCCCGGACGATCAAGATCACCGAGGGCCAGAAGTCCAAGGGCGCAATCGACATCCAGTCCAAGGCGTAAGTCTTCCGACCCTGGCGTGTTCCGACCCCGCCGATCCGGCGGGGTTTTTCTTTTTGGGCCCGGAAATGGCGGGTCAGAATACGCCGTTGTGCTGGCCGTGAGACGTCTGCCCGCCGTGCTCGGAGCCGCCCTCGCGGCGGGCCCGCTCCTCGCCGTTCCCCTGCCGACGCGCAAGAGCGAGATCGTTCAGGTCGTCGAGAAGGTCGCCCCATCAGTCGTCAACATCTCGGCGGAGCAGGTCCTGCAGCGACGGCGCTCCATGTTCGACGATTTCTTCTTCGGTTTCGACAATCGACCGCGGCGGCGCACGGCGCAGTCGCTGGGCTCGGGCGCGATCATCGACCCGAAGGGAATCATTCTCACCAACGACCACGTCGTCTCCGGCGCGTCCAAGATCACGGCGATGACGAAGGCCGGCCTCGAGCTCGACTGCGACGTCGTGGGATCCGATGCCGACAACGACCTCGCGGTCCTGCGCGTGAAGAAGCCGCCCGGGGCTCTGCCGGCGATTCACCTGGGCTCCTCGTCGGACCTGATGATCGGCGAAACGATCGTGGCGATCGGGAATCCCTTCGGCCTCTCCAACACGGTGACGGCCGGCGTCGTCTCCGCGACCGGCCGGAGCGTCAAGGGAGAGAACGAGCGCGCGTACACCGACTTCATCCAGACCGACGCCTCCATCAACCCCGGCAACTCCGGCGGCCCGCTCGTCAACGTGGACGGCGACATGATCGGCGTGGCGACCGCGATCATCGGCGGCGCGCAGGGGATCGGTTTCGCGATCCCGATCGACCGCGCCAGGCGCATCGTCGACGACCTTCTGCGCTTCGGCGAGGTCCGCCCGGTGTGGGTCGGCCTGCGCGGCAAGACGCTGGTCTCCGGAGAGGAAAACCGACCTCGCGGATTCCGTGTCAAG
This sequence comes from Acidobacteriota bacterium, assembly GCA_046724475.1. Lineage (GTDB taxonomy): Bacteria > Acidobacteriota > Thermoanaerobaculia > UBA5066 > Gp7-AA6 > DAHUXD01. The sequence goes on along the minus strand of JBKOVK010000060.1, from coordinate 18,637 downwards.
ACGGTGTATCCCAACTCCCCCGCCGCGCGCGCGGGAGTGCATGCGGGCGATCTCGTCGTCTCCGTGGACGGCGGCGCGATCGATTCGCAGGAGGCGTTCGAAACCGTACTGTCGACACGCGGCCCCGGCCGTCCGTTCAAGGTGGTCCTGCGCGCCAAGGAAGGCGACCGAACCGTGACCCTCCAGGGCGAAGCGCCTCCGCCCGGCATCGGCCCGCGCATCCTCCGGGAGGAGCTCGGCATGGCGATCCGCGGAGGCGAGGACGGACTGCGCATCTCGCTCACCGACCGTGACGGCCTGGCCGCCCAGGCGGGGCTGAAAACGGGCGACCTGCTGCTCGCGTTGAACAGCAGTGCCGTCAAGACGACGGACGACGTGGACCACGTCCTCCAGCGCGACTGGAACAAGAGCAGCATCCTGATCGAGATCGGCCGCGGCCGGTTCAGCTACTCGCTGACGCTGCCGTTGGACTAGGGACCTAGCCAGTCATCCCGAGCGCAGCGAGGGATCCCGGACTCGACGAGCTCGGGATCCCTCGTCGCTTCGCTCCTCGGGATGACAGCGAGGACACTCTGCTACGATCCCCCGCCTTGAACGCCTCTGAGATGCCCCGCGTCCGCTTCGCGCCTTCTCCGACGGGCTCGCTCCACGTCGGCGGGGCCAGGACCGCCCTCTACAACCTGCTCTTCGCCCGTCGTGAGAAGGGCACCTTCATCCTGCGCATCGAGGACACCGACGTCGAGCGCTCTCGCGAGGAGCTGACGGCCCAGATCCTTTCCGCCATGGACTGGCTCGGGCTCGATTACAACGAGGGTCCCTACTATCAGTCCCGCCGCTACGACCTGTACCGCGCGGCAGCCGAGAAGCTGCTCGCAGAGGGAAAGGCGTATCGCGCCTTCGAGACACCCGAGGAGCTCGACCGCGAGCGCAAGGCGGCGGAGGCGGCAGGCCGGTCGTACCGCTATTCGGGCGCCGGGCGCGCGATCCCTCCCCAGGAGAGCGAGCGCCGCGCGAAGGCCGCCGAGCGGTTCGTGGTGCGCCTGAAGATGCCGGCCGAGACGATCGTCGTGAACGACCTGATCCGCGGCCGCGTGGAGTTCCCGGCCGACGCCCTCGACGACTTCGTCCTGGTGCGGTCGGACGGGCATCCGCTGTACCACTTCTCCGCGTGCGTAGACGACGCCGATATGCGAATCACCCACGTCATCCGCGGCGACGACCACCTCGCGAACACGCCCAAGCACGTCGCGCTGTTCCGCGCGCTCGGCGTCGACGTGCCGAAGTTCGCCCACCTCGGGATGATCCAAGGCACCGACCGCAAGAAGCTCTCCAAGCGCCACGGGGCCGCCGCCGTCGAGGAGTGGCGCGACGCCGGGATCCTCCCGGAGGCCCTCCTCAACTTTCTGGCGCTGCTCGGATGGGCGCCGGGCGGCGATCGCGAGATCCTGACGCGCGAGGAGATGGAGAAGGAGTTCTCGCTCGACCGCGTGGGCGCATCGCCGTCGGTCTTCGACCCCGAGAAGCTGCTGTGGATGAATGCCCAGTACATCGCGCGCATGCCGGCGGCGGAGCTGCTCGAGCGGGCTCGTCCGCACGCGCGAGGCGGTCTTCCGGAAACGGAGGCGGCGCTGCGGGCGATCGAGCTCCACCGGACGCGCGCGCGCACCACGATCGAGCTCGGCCGCGCGCTGTCGTCCTATGCCGCGGATCCCGCGGATTACGAGGCCGACGGTCTCAAAAAGCACGTCAAGCCGGATACCGCCGCGCTGATGGGCCGGCTCGCCGACCGTTTCGCGGAGTTGCCCGAGTGGACCGCCGCGTCCACGGAGGCTGCCCTGCGCGAGGCGGCCGAGGCCGAGGGCCTCTCCGCCGGAAAGCTGATCCATCCGACGCGCCTCGCGGCGACCGGAACGACGGTCGGAGCGCCGCTGTTCGACGTCCTGGAGCTTCTGGGGAAAGAGACGAGCCTGCGCCGGCTGCGGGCGTTCGCCGGCCGAATCAGTTCCGGACTCGATAGTCCTCGCGGAGCTTCCGCAAATCCTTGAGCGCCGAGCGCAGGACGCCGATCACGCGGGAGACCTCGCGCCCGTAGAACTTCATCTCGGGGTCGCAGTCGGTCAGGCTGTACACGGCCTCGTCCTTCTCGAGGCGGTCTTTCTCGAAGCCCAGCCGCTCGATCATCTCGTCGAGCTCGGTCCTCAGGACGAATGCGATGTCGCGCACGCCGAGGTAGCGGCTGCACTGCGGGCAGTGGACCTCTTCGCTTCCCGCGTCGGGAACGCTGTCGATCACGAACTGCCGCTCGCAGCGGGGGCACTCGAAGACTTCCGGGATCATGGTGTCTCGAGCGAAGTGTACTCTCGGCCGAAGCGGCCGGCGCCATTTTCCGTTCCCGCGGGCGGCGGAGAGCCCGTACAATGCGCTCAGGCTCGCCCGCCGCGGGCCGCCCCGGCGGCTGCCCCGCAGCCCGGCGGGCCCATGTTCACATGAAGCTGCTCGTCGTCGTCGGCACGCGCCCCGAGGCCATCAAGATGGCTCCGGTCATCCACAGGCTGCGCGAAGAGCGCGGAGCGCGCGTCGTCGTGTGCGCGACCGCACAGCACCGCGAGATGCTCGACCAGGTCTTCGCGCTCTTCGAGGTCGCACCCGACATCGACCTGGACCTGATGCGGCCGGACCAGACGCCGAGCGAGCTCGCCGCCCGCGTCCTCTCGCACCTGGATCCGATCCTGGCGCGCGAGCAGCCCGACTGGCTCCTGGTGCAGGGCGACACGACGACCGCGATGGCTGCCGCGCTGGCCGCGTTTCACCGCCGCGTGCGCGTCGGCCACGTCGAGGCGGGCCTGCGGACCGGCGACTTCCAGCATCCGTTCCCCGAAGAGATGAACCGGCGTGTCGTGGACCTGGTCTCGGAGGCGAACTTCGTTCCCACGCGCCGCGCGGCGCAGGCCCTCTCCGCCGAGGACGTGCCCGGCGAGAAAATCTTCCTGACCGGCAACACCGTCGTGGATGCGCTGTCGCAGATCGCGGCGCGCTCGGGTAACGCTCCCGAAGAGGACCTCGTCCTCATCACAGCGCACCGGCGGGAGAGCTTCGGCCGGCCCCTCGAGCGGGTCGTCTCGGCGATCGGCCGGCTGGCCGGGCGCTTTCCAAGGACTCGCTTCGTGCACGTCACGCATCCCAACCCCAACGTCCGCAGCGTCGTCGGGCGCAACGCCGGGCTCGCCAACGTCTCGCTGGTCGAGCCGCTCGACTACCTCGCGCTGGTGGACCTGATGCGCCGCGCCCGGCTAATCCTGACGGACTCCGGAGGGATCCAGGAGGAAGCGCCCACGTTCGGCAAGCCCGTGCTCGTGCTGCGCGAGAAGACCGAGAGGCCCGAAGGCGTGGAGGCGGGGCTGGCGAAGCTCGTCGGGACCGACGAAGATCTCATCGTCGCGGAGGCCGAGCGGCTTCTCTCCGACGGCGCGGCGCGCCGGAGCATGCAGGGAGTCAATCCGTACGGGGACGGGCGCGCGTCCGAGCGGATCGCCGCGATCCTGATGGGCCGAAGCTTCGAGCCGTTCGCTCCGCCGGTGGCCGCCGCGCGATGAGGCCCGCCTGGGAGTCGGGATGGAGAGGCCGGCTCTACGCGCTGGGCCGGCGCTTAACGCCCCTCTCCTGGCGCCGTGCGATCCGCCGCCGTGTGGAGACGGAGCGGCTGCTCGGCCTGCGCAAGCCTCCCGTGGATCTACCCGCGCTCCCGGCCGAGCCCGGAGCCGCGCGGCCGGGCCGTCCCGACGTCGTCGTGCTGCCGGTCATCGCGTGGACCTACCGTCGGCAGAGGCCGCAGCAGCTCTCGGAGGCCCTGGCGCGCCGAGGACGGCGCGTGTTCTACGGATCCGTCGCCGGGACCGGAGAGCCCGAGACGCCGGCGGCGGCCGCGCCCGGCGTGACGCTCCTCCCGATCTCCGGCGTGCGCCACCAGGATCTGCCCGAGCGCCGGCTCGAGGCGGCCGCGCTGGAGGCGGCGCTTTCCGGGATCGCCCGCGCGCGCGAGCGTTTCGCCGTGACGGAGGCCGTCGTGCTCGCGGAGTCGCCGTTCTGGGCGCCTCTCGCGTCCGCGCTCTCCACGCGCTTCGGATGGAAAGTCGCCTACGACTGCCTCGACGTCCACGAGGGCTTTCGCGCGAACCGTCCTCGGGTCCTGGCGGAGGCCGAGCGCGACCTGATCTCGGCGGCCGACCTCGTGCTGGCGACCTCCGAGCCGCTCCGCCTCCGGCTCTCGGCGGGAGGCCTGGAATGCCGCCTCCTCCCCAATGCCTGCGACTACGACCTCTTCGCCGGTCTGCCGCCGCCGTCTCCCTCGGCGCAACGGCTCGTGGTCGGCTACGCGGGCGCCGTGGACGAGTGGTTCGACATGGAGCTGCTGGACCGCCTGGCGCAGCTCCAGCCGCGCTGGCGCTTCGAGATCGCGGGCGGGCTCGGGGACTCCTCCGCGCCGATCCGCCGGAGCAACGTGGTCTTCCACGGCGAGCTTCCCCACCGCGATATGCCGGCGTTCCGGTCGCGCCTCGACGTCGAAATCATCCCGTTTCGGCTGTCCGAGCTGACGAATGCCACCGATCCGGTCAAGCTCTACGAGGCCGCCGCGGCCGGCCGGATGGTCGTCGCGACGCCGATGGCCTCCCTGGAGCCGTTCGTTCGGCTCGGCGTCGCGCGAAGCGCCGCCACCGCCGAAGACTTCGCCCGGGAGATCGCCGCGGCGGCCGCCGGCGCCGTCCAGAGCGCTCCCAACCAGCGCGCCTTCGCGCGCGAGAACACGTGGGACGTCCGGGCGGCCACACTCGACGGATGGCTCGCCGCACTGCCGCGGCGGGCCGCAGCCGCCAGATAATCACGGCGCGTGAGCACCGAGACGCTGGTCCCCGTCTACGACTCGGCCCGCCGGCGCCCGCGCTGGATCGAAGAGGCCGCCGACCTCTGGAAGTACCGCGGCCTCGTGCACGAGCTCGTCATCCGCGACATCAAGGTCCGCTACAAGCGGTCGGTCCTCGGTATGGTGTGGACGATGCTCGCGCCACTGCTGAACATGGTGGCGCTGACTCTGGTCTTCTCGCAGCTCTTCAAGCAGGCGGTCCGCAACTACCCCGTGTACTTCATGGCGGGGTCCATCTTCTGGGCGTACTTCTCGCAGACGACGAACACGGCGGCCTCCCAGTCGCAGGCGTCCAACGATCTCGCCAAGCGCATGTACGTCCCGCGCTCGGTCTTCGTCGCTTCGGCCATCGGCGGAGGCCTCGTCAATCTCGGGCTGTCCCTCCTGCCGCTGCTCCTGATCCTGGTCGTGACGGGATTCCCGCTCTACCCGAGCTGGGCGTTCCTTCCGGTTTCGATCTTCATCATCACGCTGTTCACGGCCGGCGTCGCGCTGATCCTGTTCACGCTGACCTCACGCTTCGCCGACGTGCGCGAGATGTACGGCGTCCTGATCCAGACCTGGTTCTTCCTGACGCCGATCGTGTACGAGCCCTCGATCGTACCGTTCCGCTACCGCGTCATCCTGTCCTTGAATCCGATGTACTACCTGATTCAGATCTTTCGCAAGCCGATCTACGATGGTGTCGTGCCCTCGCTCGGCCTCGTGCTGCTGTCTCTGTCCATGTCGGTGGCCGTGCTGGTCACGGGCTGGATCTACTTCTGCCACCGCACCCGCACGATGGCGTACTGGAGCTGACGGCTTGCGGGTCATCGAGCTGGAGAAAGTGACGCTGCGCTACCGCATCCCGCGGGAGCGGATCCTTTCACTGAAGGAGTACACGATCCGCAAGATCCAGCGGCGGGTCGCGTACGACGACCTCGAGGCCGTCAAGGACGTGGATCTCTCGGTCGAGGCCGGCGAGAGGATCGGTGTCATCGGGCGCAACGGCGCCGGCAAGAGCACGCTCTTCCGCGTGATCTCGCGCGTCCTGCCTCCTTCCGACGGGCGTGTGCGCGTGGCCGGGAGGGTCGCGCCGATCCTGGAGCTGGGCCTCGGATTCCACGGCGAGCTGACGGGGCGAGAGAACGTCATGCTCCAGAGCGCTCTGCTCGGCTACTCGCGCGGCGAGACCCGGCAGAGGCTGGATCGGATCGTCGAGTGGGCGGAGCTGCAGGATTTCATCGATGCGCCGACCCGCACTTACTCGACCGGCATGGCGGCGCGGCTGGCTTTCGCCGTCGCCACCGACGTGGACCCCGACATCCTCCTCGTGGACGAGGCGCTGGCGGTCGGAGATGAACGGTTCCAGCGCAAGTGCCACGACCGGATGGAGACGCTGCGGGGCCGCGGCAAGACCTTCATGCTCGTCTCGCACTCGCTGAACACCATCCGGGAGAACTGCGACCGCGTCGTCTGGCTGCATCACGGCCGCGTCGTTCGTGACGGCGACACCGCCACGGTCACCGACGCCTACCACCAGTGGTCCCTGGGAGAGGCCGACCGGGTCTGATCAGACTCACCCCTCACTCCTTCCCTCTCCCCCCGAGGGGGGAGAGGGTGAGGGAGAGGGGGCGATTCCTACGGAGCGTAGAGCAGCAGGCCGAACGTCTTGACCAGGAAGACGGCCATCTGCTGCCGGGCGACCGGATCCGTCGGACAGTAGTTGTTGCCGCCGCAGCCGGCCGTCACGCCGCGCGCGACGAGCTCGTTGATCCAGGGAGCGAAGTTGCTCGAGCACGGCACGTCGTCGAATTGCGGCGTCGTGCAGTCGGGGGGCACGTAGGTCGAGCCCTCCTTCGTCTTCAGGAGGAAGACCGCCATCTGCTGCCGGTTCGTGGGACTGGTCGGGCAGTAATTCGTCGCATCACAGCCGGCCGTGATCCCGCGCGCCGAGAGCTCGTTGATCCAGGGAGCGAAATTGCTCGAGCACGGGACGTCGTCGAAGACCTGTGTCGTGCAGGCCGGCGGATTGTACGCGGCGCCGTCGTTGGCCTTGAGCAGGAAGACCGCCATCTGCTGGCGCGTGACAGCGTCCGTCGGGCAGAACGTGTCCCCCGCTCCGCAGCCCGCCGTCACACCGTTGTGGAGGACGTTCTCAACGAACGGATAGAAGTTGCTCGAGGACGGGACGTCGCTGAAGCTGCCGCCGACGTGGAGCGTCCAGACCTTCTGGACGGCGTCGTTGACGAGCGGGACGTTGCCGACCGATTCGGTGAGCGAGGCATCCCAGTGCACGGAGGGCCGGACCGCCGCCGTGATCTGGACCGAGTAGCAATCCGTGCAGGCCGCGGCGACGCCGGGATCCACGGTGCCGTAGCTTGCGGTGTCGTCCGGAACGGCGTAGGTCGGGCCCGTGGGGCCGCTGAAATCGGTGATCGTGCCGGAGAGGTCGACCGCCGCGAATCCCGTGTTGGTCCACGTCGGGGAAACGCCCGCGACTTCGCCGGCTTCCAGCACGCCGTTGCCGGCGCCGTCCACGACGATGCCGGTCGCAGCCGCGAACAGGGACTGGGAGCAATCGTCTCCGTGCGCGTCCGGAAGCTGGAGGTAGAAATCCGTCAGCTTCACTTCGTCGAAGTCGAAGCCCTGGCCGGCCACGGCCTCGTCCGTCCCGTAGTTGATCTGCAAGTAGGCGACCCGATTGGTGAAGGCGCCGCCCGGATTCAGAGCGGCCGCGTCGAACGTCGCGTTGTACCAGAGGTTGGGAAAGCCCGGTGTCGAAGCGTCCCAGCCCGCCTGGCCGCCCGTGCCGCAGGTCCCGTTGGCCGAGCCGTCGGGGACCTGGTAGGGGCGCCCTCCCGAGGGCGTGATCACGACCCGATCGCCGCTCTGCGCGTCGACGACGCTGATGTTGGCCCGGTCCCAGTACTGGCCGCCCGACTGGGGCTCGATGTCGTAGCGGAGTCGAAGCTCCAGCGTCGACGTGTCGGTCAGGAAGAAGAGGGGCGACTGCACGATGTCGCACTGGTTGTCGAGGCCTTCGGAAGACGAAATATGGGCGTTCGTCCCGTTGGCGCCGCTGCCGGTTTTGCGGACGAACGTCCCGTGCGTCGCCGTCCAGCCTTCCATATCGGTCTCGAAGCTGAAGGTCTGGCTCGGCACCTGGATCAGGTCGCTCTCGGTGTGGGTAATGTGGATGAGCTTCGTCCGGGTGTCGCTTCCGAGCTCGTCGGCGCCGACCTCGAGCAGGATGTCCGTCGAGCCGTCGAAGGTCAGGCCCTGCATCTGGACCTGGAAGCTCCCGTCGGCGACCGAGCAGGTCGCAACACTCGCGGCGATCGGGGCGGGAAGAGGCGTGAAGAGGACCGAGGTTGGATGCGTGACGAACGTAACGCCGACGATCCGCACGTTGGTCAGATCGCCCACGCCGATGTTGTTGACCGAGAAGCCGATCGTGTCGAGCTCGCAGTTGTCGAGGAACGGATCGCCGTCGCCGCCGGTCAGCGTAAAGCCGTCGAGGACGGCGAGGTTCGGACCGGCCACGGGCGTAGAGGACTGGCACGTGCTCATGGGCCCCGTGCAGTGCTCGTTCGATCCCACGGGCATGACGCCGTAGGAATAGCTGCGGTCATTCTCGAGGCCATCGTCCAGGAAGCTCAGGTCGCTGGTCTCCGCCACGATGACCTTACCCATGGCGCAGGGATCGATGCCGTCGCCCCGGTAGACAAGGTATTTCGAGGCGCCTGCGACCGAGGTCCAGGTCAGCAGGACGGACCGGTCGCGTGGCTGGAGCGTGACGACGGGCTTCGAGGTGGGTGCGCCCGCGCAACCGCTGTTGGTCGGCGTGGGCGTGGCGCAGTGGATCTCGTGACGCTCGAACGCAGCCCGGATCGCCGTCATGTGCGGTGTGCCGTCGTTCAAATTTCCGTTGTCGTCGTCGGCCGCGAGCATGCTCAAGTAGCCGCCGGTGGCCGAGCAGCCGCCGCCGACCGAGCACGTGTACCAGCTATCGACCGGTTGAGCGCCTTCGTAAAGGATTCGGGCGCCGAGCTCGTGCGCCGTCTGCGGGTCGTAATTGAACGGAGCCGCCGTCAAGTCACGGTGCATGAGGTCCCACGCCGTCTCCGCCATGACGTAGCCTTCGCAGTGCACCTCGCGGCCGCACGGACCTCCGCCGCCGGGGCACCCGGTACCGCCCGCGGGACACGCGGCGCCAAAGCCCCCCTGGACCCAGGTGATGGTGTGCGGACGGTTGCATTCGTGGTTCATGTAGTCGATGTCGCGGACGCCGGTGCAGCCGGTCGCGGGCGTGCCGTCGCAGGCGTCGCCGTATCCGCCGCAGGTCTGGGTCGTGAAGAAACCGCGGCCGATACAGGACGTGTTCAGCCGTATGGCCGCGTAGATGTCGGCGATCGACTCACCGGGGTTGGCGATGTTCGGATTGACGCCGTTGTTGTCCAGCCCGTGCCCCCACTCGTGATCGAAGATCGCTGCGATCTCGCCGGTGTTGGCGCAACCGTTGGCAGGGCTCGACCGGAAGAAGTTCACGTTCGTGCCGTCCCAGAACGCGTTGCAGACGTCGTTCTCGTTCATCAAGGCGTTGAGCTGGCTGCGCACCCACTGCCCCCCCGGGTCCGTGTCGGGCAGGTGCCCGCGTGCGAGCTCGGCCTGCCGGTTGAGTTCGAAGAAGCCGGAACGACTGGACTTGGTGTCGCCCGCCGAATGGCCCGCGGGAATAGCGCAGTCCGTGGCGGTCGGCGTCGGGCCAGAGCCGAGATCGATGCCATTGGTTCCAGTCTCATTGATCGTCCCGCAGCTGTCCACGATCTTGATGTAGAGACCCGCGAGTGCCGTCGAAATCGAGCCCGGTATGCACCCCATGTTGCCGTTGCCGTCGGTGAATCGCTTCACGCCGTCGACCGTGAAGTCGGCGTAAGGCATCGGCCACCCCGGTTGTTCGATGCCGTCAGGGGGACGCTGGTCGTTGCTGAGCGGATAGACACCGCCGATGATCTGGCCGTCGGCGTACTGGTTGCGGTCCTCGAACGCGAAGAGAGTCCCGTTGGCGGCGTCGACGAGGCCCTCCCAGTTGCCGCGGTCGCCGTCGATCTTGCAGGAGATCACCCAGGCCAAGCGGTAGGAGATTCCATCCCCGAGCGACATGGGAACTAGCTCGAGATGCGGGCTCTTGGTGAAGGCCGCGAGCGTCAGCGGGCGAACGTGCGCGCGCACGGCCTCCTCGGCGGTCTCCGCGGGGACCGAGGGCGTCCGCGCGGCGTCGACGTCGCCCCACTTCTGCAGGCCGAGGAGGATCAGGTTGCCGGAGTTGATGGCCGCGCCGATGGAGTTGTCGCGCACGGGGATCCCGTCGACGATGCGCGGAACGTGCACGAAAATGAGGCCGCCGTCGCGGAGAATCGAGATCCGCGGCGAGGAGGAAAGCTGCGAAAGGTCGATCCGAAGATCGCCCGCATGCGCTTCCAGGTAGCCCTTCAGCGAATTCCAGACCTCCGACTGCAACGCCCGGTCGCCCAGAGGCGCATGCCCCGACGCCCACACGAGGTTGTTGCCGACTCCCGTTCCCGGGATCAGCGGACTGCTCAGAATCAGAGAGCTCCAGCGCCCAACACGCGAGTCATAAAACGCCGTTCCGGGTGCGACTCCGAGAGAATGGATCTGTGCCTGCAACGCGGCGAGCGTCGGGGCGTCCATCTGCTCGAGAGCCAGCGTTTCCTCGGGTACGCGAAGACCCGGATGTCGGAACGACTTTTCGCTGGCGGCGGTGGTTCGGGGTTGGACAGCTCCGAGGATCGAAACGGTGAGAAGGCCACAGAGGACGAGGGCGAGACGCAGGGGTTTGACCATGGGGTTTCGCTCCTTCGCTTTGGGCAAGAGTGGAGTGCCTCCCGCAATCCGATCAAGCGGACCCGAGACTCAAAAAACCAACCCTCCGTTGTGATTCGAAACTTGCGGAAAGCTATCTCCAACCGGGTCTTCATTTCAAGGAGAAAGCGTCACGGAGTCTCGGCCAGAAGCCTCCGCGCGTCCTCTCCCGCGGCGGAGCGGCCTCCCAGATCGGCCGCGCGCTCAAAGGAGCGCCTCGCATCCGCCGATCGTCCCGCCGCCCGCTGAATCTTCCCCAGACGCAGCCACGCCCGGGGGTCGGAGAGACCCAGCGCGACGGCCTTCTCGTAGCTCTCGAGGGCGGCGGTCGCTCTCCCCTGCTTCTCGGCCACTTCACCGGCGACCCACCACGTCGCGGCGAGGTCCGGAAGCAGAGCGAGCGACTCTTGGGAATGGCGGCGCGCATCGTCGAGATCTCCCGAAGAAAGCTCGAGTTGGGCCAGTCGTGCCAGGATCGCGCCGCTGCGAGTTCCCGCGGCTTCGGCTTCGAGGAGGATCGCCCTCTCTTCGCCGGGCGACTCCCGCGCGGCGATCCGGGCCAGTCCCAGCCACGCGGTCGCAGAACGCGGATTGAGCGCGAGCGCGGCCCGAAACTCCTGGCGGGCTTCGCGCGTTCGTCCGGCCTGTGCGTACAGGTTGCCGGCGCTGGTGTGCAGAAGGTCGAGGCGCGGGTTCAAGGCCACGGCTTCGCGAATGGTTTCCAGCCCCGCGTCCGTTTCGCCCGCGGCCACTTCGGCTTCGGCCAGACGGGTTAAGAACGGCACGTTCCCCGGGCTCCGGCGCACCAGCTCGCGCAGCGTCGCGGCCGCGTGCCGCGCCCGGCGCTGGCGGATCTCGTCTCTCGCCCGCTCGAACTCGGAAAGCATCGCGATGCCGTCCTTTGGGTCGATCGTTCCGGACCGCGGGCTCGATCCGGAAAGGTAGCCGAGACTCTGGAGACTCTGTGCGAGCTCGGCGGCCTCCGCCTCGGAGACTTTCGGACGGGGCGCCGTTCGCTCCCGCTTTTGGACCGACGCGATCGACCGGGCCAACCGTCGCGCGTCTTCGGGCCGGCTCGAAAAGAGGTTCGTTGTCTCACCCGGATCCGCTGTGAGGTCGTAGAGCTCGGATTTCGGGGCGAGGATCAACCGAAACCGGCCGTCCGTCGCCGCCTTCAACGGGCTCCACCCGTAGGCGGTGGCCGGCATCCACGTTTCGCTGTAGATCGAGGCGGCCGGCTCGCGTGCCGACGACGGCAACCCCGGCAGACCCGGACCGAAGGAACGCGCCTCGTTGTCGAACGAAAGAAGACGCAGAAGGGTCGCGGGAAGAGCGCGGGTTGCGACGGTCTCGGCGATCGAGGTCCCGGAGGGGACTCCAGGGCCCGACAGGATCAACGGAACCTCCAGCGCGGCTCGGTAGAGAAAGATGCCGTGTTCCTTCTCTCCGTGCTCTCCCAGCATCTCGCCGTGATCACCGACGACTGCGACGAGGGTCCCGCCGGGAGGCTTCGGAAGTCCGACAAGCAATCGCTCGAGTTCGCGGTCGACGTATGCGATCTCTCCGGCGTATCGGCGTTCCGCCGCGGCTCCCTTCCACTCGCCGGGAGGATCGTACGGAGCGTGCGCGTCGTAGTAGTGGACCCAGAGGAAGAAGGGCCGGGACGCCGGATTCTCCTTCGCCCATGCGAGAGCCGCATCGGTGACCGCGGCGGCGCGGCGCTCGGGGTATCCCTGCTCGCCCACATCCTCGGCCGTCATCGCGTCGTCGTAGAGCGCAAACCCGCGATCCAGCCCGAAGCGGCGGTCGAGGACGCGCGAGGCGACGAAGGCCGCGGTCGAATAGCCCTTCGACGAGAGCGACGAGGCCAGCGTCGGCAGGTCTGCGGGCAGCGCCGAGGCACCGTTGTCCCGCACACCGTGTGCCGGGGGATTCGCGCCCGTCATCAGCGAGCAGTGCGCCGGCAGCGTCAGGGGCGATGCGGTCAGGGCGCGCATGTAGCGGGCTCCATCGCGCGCCAGCCGATCGAGGTTCGGAGTCACCGGCCGGCCTGCCTCGACGCGGCCGACGTAGTCGGAACGAGTCGTGTCGAGCGTGATCAGGACGAGCGACGGCCGATCCAGGGCATACGCGGAGACCGCGCCACCCAGCATCGCGGCGAGGAGAAGCCCGGTTCCCCGGCACCGGAGGCGGAGCATGGCCGGCGAAGATAGCAGAGCAAGAAAACGGGCGCGGCCGGCTGGCCGCGCCCGTAACCGTAACGGGATTCGAAACGCGTCTTACAGGTGCGGGATGTTGAAGCCCTTCACCAGGAAGACCGACATCTGGCCGTTGGTGATGTTGGCGTTCGGGCAGAAGTTCCCGCCGCCGCATCCGGCCGTGACACCCTCGTTGAACAGACCCTCGATGTAGTCGACCGCGAAGCCTCCCGGGCACGGCACGTCGGCGAAGACGCCCGAGCAGGCCGGCGGCGGATCGTCACCATGCTGTCCCTTCCAGATGAACACCGACATCTGCGCGCGGGTGTTCGGGCTGGTCGGGCAGTACAGCGGAGGATTCGCCTGGCAGCCCGCCGTGATCCCGAGGTCGAAGATGCCCTGGATGTAGAACGCGTTGTAGTCGTTGAAGCTGACGTCGTTGAAGACGTTCTGGTAGACCGGGGGCGGCGTCAGAGAGCCGTTGATCGCCCTCCAGAGGTATCCCGCCATGTCAGCACGCGTGACCACGCCGTCCGGGCAGAAGTGGAGATTGTCGGAGCAGACCGGAGTGCCGCCGAACATCACACCGGCTCCCGCCGCACCGTAGATGAAGGCCTCGAAGGGATTGGTGTCCGGCACGTCAAGGAAGCGCACGGTCAGGGACACCGGGATGCCCGGGACCGCGAAAGGCGTGTCGGTCTTGAACTGCAGTTGCGCCTGCTTGAGACCCGGCAGGTAGTTGAGCGAATCCCAGGAGACGTTGGCCGTCGCCGTGCCGCCGTTGGCAGCGACTGTACCTTCCGTCGGATCCACCGTGAGCCACGGGATGTCGACCGCGCAGCCGGCGGCTTCTCCGGACTCGACCTTGTAGACCGTCTGCGTGTTCTGATCGATGACCCACAGGTTGCCCAGGCAGTCGAACTCCGCACCCGCGCCGCCGAACGGCGTGATCGCGGGAGCTCCGTTGTCCAGGATCGGATAGGACCCCAGCACGGCGTAGTTGTTCAGCGCGTCGAGCACCGTGATGTCGTTGCCGCCCGGGAAGTTCTGCATCACCAGCAGGTGCCCGTTGGAGGAGTCGTAAGCCAGACCCGAGATCGAGAGTGCGACGAAGGACGAGTCGAGGATGTTGCCGTCGAGGTCGAAGTGCTTGATCGCCCCGTCGTTCCAGGAGCCGATGTAGAAGGTGTCCGTCGCCTGATCGTAGGCCAGACCGCGTTCGGAGGTGCCCGTGTTCGGGCAGATCGTATTGCCGGTCACGACCTTGGTGGTCGGGTTGATCTCGAAGATGCACGAGCTGCCGGCGTTGACGACGTTGACCCTCCAGAACATCCCGGTGTTCGAGTTGAACGCACCATCCGCTGCCCAGGCGTCGATCGCGCTGCTGTCGTCGACGGTGTTCCCGGTCTTCGTTCCGGCGGCGTCATACTCGTAGTCCAGGTCGTCTCCACCGGCGACGCCGAGGTTGGACAGCCAGACGTTGACCCCCGTGGTCGCCACACCCCAGCCGTACGCGATATTCGAGGGCCACTTGGCCAAAACGTCGCCCGCCGCCAGGACCTTGTTTGTCGCATGCGGGTTGGGAATCGGAGACAGACCCTTCGTGCTCCGCGCGGTGCCGTCGTGTCCGCCCTTGCCGTTCTGCGGGAGGCGGCTTAGCGCCTGCTGCTGCATGAACTTGTTAGCGAAGTGTCCGAGCGAGTTGTTCTGGTTGAGCGGTGCGTTGATCTCGATGATCTCGTACGTCGCGGGAGCGCCGCCCGAGTTGGTGATCGTCAGAGTCTGCTCGTCAGTCCCACCTGGATCGACCCGCGCATTGAGCGGGCTCGGGGCCGCCGTCAGGTGTCCCGACTGCAGCGAGAAGTCGACCCGCTGCGTCGAGCCCGGGACCACCACGGTGCTCTTCTGCTGCGATTGGTAGTTCGCCATGGAAGCCTTCAGCGTCTGGTTTCCGCTGTCGGCGTAGAGGATGTAGAAACCGTCGCCCACGTTGGGATCGTCGGGCGTGGCAAACGTCTTGGTCGAGCCTCCGCCCAGGTTCTCCACCGTGGCTCCGTTCAAGCCGGAGCTGGTGTTGGCGTCCTTGACGTTGCCCACCACCAGTCCGCCGGTGCCCGCGGAGCAGGTCGGATCGCCCACGAGGACGTTGTCCACCTGCCACCACCAGGCCCAGAAGCCGTCGAACGTGAAGCGCACTTGAACGTCGGGCGAGTTGGCCGGGAGCGGGAAGCTCTTCAGCGACGGGCCCGGATCGTCGTCCGTCAGGGTCAGGACGTTGGTCCAGTTGGCTCCGCCGTCGAGGCTGTAGTCCACGCCGCCCGTCTGCGGGAAGCCCGGATCCAGCACCGAGAAGTCGGAAGCAAACTGAATCACCGGAGCGTCCACCGCCGACAGATTCACCGACGGCGAAATCATGTCCGTGTCGTCCGTGACGGTGCCGTCACAGTTGCTGTTGACGATCGCGTATGGACCGCTGCCGCCCGTGTCGTTGCCTGGGAACAGGCCGCACGGATCCGGACCGGAAGCCGCCTTCCACGGCTGGCCCCCATCGGTGCTGTTGTTGACGACCGTCCAGTACGACAGATCGCCCGTGGAGAAGTCGTCGTAGAACGCGTTGGTGTGGCCGTAGCCCGGCGCGTTGCAGGTCGCCGGATCGGCCGTCAGCGTCCAGTTCTTCACGACCGACGGCGCATGCGTCACCGCGGAGAGATCCACGATGCCGCCGCCGGTGCTGTAGCCCTGTGAAACCGCGTTGATGACGAACGTGTACTGGCTTCCGACGACCAGCGTCGTCTCGTAGTAGCCAGTGACCGGGTCGGTGTAGAGCGTCGCGCCGGGGAACCCCGAGCCGGACACGACGATCTTGGCGTAGAGCGGCCAGCCGCCGGCCGCGTCCTTCACGGTGCCGTTGACCAGCGTCGAGGGCGCGGCCTCGAGCTCGAAGTCCTGAATGGTCGTCCCGCCGTCGGTGACGGCGACGTCGTCGGCCGAAGCCGGGAAGTAGCCGTACTTCGACGCCGTCATGTCGTACGTGCCGACCGGCAGCGTGAAGGAGTAGAAGCCCGACGCGTCGGTGAGCGTCTGGGAAAGTCCCGCCGTGACCTTGACGCCCTGGAGCGGGTTGGTTCCATCGGTCACCGTGCCCTGGAGCGTTCCCGTGGGCCCGATCGAGCAGCTCGGGAACTTGAACGACGCGATGCGGGTCTTGAAGTCGAAGCCGCCGTTGGCCGCGTAGTACTCCTGCGTGTACCAGAACGTGCAGTCGTCGATGGGATCCACGACCATGTTGCTGTAGTCGCCCCACCGGTCGGTGCCGTCGTTCTGGCTGCCGGTGCCGGCCAGGAAGACATCTTCGGCCCCCATCTGGTTCAGAGGATCGTCGACGAGCCGTCCTGTGATGGCGATCGACGGGTGCATCTCGGAAGACGAGACGCTGTAGCCCAGCGCCATGTTGCCGCTGTGGTCCATGGCGATCGAGCCCATCCAGCGATGGTTGCCGTCGTCGGGAGCGTAAGTCTGCTGCTGATAGATCACGACCGGATTCGGGGCGCCGTTCCCCAGCGGAGCGGTGCCGCCGGGATTCCGGATCTCGTACCAGCGGATACCGGCGATCTGACCGCCCGAGTCGACCGTGTGGTTGACGACCAGCGACTCGTGGTCGCCGAAGTTGCGGTAGCCCATTCTCCACATCGTGGCGCCGGCGAGCGTCTCGAGCAGGTCGCTCGAGTCCAGCTGCGGAACGCACTGGTCGCGGAAGGATCCGCAGACCGGGGATACGAAGTCGTCGACCGGAACCTCGACGGGTCCGGTGAAGGTGCTGTTTTCGGGCGTCGTGAAATCCGCGTGGAACTGCCAGATGAGCAGTCGCGAGGGATTGACTTCCCAGGTCAGGAAATAGTTCGGAGCTCCGATCGGCGGAGGCGTCGTGCCCTCGAGATCGGTGGGCAGCACACCGCCTTCCAGTCCGGTGTCGAACTGGATCATCGTGGCCGGATTGCCGTCGAGCATGTTGGTGCGATCGAACGCGACCGCTCCGCCCTGGAATCCGCCGCCGAACACGTCGAATCCGTTGAACGTCATGTAGTAGCCGTCGGGCCACACACCGAACTTCGGATAGTCGTTGAGGAACTGGTCGGGCAGGTCGAATTCATACTGGTGATAGCTGCCCGTCGCGTCGTCCGTGACGGAGACGGCGACGCACTGGATGTACGGAGGGCTCGGGAAGTTCGGGAACGCGAACTGGCTGACCACCCACCGGTTGGCGAGCTGGTCGAACATCACGATCGGATCGCCGTCGTTGGAAGTTTCACAGGGACCGCCGAAGCCTTCCCAGAACGCGTTTCCGGGGAGCGGCCCGAGCACGAGGTTGCCTGACTTGTCGAAGATGTCGAAGACCAGGTTGTTCCACTGCATGTACTGGGTGGTGCCGATGTCGCCCTCTGTGTCCGGCGGAACGACGCGGAAGCCGACGACGTTCTGGTTGTCGTCGTCGCTGGTGCCGTCGAACTGCAGCAGCTCGATCGGCTGCGACAGACCGGGTTGCCGCTGCACGGAGTGGTCGACCTTGCCTGAAGCTCGCGAGTTCTTTGTCGTCAGCGCCTCGTTCTTGATCTGACGCGGCGCGCGCGGCTGCACGGGCCCGATGACGCGATAGTCGCGCAGCGCTTTCGTCGACGTTCGATTCTTCGTCGAGAATCGCACCTGCGGTTTCTGACCTGTCGACTGCGTCGCCGCGACTGCGAAGCCGCCAGTCAGGAGTAGACCCACCGAGACGAGGAAGGCAGAAAGCCTTTTCGCCGAGCTCCGGTACATGAGTCCTCCGTTCGGTTATAAAGAAGCAGACTGGGAAACTGGCGAAAATACTTTCATCTACCTAAACGGCGGTCAACAAGAATCTGAGGACGCGCTCGGGTTGCCTTCGGGCTAGCCTTTTGAACGCTGGGTGGAAAAGCGAGAGCGCCGCTTTCGCGGCGCCCGTTGTTCGTCAGGGGATTCGGAAAAGTGGACGGACGGCGGCTATGGGATCGGTATGGAAAAGGTCAGCGTCAGGAAGATGGCCATCTGGGCGCGGGTGACGGGGTTGCTCGGGCAGTAGAGCGGCGGGTTCGCCTGGCAACCTCCCGTAATACCCCGCCCCGCCAAGTCCTCGATCCAGGAATCGAAGATGCCGCCGGTGCATTGCACGTCGTCGAAGACCGCGCCCGTGCAGTCGGGCGGCACGTAGGTCGCGCCTTCGAGTGTCTTCAACAGGAACGGGGCCATCTGGGCGCGGGTGACGGAGGCAGTCGGGCAGTAGAGCGGCGGGTTCGCCTGGCAGCCTCCCGTGATGCCCCGCCCGGCCAGGTCCTCGATCCATGGATCGAAGTTGCTGGAGCAGGTCACGTCGCCGAACAGCGTCCCGGTGCACGGAGGCGGCGTGTAGCTCGATCCCTGGCTCGCCTTGAGCAGGAAAACCGCCATCTGCGCGCGGGTCGTCGGATTGTCCGGGCAGTACAGGCGGAAGGCACAGCCCGCCGTCACCCCGGCGTTGTAGACGGCCTGGATGTACTGATAGGCGAAGTGCAACACGGGCACGTCCAGGAACGTCTCGTTGATGTTGACCGTCCGTGCCGAGGACGTGCCTCCCCCCGGCGTGGGGGTGAAAACCGTGACCTGG
>JBKOVK010000321.1:0-25060 GCA_046724475.1 Acidobacteriota bacterium | reverse complement strand
AGGAGCAGGCGCGCGGCGTTGCCGGGAACCATCTCGGTTCCGAGGCCGTCGAGCGAGCGCAGGAACTGCGGGCTTTCCACGCCGTAGCTCGGCTCGAACTGGTAGTTCGTCCGCTTCTCGGAAAAGATGTAGGAGCACCCGGCGGCCAGAATCAGAAGGGAAAGAAGCGCGACGAGCCGCGGCAAACGCGTACCGGTCCGGCGATCTCGGCTGAAAATGCTCACAGTCCTGTGCATCCGGGTGACAAATCTCGTCAGCTCATGCGCATGGCAATTTCATAAGTGACTCTGCGGATTGGGCTTACAAATGCGCGCCAACATGGCCGCTCAATTGCTTTCTCCTGATGGCGAGCAAGGAACCTCAACCTCCTCCTTTCGCCCCCCGGGCGGCCCCACCCCGACCCGGGGCTTTTTTTTGCCCGCAGAACCTCAGTCCTCGGCAGCGAGACTCTAAGCCAGGGCGAGATTCCTCCTTCGACGGACCCGTCGACCGCGGATGGTAGCTTGCGCTCGTGCGCGTTCTGGCCGGAGACATCGGCGGCACGAAGACCGCTCTGGCAATCGTGGACATTGGACCCGCCTCGCTCTCCGTTGCGCGCCTGGAGACCTACGCCAGCGCCGTCTACCCGGGCCTCGAGGAGATCGTCGAGGACTTCCTCCGCGCCGAACGCTCCCGCCCGCGCATCGCAGGCTTCGGCGTCGCGGGCCCGGTTCGGGAGGGCTCGGCTCGCATCACCAACCTGCCGTGGCGAATCGAGACGCGGCTCCTCGCTCGCCGGACGGGACTCCGCCGGGTCACGTTGCACAACGACTTCGTCTCCGCGGCGATGGGGCTGCGCTACCTGAAGCCCGCGCAGGTCGCGACCCTCGCGCGAGGGCGCCCTGAGCGCGGCGCCCCGATCGCGATCCTCGGCGCGGGCACGGGTCTGGGGCAGGCGGCCGTCGTCCGTCTCCCTGACCGGGAGATCGTGGTGCCTTCGGAAGGAGGGCACGCGGACTTCGGCCCGGCGACCGAGCTCCAGGCCCGGTTGTCGGCGCACCTTCGCCGCAAGTTCGGGCGCACCTCCCGCGAACGCGTGCTCTCGGGTCCCGGACTGGTGCACATCTACGAGTTTCTCAAGGTCGACGGAGCGGCGCCGGAGGGCCGCGACGTGCTCGCGGCGCTCGAGCGCGGCGGCGACGCGGCCGCCGTGGTGAGCCAGTTCGGCCTGGCGCGGCGCGACCGTCTCTGCCGCGCGGCCCTCGATCTTTTCGTCTCGATCTACGGCTCCGAGGCGGGAAACGCGGCGCTGCAGTACCGGGCCACCGGCGGCGTCTTTCTGGGAGGGGGCATCGCGGCGAAGATTCTGCCGGCGCTGCGACGCCCGGAATTCCTGAGAGCGTTCCGCTCGAAGCCTCCGATGCAGGAGCTTCTTTCGCGGGTTCCCGTGCGCGTGGTCCTCGATCCGAGGCTGGGTCTGTTCGGAGCGGCGGCCGGGGCCTACAGGACGGCGATGGAAACCACGCGCTGATTCTCGATGACCAGGACGCGGGCGGCACGCCGGTAGATCCAGCGCGTACGGTCGGGGTTCTCGGTGTCTTTCTCGATCGAGTCCGGACTGCCCAGCAGCTCCTTCACGTCGCGAGTGGACATGCCCTCTTTCAGCGAGCCCACCGGGATCTCGGTCTGCTCGCTGATCGCCGTGGCGGCGTCGGAGTTGACGCGGTTGCGCTCCGAGCTCTCGACGGCCGCGCGCGAGCCCATCAGCGGATTGGTGATCGAATCGATCATGCCGGAGACGGTCGGACGGTCCTTGTAGATCCAGTAAGCGACGGCCACGACCGCCGCGAACAGCAACAATCTGCGAAATTTCCGGCCGCTCATGGTGAAAATTGTACGCGGGTTTGCGGAAGCTGCCCCTTCAGCGCGATCCCTCGGCCGCCGCCATCTCGTCCAGCGCGCGGTTCGCCCGCTCGAGCAGCTGGTTCAGCTTGGAGCGGCAACGGTCCCTCTCCCCCGCCGGAACCGGCCACACGATCTCGAACACCGAGAAGACCGCGTCCTCGAGCGAGGGCTCGCCGTCCTCGAGGCCCCGGGTCCACTCCTCGCGAAGCATGGCTCGCCGGGCATAGCGCAGCGCCTCCAGGCCCGCGTCGTCCACGGCGCGGATGCGGTAGCGGAGCGTGAGGGTTTCCGGCTCCAGCCGCGGAGCACTCGAATCCGAGGAGGGCCCCGGAGCGTGGCCGGCTTCCTCCACCTCGGAGAAGGCCAGGCGTTGCGTCATTTGGGTTCATTGAAGTAGCGAAGTCTGTGCCGATCCACGATTCCGCGTGTAAGCGTCCGCCGCTAAGGGGCTTGACGCGGGGAGTGACGGGAAGCGTGCGGGCGCCGCGGCGAAAACCGTTACTGCGGGTAACGCTTATCCCGAATCTCCGCCACGGCCCGGTTGGCCCGCTCGATCAGCTCGGCGACTTTCGAACGGCACCACGATGCCTGCGAGGCCAGCGCGAACCAGCGGATCTCGTCGCGGGAGAAGATCGGATCCTCCATGGACGGCTCGTCCCACTCGAGCCCGCGCGTGCGTTCCTCGCGGATCATGCTGCGGCGGGCGTAGCGCAGCGCCTCCCGCTCCTCTTCCGAAGGGAGCGAGAGCGCGAAACGCAGCACGATCCGCCGGGAAGGATCGAACCGGAGGGCGAGCGAGTCCCGCGGAGGCTCTCCCGGACCGGGCCCGTCGGAGACCTCGCGAAAGCCGATCGGCGCGGGAGTTCGGGAGTCGGCGATGCGGCGATCTTATCAGGTCTTCGCCGCTGCGGACACCACCGATCCCGTCCTCGGATCGAACGCCGCCGCCGGGGAGCCCGGCATCCGCAAAGGGGACAGGATGAAGGCGTCGCGCCGCGCATTGTGGTCGCACATGGACACGGGGCCCCGGTCGGTCATGATCATGAATCCGCAGTTGCGGATGCGCTCGGGATCGAGGGCGTCGGCGTCCATGAAGTCGTGGACGAAAAAGGTGATCTTGCCGATGCGGCCGCCCGACAGCAGCTCCCTCCGCGCCCCCCACAGCTTGCCGAGCAGAAACGCCCCGCCGCGCAGAAGCCAATAGGGACGGGCCGCCGCCGCGAGGAGAAACCGGCGCGCGGTTTTCCGGACGTCGCGGCGGTCGAAGGAGACGTGTCGGAACTCCTGGAGAAAACGCTCGAAGAGACGGCGGTCCGTCAGCACGTCCACGACCCGGGTTCCCACGGTCGCGAGCATCGTCGCCCGATTGCAGGCGGGATGGCCCACGAGCGCCGTGTCCCAGGCGAGCTCGTCGAGCCCCGTGCCCTCGCGGATCTTCTCCCGCACCGCCTCGGCCGTCACGCGCGGGTCACGGACGCGCCACTCGCCCCGGCCCGTCGCAGCCTGGACCTGGAAGGACGCCATCCCGACGACGTCCGAGTGTCCGCGGAAGAAGCGGACGAGCATCGGCACCTCGTCGATGTTCCCGGCGTGGACCGTTGTGTTGAAGATGACCGCGATCGGGATTCCCCGCGCGCGCTCGATGTACTGGCGGCGCACCGAGTTCAGAGCCTCTTCGGTCGGGTACTTCTTGAAGCGCTGCGTCGTGTCGACGTGGAACGCGACGTCGAAGAGGCCCGCGTCGGAGAGCTCCCGGAGCAGATCGCGGGTGGCGCGGATTCCGTTGGTGAAGAGCGAGGGCCGGAGTCCGGAATCGGCGACGCGGCGCACGATCGCGATGAGCTCCTCCCTCCGGCGCAGCGTCGGATCTCCTCCCGTCACCTGCACTCCGATCCCCACGCCATAGGTTTCCCGAATGCGATCGATCCTCTCGAACACGATCTCGAGGGGCAGATCCTTGACGGACTCGGAGCTCTCCGAGAGATAGCAGAGCGTGCAATCGAGATTGCAGCGCTGCGTGATTTCCAGCGCCACGCATCCGATCGTGGACCGACGGCCGAGGACCTGGTTGGGCGTACGGAACGGCGCGTCGAGCCTCTCCCAGGTCCTTCGCAGAAGCTCCTCTCGCCGCGTCAGGTCGGCACCGTAGACGGGAAGCGAGCGCCGCGACGGAAAGCGAGAGGACAAGCCGTCCCTCCTCACCTCTTGGGTTCCGGCCACCTCGGAACGATACGGTAAAGAACGGCGGAAGGATTGCTCGCGACGGTTTCGAGGCGATCCGGAAGCCACGGAATCGCGCCGCCGTCGGGCCGGCGATCCCGGCGCCACATCAGGTGCGTCGCTCCGAGCGTATCGAGTCCGCGGCTCCACGCCTCCGGGTCGTCACCCCAGGAGGACACGGGCAGAAACTCGGAACGCCAGATTTTTTGTGCGGGACAGTGGTACCGGTCGTTCTCGCCCATCAACACGACGCGATCGGATGGTCCGACGTTCTTCCAGAGGGCGTACGAAGGGAGCGCGGTCTCGAGGAACTCGTCGCGGCCGATCCGCCCGAAAGCCGCTCTCGTCTCGAGGCCCGAGGATCCGAACTGCACCGGGAAGGCCGCCGCCGCGGCCAGTATCGCGATTCCCGCCGCCGCACCCGCCGCACCCGTGAAGCGGCCGGTCAGTCGCGTGAGCCCCTCGGAACAGAAGGCGGCGTAGAGCGGGTAGACCGGGAAGAGGAAGCGAACCGACGGCGAATACAGAAGCGACCACGGCACGACGAACGGGAGCGCCGCGGCGAAGAAAAGCAGGACGTGTCGCCGGGTCCACCCGGCGAGCCCGAGGAGGAGCAGCAGCACCAAGATTCCGTTGTAGCCGTCGCCGTTGGCCTCGAATCGGCTGGAATGAAAGACCAGATCGTACGGAAGACGGACGAGGCCGACGACGGCGCCGGACGCCGAGACGCGGGGACGCCGCGTCCCCGTGGCCGGCGAGGTCGTGAAGAGGCTTCCGCGCGCGGCTCGATCGATCAGATCTCCCGCCGAGCGCGCGTAGGGCGCGAAGACGGATCCCGCGCTCGTCGCGCTCCAGAAGACCCAGGGCGCGAGGGCGAGGACCGCGGCCGCCGCGGCGCCGCCGACGGCGCGCAGGCGGGGACGCGACCGCCAGAGAAGGATCGCCAGGGCGGGAACGGCGAAGAGCGCGAAGATCTTCGTCGCCACCGCGGCGCCGAAGAGGAATCCGGCCACGCGAAGGCGTCCGGACTGCGCGGGGAGGACCGCGATCTGCGCGGCGGAAGCGGCGACCAGGAGAGCGGCCGGCCAGTCGACGTACGCCGACTTCAGCTGCAGCATTGCGGTGGGGAAACCGGCCAGCGCCAGAGCGACGAGAGGCGAGGCGCCACGTCCGCCGATCCGGCGCGCCAGCGATAGCGTCGCGGGAAACACCGCGAAGGCAGCGGCAAACTGGAGGAACCGCACGACCCGCTCGCCGCCGGCGAAGAAGCCCAGCGCCAGCATGGCGTCGTGGTTTCGCCAGAGAAACGACTGCGGCGAAAGGTCCTCGATGGGCCGAACGGATCCCGTCTGGGCGATGTCGCGCGCCTCGGGGAGGTGGTACGCGAGCGCGTCCCACGAGACGTCCGGGGCCTGGACCGCGGCCCAGATCGCCAGCAGGATCAGGACCACGAAGGCGAGCCACGCCGACTCGAGCGCCGCGGGAGCACCGCCTCGAGGCAGTCGCACCGCGGCGAGAAAGAGCCGCGCGAGCTCGGGTATGCGCCGCACCGACAGGACGACTACGGCCAGAGCGACGAGCGCGAGGCTCGAGGGCCGAAGGCGCCCCGCCTCCGAAAGAATCACCACGAAGAGGCCGGCGCCTGCGAGGCCCGCGGCGAAGACGGCCGAGAGATCCCCCTGCTCGGCGTCGGCGCCGCGCAGCAATCGGAAGAGCCGGTCTCCGAGCATCAGCATGCTCGTGCAGAGAAGCGCGGCCGTCAGCGCCGCCGCGAGATTTCCCGAGAGCGCCGTCATCGCAAGCCCGAGCGCCGCGACGCCGGCCAGCGTCATGCGCGGATGCCGCCGCAATCCCAGCCAGAGCACGGCGAAGACGGCGATCGCCGCGCCCGCGGCCAGGCCGGCGAAACCGCGGCCGTGCAGGGAGACGAGCTTCTGCATGTACGCGCGCTGCAGAGGCACGGCGAGCCGGAGGAGAAGGAGCGCGGCCGCGACGACGAACAGGGATCCCCGGCTCGCCCTCTGTAAACCCGGCTCCATGCGGCTCGTCAAAGTCTCGGAGGCAAGATACATGACCAGAAAAACGACGTTCGTCCTCGCGTTCGCCGGCGCCGCCGGAATGGTCCTCGCCTCGGCTTCCCCCGCGGAGGCCAGCCGAATCGCCAATCGGGAGCACAACCAGCAGCAGCGCATCGCGCAGGGTGTCGCGAGCGGCCAGTTGACCGCTCGCGAGACCGCGCGCCTGGAAGGCCGGGAAGCGGCCCTGAACCGCTCCATCGCCCGGATGCGAAGCAACGGTCCGCTCACGCCCGGCGAGCGCTTCCGCATCGAGAAACGCCAGGATCGCATCTCCCGGGGGATCTACCGCCAGAAGCACGACGCGCAGACGCAGTAAGAGCCGCGGACCCTCCTGCGAGACCCCGCCGATCCGAGCGGGGTCTCCCTTTTTCGCCTCCCACGCACTGGTGATTCAATGGCCCTCCGATGAGGGCGGTCTCGACTCTCGGCTTCGCGGCGGGCGTGCTCCTGATCGCGGGAGTGCTCTGGGACGCCTTCGAATCCGCAGTGCTCTCGCGTCGCGTTTCGCGGGGCCACCAGCTGACCACGCTCTTCTATCGACTGACATGGCCGACCTGGAGGTCCGCGGCCGAGCGCATCCGGTCTCCGCGGCGGCGGGAGAACTTCCTGACCGTGTTTGGACCTCTCTCGCTACTGCTGCTGATCGCCCTCTGGGCACTGGGCCTGCTCTTCGGATTCGCCCTGCTGTACTGGGGCGCCCGAACCCAGCTGCGAACACCGGACGGGCAGACGAGCTTCCTCGTGGACGCCTACATGAGCGGCACGACGCTCTTCACGCTGGGCATCGGAGACGTCACACCGGTGTCTTCGGGCGGACGCTGGATCACGGTTGCCGAGTCCGGCATCGGCCTGGGATTTCTCGCGCTGATGATCAGCTACCTGCCGGTGCTGTCCCAGGCCTTCTCGAACCGCGAGGTTTCCATCTCCCTGCTCGATGCGCGCGCGGGCTCGCCTCCGAGCGGCACGGAGCTGCTGCGCCGGCACGTGTCCGATGACGAAGCGTCGCTCGAGCTGCTGCTGCGGGATTGGGAGCGCTCGGCAGCGCAACTGCTGGAGAGCCACGTCTCCTTCCCGGTTCTGGCGTTCTACCGGTCCCAGCACGACAATCAATCCTGGGTCGCCGCCCTGACGGCCGTCCTGGATTCGTGCGCCCTGATCATCGCCGTCGTCGCGAAGGGCCCCGTCCACCAGGCCCGGCTGACCTTCGCGATGGGCCGCCACGCCGCGGCCGACCTGTGCCGCGTGTTGAACGTCGCGCCGGAGCCGCCGCACCCGGACCGGTTGAGATCGGCCGAGCTCGAACGCTTGCGGGATCTGCTCTTCGAGTCGCGGATACCCATGCAGGCCGAGCCCGGCTGTGAGCGCCGCCTCCGGGACCTGCGGGCGTTGTACGAGCCTCAGTTGTACGCCCTCTCCCGAAGGCTCCTGATGCCGCTGCCTCCATGGGTGCCGCCGGCGGCGGTCCACGAGAACTGGCAGGCCATGGTTCCGGAGCGATGAGCCGAGAGGACCGGACTCTCGAGCTCCAGGGAGACGCGCTCCGGCGGCTCATCGACGCCGCCGCCGAACGTGTCGTGGCTCACGTGGATTCGCTTCCCCGGCAGCCGGCCGCCGACACGGACGGAGGCGTCGCACTGGCGCGCTCGCTGGCGGAACCCCTTCCCGAGACGGCGACAGCGGTCGAGGATCTCTTCGATCTCCTTTTTTCGCGCGTCATTCCGAAGAGCTTCAACACCGCGGGCCCGGGCTATCTCGCCTACATTCCGGGCGGCGGTCTCCCCCATGCGGCCGTCGCGGACCTGATCGCCGACGCCACGAACCGCTACGTCGGCGTCTTCGCCGCGGCGCCGGGGCTCGCGGCCATCGAGGCCACCGTCGTGCGCTGGCTCTGCGATCTGGCGGGGCTGCCGGCTTCGGCACGCGGGATCCTCACGAGCGGAGGCTCGCTCGCAACCTTCTCGGCCCTGGTGGCGGCGCGACGGCATCTTCTGCCCGAGGACTTCCTCTCCGGCACGATCTACGTTTCGGACCAGGCGCACTACGCGATCCAGAAATCCTCCACGCTGGCCGGCTTTCCGGAGGAGAGAGTGCGGGAGATCGCAACCGACGCCGACTACCGCATCCGCGTCGACGCACTCGAACGTGCCATCACCTCCGACCGCTCCACGGGTCGGACGCCTTTCTTCATCGTCGGGAACGCCGGCACCACTAATTCCGGCGCCGTCGACGATCTGCCGGCGCTCGCCGCACTCGCGGCGCGCGAGCGACTCTGGTTTCACGTCGACGCCGCGTACGGGGGTTTCTTCCTCATGACGGAGAAGGGACGCCGGCGGCTTGCCGGCATCGAGCGCGCCGATTCCATCGTGCTCGATCCGCATAAGGGGCTGTTCCTGCCCTACGGCACCGGGGCGCTCCTGGTGCGGGACGGGGAGACGCTGAAGAAAGCACACGCGCTCTCGGCCGACTACATGCCTCCGATGCAGCAGGACGACGACCTGACCGATTTCAACCTCCTCTCGCCGGAGCTCTCGCGCGGCTTTCGGGGCCTCCGGCTGTGGCTGCCGCTGAAGATGCATGGCGCCGGCCCGTTTCGCCGCAACCTCGAAGAGAAGCTGGAGCTCGCCTCCTACGCTTCACAGAAACTGAAGGAGATCCCGGGAATCGAGATCCTCGCCGAGCCGCAACTCTCGATCGTCGCGTTCCGGCTCCGTCCGCCGGGAGCCGGGGACGCCGCGCTCGACGAGCTCAACCGCGTGTTCCTGGATCGGATTAACGCGCCCCGCCGGGTGTATTTGACGGCCACGCGCCTCTCCGGCCGCTTCGCCATTCGCATCTGTGTGCTCTCGTTCCGCACGCACCGCGACCGGATGGACCAGGCGCTCGAAGACATCCGCGCCGCGGCCCGGGAAACGACCGTCCGCCCTTGAGCTTCTTCCGCTCCCGGGCCTAGAATCCCGAATCCAGAGAGGGGGGGCTATGAAGCGATTCGTAGCGGTTTTCGGTTTCGTGGCTCTTGCTGCGCCCGTGGCGGCACAACGCGTGGTCGATCCCAACGGAACCACGCTGCACCTGTACCCCGAGAAGGGGAGAGCTCTGGAAGCGCTGGCTCGGGAGCAGGCAAGACCGTCGCGAGGCGGCGCAAAGGACCTGATCAACCACGGCGGCCCGATTCTGGCCTCGGCCAAGGTCGTTTCGATTTTCTGGGGTCCGTTCTGGGGCAATCCGTCGAATCAGAATCTGGGGCCGACCGCCGCGCACGTGACCGCTTTCTTCGGCAACTTCGGATCGACCGGCGAGTACCACACGATCGTCCAATACGGCATCAACGCAAATACAAACCTGACCAACCAGTATTGGATCGATTCCGCTAGTCCTCCGCACACCGCGGTCACCGACACCGACGTGCACAACGAGGTGCTCAACTACATCTCCGGCCACGGCGGTGTCCCCGACGACAGCACCGTCTACGAGGTCTTCATCCCGAACGGCTTCTATGCGTCGAGCGGCGGCCAGAGCTCGTGCGGCGGCCCCAATCTCCAGTTCTGTGCCTATCACGGCCACTTCTCGGGCCTGGGCCACGACATCAAGTACGGGTCGATGCCGTATCCCTCGTGCGGCGGATGCCAGTGGACGGGCTTCACCGACGAGCAGAATCTGGATCACTTCTCCTGCCACGAGACGCGCGAGGCCGCCACGGACCCGGACTTGAACGCGTGGTACGACCGCCGCGGGGCCGAGGCCGACGACAAGTGCGCGTGGTCGCCGGCTCCGTTCATCGACGCGGGCTTCGGGTATCAGTGGGAGTGGTCCAACGCCGACCACGGCTGCGTCCAGAAGAAGTAGAGTTTTTCGGCGATCGCCGATCCGGGCCCCGGCGAAACGGGGCCCTTCCGTTTTTCAGGAGGACAGAGCGCCATGACTCCCGCGCCCGTCAAGCCCGCGATCGCGTTCTCGGCCCTCGAGGCGATCGACGTCCGCGTCGGAACCATCCGGAGCATCGAAGAAGTGCCGAAATCCGACAGGCTCCTTCGCCTGACGGTCGATTTCGGGGATCACACTCGCCGGATCCTGGCCGGAATGAAACGCGAGAGGGCCAATCCGTCCGAGATCGTGGGGCGCCAGGCGCTCTTCGTCGTCAACCTGGAGCCGCGGAAGATGATGGGCGAGGTCTCGGAGGGAATGCTCTTCGATCTGGGCTTCGCCGACGGAGTGACGCCGTGCCTCGCGGTGCCCGAGTGCCCGGTCCCCGACGGAACCCGGGCCGGTTGATCGGCGTCATGATGGTCGCAAGGAGGAGGCCCGCGATGCGTCTTTCCGCCGCCCTGGCCCTCGTCATTCTCTCGGCGCCGCCCCTGCGCGCCGCCGATCCCCCGAGGCGTCCCTCCAAGGAGTACACGATCGAGCAGTTCCTGTCGACGACCTCGATCCAGGGCGCGTCGTTCTCGGCCGACGGAAAGAAGCTTCTCTTTTCCTCGGACGCAACCGGTATCCGTAACGTCCAGTCGATTCCGGTCTCGGGAGGCGAGCCGACGCCTCTGACGCGATCGACGACCGACACGACGACCGCGGTCTCCTATTTCCCGCACGACGACCGGTTCCTCTTCACGCGCGACCAGGGAGGCAACGAGCTGAATCACCTCTACGTCCAGACGACCTCGGGCGAGGAGCGCGACCTGACGCCCGGCGAGAAGCTCAAGGCGGTCTTCGCCAAGTGGACGCGGGACGGCGGCGCCTTCTACGTCCGCTCCAACGAGCGGGATGCGCGGTTCTTCGACGTCTACCGCTACGACGCGAAAACCTACGCGCGCACGTCGGTTTACCAGGACGACGTCGGATACGACTTCGGCGACATCTCCGAGGATACCCGGTGGATCGCTTTCCAGAAGATCAACACGACGGCGGACAGCGACATCTACCTCTGGAACACGGCCACGAAGACGATGGCTCCGATCTCGAAGCACGAGGGCACGGCCACCTACGACCCGATGGTTTTCGATCCGGATTCGAAATGGCTTTACTACCTCACCAACGACGGCTCGGAGTTCACGCGCGTCCGCCGTTACGAGCTGGCGAGCGGAAAGTCCGAGGACGTCGAGAAGGCCGATTGGGACGTCGTCTGGACGTTCTTCTCGCAAAACGGCAACTACCGCCTCTCGGCGGTCAACCAGGACGGGCGGAGCGTGCTCAAGGTCTGGGACGGGAAGACCGGCTCGCCCGTCCCGATGCCCGCGCTTCCAGCCGGCGAGATCTCATCGGTGCGCGTGTCGGCCGACGAGAAGCTGCTGGCGTTCCAGCTGGACTCGGATCGCGGCCCGAACAACCTGTGGGTCTACGCCTTCGGGTCGAAAGCGCCGGTGCGCCTGACCGACACGATGACGAAGGCGATCGATCCGGAGGATCTCGTCGACGCGCAGGTCGTCCGGTTCAAGTCCTTCGACGGGATGGAGATCCCGAACATCTTCTACAAGCCCTGGCAGGCGACCGCCTCGGTGAAGGCGCCGGCTCTCGTGTGGGTGCACGGGGGACCGGGCGGACAGACGCGACGCCAATACAACGCGGCCATCCAGTTCCTCGTCAACCACGGCTACGTGATCCTCGGCATCAACAACCGCGGCAGCTCAGGCTACGGCAAGTCCTTCAATACGGCCGATGACCACAAGCACGGCCGGGAACCGCTCTGGGACTGCGTCGAGGCGAAGAAGTATCTCCAGAGCCTTCCCTACGTCGATCCGAACCGCGTCGGAATTCTCGGCGGCAGCTACGGCGGCTACATGGTTCTGGCGGCACTCGCGTTCAAACCGGAAGAGTTCGCCGTCGGCGTAGACATCTTCGGCATCTCGAACTGGCTGCGCACGCTCGAGTCGATGCCGAAATGGTGGGAGGCGCAGCGCGCTGCGCTCTACAAGGAGGTCGGCGATCCCGAAAAGGACAAGGAGTTCCTCCGCGAGACCTCGCCGCTCTTTCACGCCGACAAGATCCTCAGGCCG
The DNA here is from genome assembly GCA_046724475.1 of Acidobacteriota bacterium. Lineage (GTDB taxonomy): Bacteria > Acidobacteriota > Thermoanaerobaculia > UBA5066 > Gp7-AA6 > DAHUXD01. The sequence continues at coordinate 12,891 of JBKOVK010000321.1, read as the reverse complement.
CTGCTCGTTCTGCAAGGCGCCAACGACCCGCGCGTCATCAAGCCCGAGTCCGACGACATCGTCGCGGCAGTCAAGAAGAACGGCGTGCCCGTCGAGTACGTCGTATTCCCGGACGAGGGCCACGGCTTCACGAAGAAGAAGAACCAGATCGAGGGCTGGAGCGCGATCCTGAAGTTCCTCGACCGCTATCTGAAACAGGGCGACCGCGGTTAGACGATGACGCCGGCGGCGCGTCTCTTCGTTCCTCCGCCGGCGTAGGCTTCCCAGGCGCTGGCCAGCCGCTCGATGCCATCGCGCATCGGGCCCGCGTCGAGCACGTACGGGATCCGGAGCCGGTCCGCGCAGCCCCCGTTGGGCGACGCCAGCGTGCCCGGAACGACAGCGACGCCGTGGCGCAGAGCCACCTGCGCGAATGTGTTGGCGTCTCCCCGCGGAAGCTTGACCCAGAGCGAGAGCCCACCGGCCGGCGGCGTCCACGTCCACTCAGGAAGGTGGCGCGCGAGGAGCTTCGTCAGCCGGTCGAGGCGCTCTCGCATCTCGCGCCGCCTCGCCGCGCGCACCTTCTCGGCCTCGGCGAGGAGGCGCACCGCGACGAGCTGTCCGATCAGGGAGCCTCCCAGATCCGCCATAATCTTCAGCCGCGTCATGCGCAGGAGGATCTCCTCCGACGCCCGGACCCATCCGATCCGCAGCCCTCCCCAGAAGAGCTTGGACAGGGACCCCACGGTGAGAACCGGCGCCGCCGGCTCGAAGGCGGCGATCGGCGGCGGCGTGTCGCCGCCGAGCGAGAGGTCGGCCAGCGTGTTGTCTTCGAGGATCGGCAGCTGCAGCTCGCGGGAGAGTCGCGCGAGCGCGCGGCGGCACGCCTCCGGCATCACCGCTCCCGTCGGATTCTGGAACGTCGGCATGAGGTAGACCAGCCGCGGGCCCGAACGGGCGACGGTATCTTTGAGCTTCGCGATCCAGGCCGCGTCGCCGCCGACCGGCACGGTCGCGAGTCTCGCTCCCTGGGCCGTGAAGATGTCGATCGAGCCGAGGTACGTCGGATCCTCGACCACGACCGTATCGCCGCGCTCGACGAAGAGCCCCGAGGCGAGGCCGATCGCCTGCTGCGCGCCGTGCGTCACCAGCACCTGCTCATCGGTGGTCGGCAGGCCGGTCTCCGTCAGGCGGCGCGCGATCGCCTGGCGAAGCGCGGGCAGTCCCATCGGCAGGTAGCCGGGACTCTGCGAGAGCTCCCGCAGCGCCTTCTCATCGATGCGCGCCGCCTCGCGCGCCAGGATTTCCGGCGCGGGCAGGTGAGCCCCGAGAAACTCGATCGTCGCGCCGGAGCCTTCCATGAAGCTCCGCCACACAGGATGCCGGCGGAAAGAGCCCGACGGATCCTCGCGCAGCAGCGGGCCGCGCGCGGAGGTTCCGCGCACGCGGGTGCCGCTGCCCTGCCGGCTCTCGATGAAGCGGTCCTTTCGGAGGGCCTCGTATGCCGAGACGACGGTGGTCCGCGACACCGCGAGCTTTTCGGCAAGATGCCGCTCGGAGGGGAGGCGCTCCCCGGGACGGATCTCGCCTCTCTCGACGGCGGCGCGGATCGCCCCGGCCAGACGGCGGTACACGGGTCCCGGCCCTTCCGCCCACTTCCCCAGCGCGCCCACGAAAGCCTGGGGCGACGTCATGGCGCGAGAGATTCCGGCGCAGTCCACTTCTCGCGCAGGTGGCTATTGATTGGGGAAGCGATCCGGTCCATGTTGATGTCCACTTGGAGCATACACCCGAGATGGACTTGAAAAGTGGACTGAAGCCAAAAGAATCTGCCGGGAGGTCCGCCATGGCTCTTCCCCGCTACGCTTTCTTCCGCGGTTCGATCGTTCCTTACTCCGAGGCGCGCGTGGGCGTCATGACCCACGCCTTGAACTACGGCACGGGATGCTTCGCGGGTATTCGCGCCTTCTGGAATCCGGACGAGGCCGAGCTCTTCGTGTTCCGGCCGGCGGACCACTTTCGGCGCTTCCTCGAGTCGGCGAGGCTGCTCGACATGACGCTGCCTTACAGCGTCGAGGACCTGACCGACGCGTTGACCGCCCTGCTCCGGGCCGAGCTCCATCGCGAGGACTGCTACGCCCGGCCCCTCGCTTTCTACGCGGACGAGTCGATCGGCGTCCGGCTCCACAACCTGACCCCGGAAGTTTCCATGGTCGCGATCCCCTACGGAGGCTACGTCGAGAACGAGGAAGGCGTGCACGCGACCATATCGTCGTGGCGGCGCGTCGACGACAACATGATCCCCGCCCGCGGAAAGATCGTCGGGTCCTACGTCAACTCGGCCTTCGCCAAGACCGACGCCCAGCGCGCCGGCTTCGACGAGGCGATCGTCCTCAACCACGACGGCCACGTCGCCGAAGGCTCTGCCTCGAATTTCTTCCTCATCCGCAATGGCACCGTCGTCACTCCTCCCGTCACGGACAACGTCCTCGAGGGCATCACCCGGCGCACTCTGCTCGAGTTGCTGCGCGACCGGATGAACGTTCCGGTGGTCGAGCGCTCGATCGACCGCACCGAGATCACGCTGGCCGACGAGGCGTTCTTCTCCGGAACCGGCGTTCAGATCGCGGCGATCACGCGGGTCGACCATCGGCCGATCGGAACCGGGCGGATGGGACCCATCGTCGCGGCACTGCGCACGCTGTATTTCGACGTCGTGCGCGGCCGCGTCGCCGAGTACCGCCGCTGGTGCCATGCGGTCTACGCGGACGCGACCGCGCTGTCGGAGCGCGAGAAGAACCGCCCCGCGCCCCGCTGAGGATCGACTCGATCCCTTTGATACCATCGCTCGCTCGGAGCGAGGGGACTTCATGCGTGTCGCCTTCGGCGATTGCGTCTTCGATCCGGACACCCGCGAGGTGTTCCGCAGCGGCGAGCCGGTGTCTCTGTCGCCGAAGGCGTTCCGGCTCCTCGAGATCCTGATCGGCGAACGCCCGCGCGCGCTGTCGAAGGAAAAACTCCACGAGGTGCTGTGGCCGGGAGTCTTCGTCGCCGACGCGAACCTCGTCAACCTGGTTGCGGACCTTCGGGCGGCGCTCGGCGACGACGCGAAAAACCCGTCCCTCGTTCGCACCGTTCCTCGATTCGGCTACGCGTTCCTGCCCGAGGTGCGGGAGGCCGGACCCGAGAAGGACGGAAGACGCCGCTCGATCTTCAAGCTCCTCTGGCAGGACCGGGAGATCGCGCTCGCCGAGGGCGAGAACGGCCTCGGACGCGACGAGGAGTCGGTCGCGTGGATCGACGTCTACAGCGTCTCGCGGCACCACGCCCGCATCGTCGTGGCGGGCGAGGAGGCGACGCTCGAAGACCTCGGCAGCAAGAACGGGACCTTCGTTCGCGGCCGCCGGATCCGCGGCCCGGTGCCGATCGAGGACGGCGACACGATTCGCATCGGGACCGTTTCCCTGGTCCTCCGGCGATTCATCTCGGGACGCTCGACGCAGACGGTCGGGGGCCGCTGACCCCGAGTCCGGGCGCGAACCCGAATCGTCCCCAACCGCGGCACTCGGAGGACAGGGACCCCCCGGCCAACTCGCCGCGGTGTCCCCCGATACAGGGGTCCAGGACCTTGGACCTAACCGTGGGTTACCTTTCGAAAATAGGGGGTTGCCCCCGGCGCGGAAAATCCGTTACCCTCCAAATCGGTGGCTTCCCAGCGTCTTTCCACGGTCGGTCTCTATTGGTGCCATCCGCTGGTCTTGCCGGAGTTCGAGCGGCTGATCTCGGATAACGAATTCCGACTGATCGCCCGGCGCCTCGAGGCAAACCGCATTCCCGACTTCGAGAACCTTTCGGTTCCCAAGGCGGCCGTCCACGTCGTCGAGGCGCATCCGCAGTTCCCGGTCACCGAAGCCGTCGTCACCGGAATCCACGCGCGTCAACCCACGGCGCGCATCCTCATGCTCGGTGAGCGCTTTGACGACCAGACGGCGTTCGCGCTGCTTCGTCTGGGAGCCAAAGGGCTCACGACCTACCAGGAATCCACGCGCACTCTTCCGCGGGCTCTGCAGACCGTGTCGGAGGGAGGGCTCTGGGTCGGACGCGCGCTTCTGGCGCGCTTCGTGGACTCCGCACTGTGCACGGTGCCGCTGCGCGTCTACGCGACGGGGTTCGAAGGCCTGACTCGCCGCGAACGCCAGGTTCTCGATGCGGTGCTCGACAATCTCTCCAACAAGGAGATCGCGCGCCGGCTCCACATGTCCGAGCGCACGGCGAAGTTCCACGTCTCCAACCTGCTGGTCAAGCACGGCGTGCGCCGCCGCGCCGACCTGCTGTTCTGCGCGCTGAGGAACGGCGGCGGCCTCAAGCGCCCGCCCGGCTCCGACGACCACGAGCACGGCGCCAGCGCCGCCTAGCTTTCGCCTTCCCTAGAATTCCCCTAAAAACTCCCTGACGTCCGGGCCGTAAGGACCTCGAGGATTCGCTTCCGAAGGAGGTTCTTTATGAAGCGGTGCCCCTTGTTCCTTTCCCTGGCCATACTGCTGCTCTGCGGGGGGGCGGCGGTCGCCCAGCTTCCACCCCTGGACGTTCCCCAGGCCAGCCCCGCGGCCTCGGTCAGCCAGACGGTCGGCCTGACCGAGATCAAGATCGATTACCACCGCCCGGCCGTCAACAAGCGTGAGGTCTGGGGAAAGCTCGTTCCCTACGGCCAGGTCTGGCGGGCCGGGGCCAACGAGAACACCACGATTCAGTTCTCCTCCCCGGTGACGGTCGGGGGCAAGACCGTGCCCGCCGGGACCTACGGGCTCCACACGATGCCCGGAGAGAAGGACTGGTCGGTGATGCTCTCGAGCACGTCCACGGCGTGGGGAAGCTTCAGCTATGACGAGAAGGAGGACGTCGTCCGCTTCAGCGTGACGCCGAAGCCCGCTGATTTCGAGGAGCGGCTGGAGTACCGCTTCGAGAACCCGACGGACAACTCCGCGGACGTCGTCCTTCAGTGGGAGAAGCTCCAGATCAGCTTCCCGATCACGGTCGACACCAACGCGGTGGTCCTGGACAGCCTGAAGAAGCAGCTTCGGGGCCTTCCGCGCTTCGGCTGGCAGGCCTGGAACCAGGCGGCGCAGTGGTCGCTCCAGCACGACGTGGACCTCGACCAGGGCCTGAAGTGGGCTGACCAGTCGATCCAGACGCAGCAGACCTTCGGGAACCTGCGCACCAAGGCTGCGATCCTCGAGAAGAAGGGCGACACGAAGGCGGCCGAGGATCTCCGTGCGCAGGCGATGAAGATCGCCACCGAGCAAGACATCAATAATTACGGATACGCCCTGCTGGGCCAGAAGAAGACCGACGAGGCCATCGCGGTCTTCCGCAAGAACGTCAAGGACTATCCCAACTCCTGGAACACCTACGACAGCCTCGGCGAAGCGCTGGCGGCCAAGGGAGACACCAAGGCGGCCATCGAGAACTACACCAAGGCGATGAACTTGGTGGCGGATCCCACTCAGAAGAAACGGATCACGGACATCCTGACGAAGCTGAAGGCGACATAGCCGGCTTCCGCGCCGGCCGACCGTAACCTTCGGGGGCGCGACGCGTAGAACGGGCATGAAGACCCGCTGCGCGTCCGCTCTCGCTCTATTCGTTTTTCTCGCCCCGCTTGTACCCGCCGGTTCCTCCTCTCCTCCCGACACTCCGGAGGGCAAGCGGATCCAGGCCCTGCTCAAGGCCTTCGACACGGGAACGCCGGAGGCGATCCGCGCCTTCATCTCGGGCAACTTCGCCGCAACCGCGTTGAACGAAGTTCCGGTGGAGCAGCGCGCCCAGCGGCTCGGGGGAATGGCGCAGCAGATCGGACCTCTCGAGTTCCACAGCGTGACGAAAGAGTCCGGTCCCGAAATCGCCTTTCTCGCCAAATCGAAGAAATCCGGGGAGTGGATCGAGGTCGGCATGCGGTTCGAGCCGGGGCCCCCCAACGGCATCGTGGGTATGCGGTTCGAGCCGTCGGAGGGCCCGGGCGCGGTGCATGCCGAAAAGAAGGGCTCCGACGCGGAGGTGGCCGCGGCGGCGCACGCGGTGCTCCAGTCCAAGGCAATGGCGGGCGAGTTCTCGGGCGTCGTCCTGATCGCGCACGACGGAAAGCCGTTCTTCCACGAGGCCGTGGGACTCGCCGAGCGCGACTTCGCCGTGCCCAACCGGCCCGACACCAAGTTCAATCTCGGCTCGATCAACAAGGCGTTCACGCAAGTCGCGATCGCACAGCTGGCGGAGCAGGGCAAGCTGTCCTTCTCGGATACCATCCGCAAGCACATTCCGGACTATCCCAACGCCGCCGCCGACAAGATCACCATCCAGCAGCTCGTGACGATGACGTCGGGCCTCGGCGACATCTTCGGCGAGAAATACGACGCGATGCCGAAGGATCGCCTCCGCTCGCTCGCGGACTTTCTTCCGCTGTTCGTCAACGAGCCTCTTCTCTTCGAGCCCGGCACCGGCCGGCGCTACTCCAACGCGGGATACATCGTCCTCGGCTTGATCGTGGAGAAGGTCTCGGGCGAGAGGTACTACGATTACGTCCGCCGACACGTCTTCGCCCCGGTCGGGATGACCGACACCGACGCATGGGCGCAGGATGCGATCGTGCCCAACCGGGCGGTCGGTTACACGCGGCAGGAGAGCCGCGGCGGCGCCGCCGACAAGACCGAACGCGCCAACATCTACGCACTCCCGGGGCGCTCGAGCTCGGCGGGTGGAGGGTACTCGACCGCGTTGGATCTGCTGCGCTTCGACCAGGCGCTGCGCGGCGACAAGCTGTTGTCGGCCGCCTACGGCGACTGGTTCTTCTCGGGTAAGGCGTCCCCGCCGGCACCGGGCGCGAAGCCCGCCGCGTCGCGGCCGGCCGAGCGCTCGGGCGGGTTCGGCATCGCGGGTGGAACGGCGGGGGTCAACGCGGTTCTCGAGACCGATCTCGACACGGGCTACACGATCGTGGTCCTCAGCAATCTCGATCCCCCGTCCGCCGAGTCCGTCGGCCGCACGATGCGCGAGCTGCTGGGGCTGAAGTAGAGCGCGGGATCTACACGCGGCGCTTCAGCAGCATCAGCGTCCAGAGATAGACGCCGTAGGCGGAAAGCCCGAGAGCCACGACGCCGACGAAGACGGGGCCGAGCGCGGTGTGGGAAAAGGCGCGGAGAGCGCCCCCGATCGTCGGCACGCGCTGGGCATCGAGCTCCGCGGCCGCGCGAAAGAGAAAGTAGCCCACCGCGACGACCACGAGGCCGCGCGAGAGAAGACCGAATCGCGCGATTGCGGAAAGCCCTTTCACCAGCCCCCGCGGAAGAAGGTCCCGGCGAAAAGTCAGCTTTCCACGGATCCCCTGCCAAAGCTCCCAAGCGCCCCCGGCCGCGACGAGAACCGCGACGACCTTCACGACCGCGGGCCCCCACGTCTTCGCGAACAGCCACGAGGCGCCGGCCTCCTCGAGACCGCCGCCGCGTCGGAGGTGAAGCAGCAGCCGCGCCGCGGTCCAGACCAGGGCCGCGTAGCCGATCGCGTTGACCGCGAGAAGGACTCGAGCGACGCCGCGCTCGCGGCCCCGAACAGCTCCCGCCGCGTGCGCGAGCGCGATGCCCGCGAGTCCTGCCACGACTGCTCCCAGGATCCACGGCCCCAGCGGCCGCTCGAGCAGGAAAGCGAGCGCGCCGGGCACGCCCTGTCCCCGGTCCTTCGCGCCGAGCAGGGCGACGCGCGCCGAGACGATCCCCATCACGACGTACAGGACGCCGAGCGCGGCGAGACCGGTTCGGACGAGAAAGGCTCGCAAAAGCGGCCCATGATTCCACGAGCTCGCGTCCCGCCGCTTCGAGTCTCTTGCGATAGACTCCCGCGGCCCTTCGGAGGGCCAGAAAGGACAAGACGATGATGAAGCGCTCCCTGCTTTCCGCGGCCGCGCTCGCCGCGGCCCTCGTCGCCGCGCCGGCAGTGGCGGACGACGTCAAGCCCACACCCGCGCCGGACGCGACGCAGAAAGGCGAGTCGAAGATGCACAAGACGCCGAGCGGCCTCGAGTTCGAGGACATCAAGGAAGGAACGGGCGCCACGCCCAAGCCCGGCCAAGTCTGCGTGATGAACTATACGGGCTGGCTCTGGGAGAACGGCGCCAAGGGCAAGAAGTTCGACAGCTCGCTCGACCGCGGAACGCCGTTCGAGTTCCCGATCGGGCAGGGCCGCGTGATCAAGGGATGGGACGAAGGTGTCGCGACGATGAAGGTCGGCGGCAAGCGCGTCCTGCTCATTCCGCCGCAGCTCGCCTACGGAGCTCGCGGCGCTGGAGGGGTCATTCCCCCCAACGCCACGCTGATCTTCGAGGTCGAGCTTCTCGGCGTGAAGTAGCCGGCCCCCGAACATTTGGACAATCCGGCGGAGGCGCCCGAGGCGCTTCCGCCTTTTTTTGTCACCTGTACCTGCTCGACGGGACCCTCCGAAACCATCTATTCCACTGCGTTGTCACCATTTGCACGCTTTCCGCTGGCCGGCGGGCCGCGGCATGGAAGCTGCTAAACTCTTGAAAACCAAAAGCATCATGGCGTGTATCCGAAACGTGAACAGCTGCAGGAAGCCCTTTGTCCTTTCTGCGGCGATCAAGAGGGTGTGATGGTGTGACGTCCGCGCCGTTCCTCTCGCGTCATTTCGGCGACTACCTGCTCGTCGCCCAGCTGTCCGAGGACGCTCTCGGCACGGTTTATCGCGCGTTGTACGCCGCCGACGAGCGGCGTTTCGTGCGGCTGCGGATCCTCATGAGCCCCGAGCTTTCCCGCGAGGCGCTGGTCCGCGCGATCAAGGCCTACGACTCCCGCGGCGAGGCTCTGGTTCACGACACGATGGTGGCCCAGCCGCAGCTGTCGGTCGCCGAAGACCTGCCCTTCCTGACCTGGGACGAGACCTCGGGCTGGACTCTCGACGTGCTGCTCGCCCGGGTGCGCGCGCTGGGCATCCGGATCCCCGCGGAGTATGCACTTCTGATCGGGGAGCGGATCGCGGCGGCGCTCGAACATGCGCATCGCTGCGTGGTCGACGGCCTTCCGTCGGACCACGGCCTGCTCTGGCCGGGCTTCGTCTCGATCTCCCACGATGCGGCGGTTCGCGTGGGAGGTTTCGGCGTTGCCGAAGGAGTCCTGCCGACGATCGCGGCCCCGCGTCTCTCAGCCGAGATCGGGCCTTACGTCTCGCCGGAGGCGCGCGCGTTTACCGAGGTCGGATCGAATGCCGACGTCTACTCGCTGGGCGCGATCCTGGTCGAGCTCTTGACGGGCCGGCGTCCGAGTGCGGACGCGCCTTCGGCGGAGCTGCGGGCCGGGGATCCGCGCTCGGACGAACTGGCCTCGTTTCTGAAGCGCTGCCTGTCTCCCCCCGAGCAGCGTTTCGTCGACGCGGCCGATGCGCACCGTGCGCTGCAGCAGCTGGTGACCGGCAATCCGTTCTCGCTCTACACCGCGAACCTGGCGCTCTTCCTCTACAAGCTCCTCAACCCGGAGAGCCAGAGCGTTGTCTCGTCCGCGGATTTCGAATCCACCAATCCCGTCCTCCGCGAGAAGGCCGCGCCCGCCGAGCGGCGGCCCGCCGAGGAGCCCGCCACGGGAACCGCCGCAACCGAGAATCGCCGCCGGCGCAAAGGCGACCTCGAGCCCTCGGAAGAGTCGGCGACGACCGCGCAGGTTCCGGTCGCCGCCATTCCCCGTGTTGCGGAGACGTCGAAGATCGCGGCTCCCGTGGCGGCCCCGGATCCCGACGTGGCTCCTGCCGCCCTTCAGGAACGCGCCGCCCTCCTCCTGTCGGATCGAGCTCCCGAAACGCCGCCTCCTCCGATCCGCGCATGGGTCCGCGCGGCCGCGCCTCTGGCCGCAGCGGCCGGCGTGGCACTGGCCGCTTTTCTCGTGGCGTCGCAGATCCAGTCGGTGCGCAGCGCCGCGACGGCCAGCCGCGTGATCGAGGCGCCCCCGCCCGCGCCCGTGCCCGTGGCCGAGGACGTTCCCGCGACCGTTCCGGAGGTGCAGCCGCCCGCGCCCGCGGTTGTCCCACCGGCCGCCGTGGCTCCCGCGGGGACCGTCGCGCGTTCATCTGCCCGCGTCGCCCCGAAGCCCGTGCGAAAAGTCCAGGCGGATCTGCGCCATCCCGCCGAGGATCTCCGGCTGCGCGCGGCGCTGGCTCGCATCGAAGCGGACCGCGTCAACGCGCGAGTAGAAGCCCGGGAGCTCTTCGGCGAAGGCCGCCGGAGCGAGGAGGAGGGGGAACGATTCCTTCGCGAACAGGACTACGACGCCGCTCAGCTCGCGTTTTCGAAAGCCGCCCGCCTGTTCGAAAAGGCGCAGGAGCGTTCCTGGGAAGAGCGCGTGCGCCAGGCGAATCTCTCCGCAAAGTAGAGCGGTTGCGAGATCCGGTTCCGGGAATGACCCGGGACTTGGGACTTGGGACCCGGGACTTCGGTACGATGTGCGGTCTGTGACGACGCACAGGATCGCGCCCGCCCGTTTCCAGCCGGGCATCACCGAAAGAGACCTCCCCGGCGCCAGGCCCTCTGACGTTCCGGCCCAAGGCGGGCCGACACGCCTCGTCCGGGGCAAGGCCCTGATCTTGTGGGACCCCGCCGTCCCGGGCAAAAAACGCGATGCGATCGACACCGACCAGATCACCCCGGGCAACGACTGCGTTTCCGAGAGCCTCGAAACACTCGACGAGAGATGGAAGGCCGGATCCTTCCGCCACCTGATGCCTGACTTTCGCAAGCGCGTCCACGGCGGCGAAACGTTCCTCATCGCGGGCGAGCGATTCGCGATCGGGTCCTCGCGCGAGATGAGCCCCGCGGGCCTGAAGGGCGTGGCGGAGGAGAAGGGCCTGGAGCTCGTCGTCGTCTGCAGCCATGGCATGGGCGACATCTTCCGGAGAAACTCCTTCAACCTCGGCCTCCACGTCGTCCAGAGTCCCGAGGCGGTGGCCGACGCGCGGGACGGTGACACGTTCGCCTTCGACCCCGCTTCGCGGAAGCTGACCAACGAGACGCGCGGCAAGACTTACGAGCCCGTGCCGCTCTCGCCGAAGGAGGAAGAGATCCGCGTCAGCGGCGGAATCTTCGCCGTCGGCCGGCGCGAGTTCCGGGAATCCGTCCGGCGCGAACCGGAGATCTTCTGGCCGGATCCCGCGACGGCGCGGCGCATGACAACGACTGAACAGATCGTCTGGGCCCACCGGGTGGACCGCGACGCCGCCGTGGCACCGGGAGCGACTCTGCGCGTCTACGCGGACCTGCTCCCCGCCTCCGACGGCACGGCGCCGTTCGCCATCCACACGTTCAACCAGATCACCGGCGGGAACAGGATCTTTCCCAGGCAGGCGGCGATCGCCAACGATCACTTCGTCTTCACGGGCCGAGAGGACGACGCGCGGCAGACCGCGATCGGCCGGGAGTTCGCGCGCCGGCACGGCCTCGAGAAGCCGTACTACGCCGACCCGGGAGACGGCATCTTCCACTTCTATTTCCCCGAACAGGGCCTCGTGCTGCCGGGCCAGTTCATTCCGGGCGCGGACTCCCACAGCCGCGCGTACGGCGCGTACGGCGCGGTCGGATTCGGCGTCGGCTCGACGACTCTGGGCTTCGGCTGGTCGACCGGCTACATCTACTTCACGCTCGCCAAGCAGCGCCGCGTGGTTTTTCGCGGCGCGCTCCAGCCCTGGGTCACCGGCAAGGACATCGTGCTGGAGTTGCTGCGCCGCTGGGGAGCGAAGCAATCGCAGGGGATGTCGGTCGAGTTCGTGGACGCCGACCGGCAGCTCCCGATCGCCTTCCGCAACACCATCGCGAACATGATGGCCGAGGCCGAGGCCTTGAACGGAATCTTCGCCGAGGACGACGTGACCGACGCGTGGTACCGCGAGAAGGGAATCCTCGAGCGCCCGTACCCTCGGATCGCTCCGGGCGCCGACGCTGCCTATGAGATCGATGAGACCCTCGCGCTGTCGGAGATCGCTCCGATGATTGCCAAGCCCTTCTCTCCCGGCAACGCCTATCCCGCGGAGGAAATCGCGCGCGAGCGGATCTCCTTCGACAAGGCGATGATCGGGTCCTGCACCAACGGCAGCTACGACGATCTGCTTTCCGCCGCGCTGGTTCTCCAGGCGGCGCGGCGCGAAGGCTTCCACAAGACTGCGAAGGCATTCGCGATCTTTCCCGGCTCCGGCGGCGTCAAGCAGCGCATCGAGGCGCCGGATCCGCGCCTCTCGGGAGAATCGATCGCCGAGGTCTTCCGTTCCGTCGGCGGAGAGATTCGCCAATCCTGGTGCGGGCCCTGCTTCGGCCAGGGACCGGACGCGCTGTCTCCCGGGCAGCGCGCGATCACGAGCTTCAATCGGAACTGGCAGAACCGCATGGGCGTGGGCGGAGAGGGCTACCTCGCGAGCCCCGCCGTCGTCGCCGCATCGGCGCTGGTCGGGTACATGGCTCCGCCCTCGGAGCTGGGCCTATCGTGGAATCCCGAGCGATTCGGAATCTGAACTGAAGCTCAACACCCCCTAATCGCGTTCTTAGCCGGCGAATCTCTTGAGCGGACGCGGGATCGCGGCGCGTTCGCGCCGGCGGCCTTTCTCTGGCGGATCGATTGCTTGAAGACCCTCCGCCGAATGGGCGGACGGATGGGCCGTTCCGCCGAGGCTGGCCGCCGGCCAGGGAGGAGTCGATGCGTTCCCCGAACCGCTTTCCGAGACTCGCGCTTGTTGTTCTCGCTTCGCTCGCAGCCTTAACCGCCCGCTCCTCCGCCGACGACGACGATCACAAACCAAAACATCATCAGTTGGTCTCCATACCCGGCGAAGATCGCTTCACGCCGTTCGCCATGACGATCCACTTGGGCGACACGGTCGACT
>JBKOVK010000265.1:0-3817 GCA_046724475.1 Acidobacteriota bacterium | reverse complement strand
CCTACGGAACGGATGTCCAAAACTGTGCCGTCGAGACGGCAGTTGAGGAGTACGATGCTCGTGACCGAGGGCGACTCGCTGCCATAGGGCTTTCCCCCGGCCGGCCCGTTCCGGCTGTCAGAAGTTGGGGGTGGCGGCGATAGCCAGCCTAGACCGTCAAGTGCGAGCGGCGGAGAACCAGCTCCTGTTCCGCGCGGTCAACGGGCGAATCAAGGAACTCGGCGAAAGGGTCCTCGATGCCGCCTCAGAGATCGACTTTGCCTGTGAGTGCGAGAAGATCGATTGCCACAGCCCGATCGCGATGACGATCGAGGACTTCGATGCGATCGACCGTACAGAGAACCGGTTTATCGTCTGTCGGGGACACGAAGACCTTGATGTGGAGAACGTCGTGGGCGAGCACGACGGCTATCTCATCGTTGCAAAGCGCGGCGCCGCCGCCGAGCTCGTCAAGGGACGCTCATAACAGGACTGCAACTCGCGTGCGACCACGCACCTTCGTGCGAAAAGACCGAGGTATGGAGTGGTGGGAGCGTCAGTCTTTGCCGGGCGCTTGACTCCGCGCGATGGAGCGCGTCCGGCCGTAGATGTCAGTTGGGTGCGCGATGTCAGGTCTAGCGACGACCAGGACCGCCCAGCAGGCACAATTCATTTTTGGAGCCAGGCAACCGGGGCTCCCGAACTTTCCCCCTTGGGGGGGCCTGGCGGAAGGGACTTGGCGCGCGAATCCCTGCCTGGCTCTTCTAGGTCAGCCGCGGAGGATCAACCAGGCGAACGCAACGGCGGCGGCTGCGCCCAGTAGCGGGAATCCAAACCGGAAGGCAACAGCCTCGCGCCACGCGCGATCACGAACGCGGCTGAACCTCGGGCGGCGCTGTTTGAACACAACCGACGCATCGGCAACCTCCGTGCCGAGGTGTATGAACAGAACGTGACCATGGCGGCGCCCAGAAATCCAGACTCCAGAGACCTTTCACTTGTCGAGATGGAAGATGCGGCGGCCCCCGCACGTCTGGAAGACAGGCGAAATTGCGACGTCGAGCCGGCGAGCGCACGGATCGTTGCGTCCGCGTCGCACCGGTGTAAGAATCGAACGGGGTTCCCCCGGGAAGGAACGGGGTTCCCCCGGGAAGGAGGAACGATGCATGCGATCAAAAGTCGCGGGCGGCTCGCAGAGCCTGCCGCGGCCGGTCCCATCGCACGTCCAGCGCTGCCGATCCGTCGCGCGGCGGCGGAGGAGGCCCTCCGCGACGGCGACGGGCCAGTGGAGTTGACGTTCGACGTAGTCCGCGTGGGCGGGGAAACGGAAGCGATCAGCATGATGCTGGACCGATCCGACCTCGAGCGGACGCTCCAGTCGGCAGATGGAGAGGAGCTGGCGCTCGTCTTCGACCCGGAAGAGCTCGAGCACGCGATCGACGGCTCGGACGTGGAGGCACAGGGCCTGCGCGAGACCGCGGCCGTCCTCACTGTGGCCGTCGCAGCGCTGGCCGGCGGCACAGGTGTGGCCTCGGCTGCACACGGTGGTGCGAGCGGTACCGGCTACGTCGTCCCGGCGTTCAGCAATGAGGCGATCGTCAACGACGCTGGTGCGGCCGGTGCGAGCGGTACTGGGTATGTGGTGCCTGCGGGCGGCACCGAGGCGATCGTGAACGACGCTGGTGCGGTGGGTGCGAGTGGCACCGGCTACGTCATCCCCGCGGGTGGCACCGAGGCGATCGTGAACGACGCAGGTGCGACGGGTGGTGCGAGTGGCACCGGCTACGTCGTGCCGGCTGGTGGCACCGAGGCGATCGCGAACGACGCTGGTGCGGTGGGTGCGAGCGGTACCGGCTATGTCATCCCGGCGGGTGGCACGGAGGCAATCGTCAACGATGGAGGGAGCACCGCGGCGGCTACTGGAGACGAGGCGACGCTCTCGTCGACGGATGTCGCGGCAATCGGGACGGGCGCGATCCTGCTCGTCGCCGGCGCCGCCTTCGCGGCGACGCGCACGAGACGGCGCCCGGACACGCCCGACGTCGCTCCTGCTTAGCGAAGCGCAAGGGTGCGCGGCGGACCTACCTCGCCGCGCACCTAGTGCTCTGAAGGTCAGGTATTGCGCAAAAGGAGGGGAGAGGGCGCCCGATGTCCCCTCACCGGCGCCCTCTCGCCAGTCGGTCAGAGGTCAACCCGCAGATTGATTGACCGATCAGTCAGTCGGCAAACGTCACGTTTCCCTGACTGATTGAAGGCGGGCCTGCAGCGAGGGGAGAACACTCACGAGGTCCAGGTGGGCGAAGTTGCCTGGGTAGCGCTGGGGAGTGTGCGGCTCGGCCAGGCAGAACGTCACAGACCCGCCGGCAGCGATCTTCCTCCTGCCCGGAGTCGAGCACAAGTCCGTGCCGCCGCGAAAGTGGGAAGAAGCAGAATTTCGTGGCGAGAATGGTGAGCACGCAGGCACTATCGGCTGAGCGGTCGGACGGAGTCGCTCCTTGAACCTCAGGCGTGAAGGTGCCTAGCATCGTGGTCATCGATCCCGCTCCGCCACTGCGGCGAGGCTGGACGCTCTACGAGCGAAAGGGGAGATCGGATGGGAGCAAGGATTCGTCGTACGGCGATTGTGGTCGTCGGGGCCGCCACGATTGTCATGGGCGCCGGCACAGCGCAAGCCGGTCACCCGGGCTCGTGCCCCGACAGCTACACGCCGGTCAGCGCGAGTGTCGACCCCGTCGTCAACAGGAACGGCGACGACTGGATCTGCACGAAGGCAATCGGCGCCCCACCTGGAACGACTGCGTTCAGCGACATCGACAACAACGCGCAGGGCAGTCACTAGCGATCGCACCCGGACCGGCGGTGGTTTGGTTCCACCGCCGGTCCCCCAGGCATCGCGCCGTTCTCAGGAACAGGAGGCGCGGCGCTCGCGCCGAACGGTACGAGCGCCCAGGGTCATCTCGGTCCGGCCCAAGTCTCCCCGGGGTCGGCCGACTGCGGCGTGAGCTGTAGACGTCGCGCCCTGGGCACCACCCCGGACGATGACGAGCCCTTTTAGACCAAGCCGGCGACGCGTTCGAAGAGCACGGCGATGTTGCCCGAGAGGGCTGCTATGACGATGATGACCGCAGGAGTGATGACGCCGAGCACGACTGCGTACTCGGCCATTGTCTGGGCGTCCTCGTCGGTGAGAGGGCGGGTACGGTCGACCCGGCGAAGGATTGCCATACTCACGCATCGGCGCGCCCACGGCGGCGCCAAATGCCTCGTCCTGGTGATCGACTCGATCCGTCCTGGATGAGAAGCTAGTGCCGATGCGGCGCCCCCTCTTGGCCATCGTGCTTCTGTTTGCCCTGCCCGCGGGCAATGCCGCTGCCGGTCCGCCGAAGAGCGCGATCTTCTTCTACCCCTGGTACTCGAACGTCCGGCACGACGGCTACTACACGCACTGGACGCAGGGTGGGCACACGCCGCCCTTCGACATCGGGTCGGCGTTCTTCCCCATGCGGGGGCCGTACTCGAGCAGCGATCCACGCGTGCTCCGCGCTCAGATGCGGGACATCAAACAGGCGGGCGTCGACGAAGTCGTGAGCTCGTGGTGGGGACGGGGCTCCGTCGAGGACCGTCGGCTGGGGGCGGTGATGCGGGCAGCGAAGCACCGGATGCTGCGTGTTGGAGTCCAGATCGAGCCGTACCAGGAGCGGACGATCGACTCGATGACTGCCGACCTCGTCTACCTACGCGGTCTCGGTATCCGCGACGTCTATCTCTACCGCACGATGGACTTCAGCGCGGAGGACTGGCGGCGGGTGACCTCGCCGCCGACAGGGCTGCGCCTCTT
>JBKOVK010000332.1:0-9407 GCA_046724475.1 Acidobacteriota bacterium | reverse complement strand
GTCCGCGCGCCTTCAGGATCGCGCGCGAGCTTGCGCATGCCCAGACGGCGTCCGACCTCCAGCATGAGGATCATGGCGATGAAGAGGAAGACCGCGAAGAGCGTGGCGTAGAAACCGAGGATCATGACGCGGACCGAACCGGCGGGAACCGGAAACAGGGGGTCACGGCGCGTATTCTACGAGACCCACGTGATAGAACTCGCCTCACCGTCGGCGGAGGTCGCATGCAGCTGGGGATGATCGGGCTCGGCCGTATGGGCGCCAACATGGTGCGGCGCCTCATGAAAGCGGGCCACGAGTGCGTCGTGTGGGACCGCAACGCGTCGAGCGTGCAGCAGCTCGCGGGAGAAGGCGCGGCCGGCGCCGGATCTCTCGACGAGTTCGTTTCGAAGCTGAAGCCGCCGAGATCCGTCTGGCTGATGGTTCCCGCGGCGGTCGTCGACGCGTCCGTGAAGGATCTCGCGCCGAAGCTTTCCAACGACGACACGATCATCGACGGCGGCAACTCGTATTACATCGACGACATTCGCCGCCAGAACGACCTCCGCGCCCGCAGCATCCACTACCTCGACGTCGGGACCTCCGGAGGGGTCTGGGGTCTCGAACGCGGCTACTGCATGATGATCGGAGGCGACACGCAGGCCGTGCAGCGTCTCGATCCGGTCTTCAAGGCGCTCGCGCCGGGCCGCGGATCGATCCCGCGCACGCCGGGCCGCGAGAAGACCGGCGGCACGGCAGAAGAGGGCTACCTGCATTGCGGGCCTTCCGGCGCCGGGCACTTCGTCAAGATGGTCCACAACGGAATCGAGTACGGCTTGATGGCGGCCTACGCCGAGGGCCTGAACGTCCTGAAGAAAGCCAACATCGGCAAGGGCAAGCACGAAGTCGACGCCGAGACGACGCCGCTGCGCCATCCCGAGCACTACCAGTACGACTTAAATCTCCCTGACGTCGCCGAGGTCTGGCGGCGCGGAAGCGTGATCGCCTCGTGGCTCCTGGACCTGACCGCGATCGCGCTCGTCAAGTCGCCGGAGCTCGCGGACTTCTCTGGCCGTGTCTCGGACTCGGGCGAGGGCCGCTGGACCGTCCTCGCCGCGATTGACGAAGGGGCGCCGGCGCACGTCCTGACGGCCTCGCTCTTCGAGCGCTTCGACTCTCGCGGAGATGCCGACTTCGCCAACAAGCTGCTCTCGGCGATGCGCTTCGAGTTTGGAGGCCATGAAGAAAAGAAAGGCTGACGCCGGCGGGGCCGGTCCGAAGCCTCGCACGCTGACCGTCGACATCGGCGGAACCGGGATCAAGACGATCGTGCTGGATCCGTCGGGAAAGCCTCTGACCGAGCGGCTCCGGACCGACACCCCGCGGCCTGCCACGCCGAAAGCGGTTCTCTCCGCGATTGCGGAGCTCGCGAAGGAGCAGGGCGCCTTCGATCGCGTCTCCGTCGGATTTCCGGGCGTCGTCCGCCGCGGTGTCACCGAGACCGCACCCAACCTCCATCCGAGCTGGATCGGCGTGGACGTGAAGGGAGCGCTGGAGCGCACGCTCGGCAAACCCGTGCAGGCCGCCAACGACGCCGACGTCCAGGGTCTCGGCGTCATTCGCGGTCACGGAGTCGAGCTGGTCATCACGCTCGGCACGGGTTTCGGGTCCGCCCTCTTCGTCGACGGCCACCTCGTGGCGAACGTGCAGCTCGCCCACCACGCCGGGTGGACGAGGAAGACGTACGAAGACGAGCTGGGCGCGAAGGCGTTGAAGAAAGCCGGAAGGAAGAAGTGGAATCGGCGCCTGCGCACCGCGATCGGGAGTCTGGAGCAACTGTTCAACTACGACCGGCTGTACATCGGAGGCGGCAACGCGAAGAAGGTGAAGATCGCGCTGCCGCCGAACGTGAAGCTCGTCTCCAACATGGCCGGTCTCTACGGCGGCATCGCGCTCTGGAAGACCGAGCGCGGGCACGCGCACGAGGCGTGAGGTTTTGGCGATGACCGATACCACCCGATCCGACGCTCTCGTCTTCTTCGGAGCGACCGGCGACCTCGCCTACAAAAAGATCTTTCCGGCGCTGCAGGCCATGGTCCGGCGTGGCTTCCTGAACGTCCCGGTCGTCGGCGTCGCGAAGTCGGGTTGGACGCTCGAGCAGCTGCGCGAGAGGGCGCGCGCGAGCCTGAAGGAGTTCGGCGGCGGTGTCGACGAGGCGGCGTTCGCGAAGCTCGTCTCGCTGCTTCAGTACATCGACGGCGACTACGGCGACCCGGCGACCTTCGCGAAGCTGAAGCAGGCCCTGGGCGCGGCGAAGGCGCCGACGCACTACTTGGCGATCCCTCCCAGCCTGTTCGCGGCCGTCATCGAGGCGCTCGGAAAATCGGGTGCTGCCGACGGCGGCCGGGTCATCGTCGAGAAACCCTTCGGCCACGACTACGAATCCGCGCGACAGCTGAACGCCGTGCTGCACACCGTGTTCCCGGAGTCGTCGGTCTTCCGCATCGACCACTACCTGGGCAAGGAAGCCGTCGAGAATCTCCTCTTCTTCCGGTTCGCCAACACGTTCCTCGAGCCGATCTGGAACCGCAACTACGTCGATTGCGTCCAGATCACGATGGCCGAGGAGTTCGGGATCCAGGGCCGCGGCAAGTTCTACGACGAGACCGGGGCCATTCGCGACGTGATCGAGAATCACCTGCTCCAGGTCGTCGGGTATCTCGCGATGGAGCCACCGATCTCCGTCGACGCCGACCGGATCCGCGACGAACAGGTGAAGGTGTTCCGGGCCATCCGCCCGATCACGCTCGAGAACGTGGTCCGCGGGCAGTTCACCGGCTACCAGAAGGAACCGGGCGTCAAACCCGGCTCGACCGTCGAGACCTTCGCCGCCGTGCGGCTCGACGTCGCGTCCTGGCGCTGGTCGGGCGTGCCCTTCTTCATCCGCGCCGGCAAGAGCCTTCCCCTGACCGCAACCGAGGTCCTCGTGGACCTCAAGCGGCCGCCGCTGACGCGCCTCTCGCCCCAGGAGAGCAACTACTTCCGCTTCCGCCTCGGACCGAAGATCTCGATCTCGATCGGCGCTCGCGTCAAGCGCCCCGGCCCGCAGATCGAGTCGATGCCCACCGAGCTTTTGGCCGTCGAGAATCCCGGCGGCGAGGAGATGGACGCCTACGAGCGCCTTCTGACCGACGCGATGAAAGGCGACGCGACGCTCTTCGTCCGCGAGGATGCAGTCGAGGCGGCCTGGCTCGTCGTCGAGAAGATCCTCGGCGACGCCACTCCCGTCTACCCCTACGCTCCGGGGACCTGGGGCCCGAAGGAGGCGGACCGTCTCACGGCGGCTCTCGAGGGCTGGCACGATCCGGAGAAGGACGCGTGAAGCCGGGGGACACCGCGGAAGGCCAGCGCCTGGCCGACAACGATCGCCGCGTCGCGCACTGGAATCGCTGGGGCCCGTTTCTCGCCGACCGGGCCTGGGGCACGGTGAGGGAGGACTACAGCGCCGACGGCGCGGCGTGGGAGTACTTCCCGCACGACCACGCCCGCTCGCGCGCGTATCGCTGGAACGAGGACGGCCTGCTGGGGTTCTGCGATCGGCACCAGAAGATCTGCTTTGCGCTCGCGCTGTGGAACGGCAAGGACCCGATCCTGAAGGAACGCTTCTTCGGCCTGACCAACTCCGAAGGCAACCACGGCGAGGACGTCAAGGAATACTGGTACTACCTCGACGCAACCCCCACCCACTCCTATCTGAAGGCGCTCTACAAGTATCCGCAGGCTGAGTATCCCTACGCGCGCCTGCTCGAAGAGAATCGCCGGCGCGGCCGGGAGCAGCCCGAGTTCGAGCTGCTCGACACCGGAATCTTCGAGGGCGGCCGCTACTTCGACATCTTCGTCGAATACGCCAAGGCGTCGACCGAGGACATCCTCATCCAGATCGAGGCGTTCAACCGGGGCCCGGAGGCCGCGACTCTGGATCTGCTCCCGACGATCTGGTTCCGCAACACCTGGTCCTGGGACGGCTCGGCCCGCCCGTCGCTCGCGGCGGAGGGCCGCTCGGGGCGGATCGTCCTGGAGGAGCCCTACTACGGGCGGCGTTACCTGCACGGCCCCGCGGACGCCGAGCTGCTCTTCACCGAGAACGAAACCAACATCGAGCGGCTCTTCGGCTCGCCCAACGCGTCTCCGTACGTGAAGGACGCTTTTGACTCCCTGCTCGTAGGAGGGCGCCGCGACGCCGTCAATCCCGCGCGCCGCGGCACGAAGGCGGCGGCGTGGAAGCGCGTCGAGATTCCCGCGGGTGGGAGTGCGCGCATGCGACTGCGCTTCACCGAGGAAGCCTGGGAGAAGAAGGATCCCCTCGGCGCCGACTTCGACGCGGTTCTGGCGCGGTGCCGCAGGGAGGCCGACGAGTTCTACGGCGCGGTGATCTCCCCGCACCTCCCGGAGGACGAGCGCCTCGTGATGCGCCAGGCGTTCGCGGGCATGATCTGGTCCAAACAGTATTACGCCTACGACGTCCGGCGCTGGCTCCTCGGCGACCGGGCCGAGCCTCCTCCACCGCAGTCCAGACGCCACGGCCGCAACAGCCAGTGGAAACATGTCTACACATCCGACGTGCTCTCGATGCCCGACGCCTGGGAATTTCCCTGGTTCGCCGCCTGGGACCTGGCGTTCCATTGCGTCGTGCTCGCGCTGGTGGACCCGAGTTTCGCCAAGGACCAGCTGATCCTGATGCTGCGCGAGTGGTACATGCACCCCAACGGCCAGCTTCCCGCGTACGAATGGGCGTTCGGAGACGTCAATCCGCCCGTGCACGCCTGGGCGGCCCTGCGGGTGTACCAGATCGAGCGGCGCCGGACGGGAAAGGGCGACCGCCGGTTTCTCGTGCGCGTCTTTCACAAGCTGCTGCTGAATTTCGACTGGTGGGTCAATCGGAAGGACGCACTCGGCAACAACATCTTCCAGGGCGGCTTCCTCGGCCTCGACAACATCGGCGTCTTCGACCGCAACACACCGATGCCACCGGGATTCGTGCTCGGGCAGGCCGACGGCACGAGCTGGATGGCGATGTACTGCCTGAACCTCCTCGGCATGGCCCTCGAGCTCGCGGCGGAGGATCCGGCATACGAGGACGTCGCGAGCAAGTTCTGGGAGCACTTCGTCTACATCGCCCACTCCGCGCAGCACATAGGAGAAGAGAGCTTCAACCTCTGGGACGACGAGGACGGGTTTTTCTACGACGCCGTGCGTCTGCCCGACGGCACGCACCGGCTGATCCGCATCCGCTCGCTCGTGGGGCTGATTCCGCTGACGGCCGTCGTGACCGGCGACTCGAAGATCCTGGACCGATTCCCGGGCTTCAAGCGCCGGACGCAATGGTTCGTCGAGAACCGGCCAGACTTGATCTCGAGCTGCGCCTCGATCACCGCGCGCGGCGAAGAGCAGCGGATCCTGTTCTCGGTCGCCACCCCCGACAAGCTGCGCCGGATGCTGTCGTACATGCTCGACGAGAACGAGTTCCTTTCTCCGCACGGAATCCGCTCCGTGTCCCGGTACCACCTGAAGCATCCCTACGAGATCGACATCGGCGGTGTCCAGCGCCGCCTGGACTACGAGCCCGGGGAGGCCACCAGCAACCTGTTCGGTGGCAACTCGAACTGGCGAGGTCCCATCTGGTTCCCGTTGAACTACCTGATCCTCGAGTCGCTCCGCCGCTATCACCAGTACTTCGGCGACGATTTCAAAGTCGAGTGCCCCACCGGCTCGGGAAAGATGCTCACCCTGCGCCAGGTCTACCAGGAGCTCGCGCGGAGGCTGTCGCAGCTCTTCCTTCCCGACGCCTCGGGAGAGCGGCCCGTCTTCCACGGGATCGACATCTACAGGAACGATCCGCACTGGAAGAATCTGGTCCTCTTCCACGAGTACTTCCACGGCGACACCGGCAAGGGGCTCGGGGCATCGCACCAGACCGGTTGGACGGGTCTGGTCGCAAAGCTCCTCGACGAGCTCGCCGGCGAGACGTTTCCGTTCGCCGGTCTCGAGGAGAAGCCGGAGGCCGGCTAAGGAGCGCGATGCCGGAGAACCGCGTCTCCTGGAGCTCGGAAGACAGCCGGGATTTCTTGCAGGAGCGCATCGCTCTCTTCGCACGCACGAACTTCTTCATCCTCGGCTTCTTTTTTCTGGCCGGATGGCTGGTCGCGGCCCTCTGGGAGCCGCACACGCTGCTCGGGAGACTGCCGCTGACGCCGGCGTACCTGTTCGAGCTGGGTTCGATCACGGTGTACCTCGCGATGTGGCTGGCCACGCGGGGCGGAGCCCTCCCGGGAAGTGTTCTGCGAACGATCGACGGCCTGGGCACTTGCCTGGCCATGTGGGGAATCCTCGGCCTGTGCGCGATGAATCCCGTTCTCCGGCCGGATCTTCTCGCGGTCATCGGCCTGATGGGCGTCTTGCTCTACCGTGCGGCGCTCATCCCCAGCGAGCCCCGGCGTACGGCCTGGATCTCCGGCGTCGCCGTCGCGCCTCTGCCGTTCATGACGTACGCGATCTACACGCGGCAGCCCTCGTTAGCCGCCCCGGCGGTGGCATACGCGGTCTACTCTCTTCTCTTCGCCGGACTCATCCTGGTGCTCACGACGGTGGTCTCGAAGATCATCTACGGCCTGCGCCAGACGATCCGAGAGGCGCGGAGGCTGGGCCCGTACACGCTCGTCGAGAAGATCGGCGAGGGCGGGATGGGCGCCGTCTACCGGGCGAAGCACGCGCTGCTGCGCCGGCCGACCGCGATCAAGATCCTGCCGCCCGAGCGCGCCGGACAGATCGACCTCGCGCGCTTCGAGCGCGAGGTGCAGATGACGTCGCAGCTGACCTCGCCCCACACGGTCTCGATCTACGACTACGGCCGCACGCCCGACGGCCTCTTCTATTACGCGATGGAATACCTCGACGGCATCGACCTCGAGGACATGGTGCGCCGCGACGGGCCGATGCCTCCGGGGCGCGTGGTCGCGGTGCTCCGCCAGGTCTGCGAGGCCCTGGAGGAAGCGCATCGCGTGGGCCTGATCCACCGCGACATCAAGCCGGCCAACATCCTCTTGTGCGAGCGCGGCGGGCGGTTCGACGTCGCGAAGGTCGTGGACTTCGGCCTGGTCAAGAGCGTGGCCGGGGCGGAGTCCGGAGTGACGCTGGAGAACACCGTGCCGGGGACGCCGCAGTACATGTCGCCCGAGTCGCTGCGCTCCTCGGAGGCGATCGACGCGCGGAGCGACCTCTACGCCCTCGGCGCCACCGCGTACTTCCTCCTGACCGGCTCGCCGGTCTTCGAGGGCCCGCTCGCCGAAATCTTCGCCAAGCACCTGAAGGACGTCCCCGTTCCGCCGTCCGTGCGATCGGGCCGTCCGATCCCGGCGTCGCTCGAAGCCGTCGTCCTCGCGGCGCTCGCGAAGGCGCCGGACGATCGCCCCGAGAGCGCTCGCGCCTTCGAGGAGGCGCTCGCGGCCTGCCGCCACGTGCCCGCGTGGACGCCCGCGGAAGCCGCCGCGTGGTGGAAAGAGCGAGGCGCCCGCATCAAGGCGGCGCGCCACGGAGCCGCCGAGGAGATTCGCCCCGGCTCGAAGACGATTGCGGCTCGATCGCCATCGCCGTGACCTCGCTGACGAGGGTCGTCGCCCCGCGGACGTACTCCATCCAGAAAGGGTAGTGCGACGGTTCGCCGCGGACGCGCTGGAGGATCCGAGACGATCCGTCGTCGGCGCGGATGAGCACCTCCAGGGCGTCCTGAGTTCCGACCGGCGTGGACACCGGGCGCCGGCCCGTGACCGTCAGAGTCATCGGCTTTACGCGGGAGGCTTCCTTTCCGGACCAGCGGTCCACGCTGTGAAACCGAGCCGTGTAGCCGGGCTTCAGCGGAAGGCTCGCCACGAACACTCGCAATCCCGGGCCCTCCGGCATCACCGGGGTGGAGAGCGGGATCCGCTCGGTCGTGGTTCCGGCGTCGTCGACACGGCGGAGCGTGACTTCGTCCTGGGTGAAGTCGAGGTCGAGCGAGAGCCCCGGATTGCGCATCACACTGCGGAGGGGGACCAGGGTCTCGGCGTCGACGTCGTACAGATCGAAGTCGTTCGTCGAGCTCGCCGCCGGGTCGTCGGCATAGTGAGTCACGCGCCAGGTCGGCCGGTTCTTGAAGGTGGCGCGCGTGACCGCCTCGATCATTCCGCTTGCTCCGCCGGCCTCGTTCGTACCGATGCGCCAGACCAACATGGCCGGCCGGATCTGCGCGGATCTGGGAACGGGCGCCGCGGCTGGAACCCTCGCGAGAAGAGCGAGTCCGAGGCAGACGACCTCGAGCACGTGCGGATCTTGGCACACGGGTTCCGGCAAGGTCTGATAAGAATCATCGCGTGACGTTCGCGGGAAGGGTGGTCCTGGTGGCCGGCGGCACGGGCGGGCTGGGCCGCGCCGTCAGCCTCGCGTTTCTCGAGGAGGGCGCGAACGTCGTCGCGACCTACCGCAAGGCGGAGGAGCTCGAAGCGCTGCAGGCCGCGGCGGGCGAGAGCGTGTCGCGGCTCGACGGCCGCGCGCTCGACGTGACGGCGGAGTCCGCCGTGCGCGGATGGATCGCCGACGTTCGCTCCCGGCACGGACGCGTCGATGCTCTGGTGAACACGGTCGGCGGGTACGCGGGCGGGAAGAAGCTCTGGGAAGAAGACGCCGGCGTGTTGGATCGGATGCTCGACCTGAATCTGCGGTCGGGCTGGGCTCTCTCTCGCGCCGTCGTGCCGGTGATGCTCGCGCAGGGCCATGGCGCCATCGTCAACGTCGCCTCGAAGGCGGCGTTCGAGCACGCGGCCGGCAACGCCGCGTACGCCGCTTCGAAGGCCGCCGCCGTCGCGATGCTGGACTCTCTCGCCGAGGAGCTGCGCGGCACGGGTGTGCGCGCCAACTCGATCGTTCCGAGCATCATCGACACCGAGGTGAACCGCAGGGCGATGCCCAAGGCGAATTTCGCGAAGTGGCCCAGGCCCGAAGAGATCGCCCGCGTCATCCTCTATCTCTGCAGCGACGACGCGGCCGTCGTCCACAGCGCCGCGATCCCGGTCTACGGGAACCGCTGAACGCGCGGAGTGCGGTCTGCGCGATGTGATCGCGCGCACCTCGAGGTCGCCGTCCGTCGCCGCCGGCTGCGCAAAAAATTGGCGCTGAGCCTCCGGGCACCTCGCAAATTCCGTCGACACTTCGCGCCAGCGCGCGAAAACCCCAATAAAGACGGGGCTTTCCGAGTGGCCTGGCCGTTGCAGTAGCGCCGCCGGCGTTCCACTCGAAGTGCGCGCAGGACCGATGGGCCTCGGGTCTCAGACTGCGTGAGCCCGCGGTGTGACGCAGGACAGTCGCAACGAACCGAAGGAGTGCCGATGAAAGTCTCT
>JBKOVK010000180.1:0-4409 GCA_046724475.1 Acidobacteriota bacterium | reverse complement strand
GGGCCTGATGGTCATCAACCGCAATCCCGTCAAGAGCGTGCTCGCGCTGGTGGTGGCCTTCTTCGGGCTCGCCATCGGCTACGTGCTACTGTTTTCGCCGTTCATCGCCGTCATTCAGGTCATCGTCTACGCGGGAGCGATTCTGGTCCTTTTTCTCTTCGTGCTCATGCTTCTGAACATCGGCACCCAGCCGCAGGAGAGGAGCGGCCGGCCCATCCAGACGCTCCTCGGAGGCGCCTCGATCGTGGTCTTCGCGGCCCTCCTGCTCGGCACGCTCCGGGGCTCGGGCTCGCGGATCCCGAGCCTTGCGCCGGAAGATCCGGCCGCGCTCGGCGACGCGGGCATTCTGGCGCGCACGCTCTTTTCCGCATACCTGCTGCACTTCGAGGCGGTCTCGGTGCTCCTTCTGGCGGCGCTGGTCGGCGCCTTCGCCCTGGCGCGGCGGGAGAGGCGCGCATGATCGGCGGGATCCCCCTCTCCGATGTGCTGCTGGCCTCGGGCGCGCTCTTCTGCATCGGGATCGCGGGAGCGCTCCTGCGCCGCAGCGCGATCCAGATTTTCCTGTCGATCGAGCTGATGATGAACGCCGCGAACCTGACGCTCCTCGGCTACGGCGCCTCGCTGCCTTCGCGCGAGGGCCAGATCATCGTCTTCTTCGTCATCGCAATCGCCGCCGCGGAAGCGGCCGTGGGACTGGCGATCTTCGTGGCCCTCTTCCGGCACACCGAGACGATCGACGTGAACAAGATCCACCTCCTGAAGTGGTGAGGCGCGGCCGACGATGAGCGCTCCGCTCTGGCTGATCCCGGTGATCCCCCTGGCGGGATTCGTCGTGAACGGTCTTCTCGGCACGCGTCTGGGCAAGCGGTTCGTTTCGGTCGTGGCTTGCGGAGCGGCGGGACTGGTCACCATCGCGGCATACACCCGCGTGATCCCGTTCCTCTCGGGCGATGGCGCGCCGATCCTGGAAACCTACGGCAGCTGGATCAGCGTCGGCGATCTGTCGCTGGACTTCTCCTTCCGCCTCGACCCGCTGTCGACCCTGATGCTCGCCTTCGTCACGTTCGTCGCGTTTCTGATCCACATCTACGCGACCGGCTACATGCACCACGAGGCGACGGACGGCGGGTACGCCCGCTTCTTCGCGTACCTGAATCTGTTCCTGTTCGCGATGCTTCTCCTGGTCCTGGCCGAGAGCTTCGTACTGATGTTCGTGGGCTGGGAGGGCGTGGGCCTCTGCTCGTACCTTCTGGTCGGCTACTACTTCTGGGAGGGCTACGCCGCGGAAGCCGGGCGAAAGGCCTTCGTCGTCAACCGGATCGGCGACTACGGCTTCCTGCTCGGGATGTTCGCGATCTTCACGACGTTCGGCTCGCTCAACTACACCGAAGTCTTCTCGAAGGCCGCGGCCGATCCGGCGAAGTTCGCGCCCGGCCTCGCGATCATCTGCTTCTGCCTCTTCGTCGGGGCGATGGGCAAGAGCGCTCAGGTCCCGCTGTACGTCTGGCTCCCCGACGCGATGGCCGGCCCGACTCCCGTCTCCGCCCTGATCCACGCGGCCACGATGGTCACGGCCGGCGTGTACATGGTCGCGCGCTGCAACGTCCTGTTCCGGCTGGCGCCGGAGGTCATGCTGTTCGTGGCTGCCATCGGCTGCTTCACCGCGATCTTCTCGGGCATCATCGCCGTCGCGCAGAACGACCTGAAGAAAGTCCTCGCGTACTCGACGATTTCGCAGCTGGGCTACATGTTCCTGGCGTGCGGCGTCGGCGCCTTCACCATCGGCATGTTCCACGTCATGACGCACGCCTTCTTCAAGGCGTGCCTCTTCCTCGGCGCCGGCTCGGTGATGCACGCGATGAGCGGGGATCTCGACGTCCGGCACATGGGAGGCCTGAAGGCGAAGCTGCCCGTTACCCACGCGACGTTTCTGATCGCGGCGCTGGCGATCTGCGGGATTCCCCCGCTGGCCGGCTTCTTCTCCAAGGACGCGATCCTTTCGGCATCGTTCGAGCACGGCGGCTACGGGCGGGTGTTCTGGGCCGTGGCCCTCTTCACGGCCGGCCTGACCGCCTTCTACATGTTCCGCGTCGTCTCGCTGACCTTCTACGGGCGCTTCCGCGGAACGCACGAGCAGGAGCATCACGTCCACGAGTCGCCCACTTCCATGACGCTCCCGCTGATCGTCCTCGCCTTCCTGTCGATCGTCGGTGGATGGGTGGGCCTCCCGGCGGTCATCGCAGAAAACGGCAATCGCATCGGCCGATTCCTCTCCCCTATCCTGGTCCCGATCGCGGGGCACGACGCGGTGCACGAGGCGCTTCCCCACGCTACCGAGTGGCTCCTCATGGCCGTGTCGGTCGCCGTGGCCGCGGCAGGCATCCTCCTCGCCTGGAAGTGGTATGCGAAGGAGGAAGGCCGCGTCCCGGCGAGGATCGCCGCGGCGTGGCCGGGCCTCTATTCCCTGGTCGCGGACAAGTTCCGGATCGACGAGCTCTACGACTTCCTCTTCGTGCGCCCCTTCGAGTGGATCGCCCGCTTCCTCTGGAAAGTCGTGGACGTTTTGATCATCGACGGCGTCTTGAACGCCGGCGCGTTCCTCGTCGAGCTCACCGGCGATTTCCTGCGGTTCCTCCAAACGGGCAACGTCCGCAACTACGCGCTCTCGTTCCTGATCGGCCTCGTGGCCCTGCTGCTCTTGGTCGTGGGAGCCTTCTAGATGTCGGATTTCGTGCGCGAGCACCTGCTCTCCGTCCTGGTCTTCCTGCCGACGGCGGGCGCGGCGGTGCTGCTGCTCTTCCCCAGGACCCTCGAGCGGGAGGCCAAGATCTTCGGCCTCGCGATCGCCGCGGCCGTCGCCTTCCTCTCACTACCCCTCTGGTGGCGGTTCGACGTCCTCCAGAAGGGCTTCCAATTCCGCGAGCAGGTACCCTGGATCCCGCCGCTCGGGATCTCGTATTCGCTCGGCCTGGACGGCATCTCGCTGGTTCTCGTCCTCCTGACGACGATCCTGACGCCGATCGCTCTGCTCTTCTCGCTCTCGCACGTCGAGAAGGAGGTCCGCGGATTCTCGATCGCGTTCCTGGTGCTCGAGACCGGGATGCTCGGCAGCCTCGTCGCGCTGGATCTCGCTCTCTTCTACGTTTTCTGGGAAGTGATGCTCGTCCCGATGTACTTCATCATCGGCATCTGGGGCGGCGCGCGGCGGATCTACGCCGCGATGAAGTTCTTCCTGTTCACGATGGCGGGGAGCCTGCTGATGTTCCTCGCGATCCTCTACATCGCGATCCGGCATCATTCGGCGACCGGCGCCTGGTCTTTCGCCTTTGAAGACCTCTATCGCCTGTCTTTCTCGGGCCGGATCGAGACGCTGCTCTTCGTCGCCTTCGCGCTGGCGTTCGCGATCAAGGTGCCGGTCTTCCCCCTCCACACGTGGCTCCCCGACGCCCACACCGAGGCGCCCACGGCGGGCTCGATCATCCTGGCGGGCGTCCTGCTGAAGCTCGGCGTATACGGCTACCTGCGCTTCGCCCTCCCCCTCTTTCCCGAAGCCGCCATGCGCTACGCGCCGTGGCTCGGGATCCTGGGAATCATCGGCGTCATCTACGGCGCGCTCGTCGCCTATCCCCAGCCCGACATGAAGCGCCTCGTGGCGTATTCGTCGGTTTCGCACCTGGGTCTCGTCGTGATGGGGATCGGCGCCTTCACCACCATGTCGCTCCAGGGCTCGATCCTCCAGATGGTCAACCACGGCCTCTCGACGGGAGCTCTGTTCCTTCTCGTCGGCGTCCTCTACGAGCGCAGGCACACGCGTGAGATCGATGCGTATGGTGGAATCGCGGGCATCGTTCCGGTGACGACGGCGCTTTTCCTGATCGCGACACTCTCATCGATCGGACTTCCCGGCTTGAACGGCTTCGTCGGCGAGTTCCTGATCCTGATCGGGGCGTGGGCTTCGCCTCACCGCGGCTGGGCGATCGCCGCGGCCACCGGCGTGATCCTGTCGGCCGTGTACATGCTGACCCTCGTAATGCGGGTCTTCTGGAATCCGCTCAAGAACGACGAGAACAAGAAGCTGACGGACATTCGGCCGAGCGAGCTCGTGGCCGCGGGACTCCTGATCGTCCTGATGCTCTGGATCGGGACGCGGCCCAACGACGTCCTCGACCGGATCCGGACGTCGGTCGAGTCGCTCCAGGAAACCGTTTCGACGAAGCGGCTCGCCCTCGCCGAGAAGGGATCGGCGCGGCCGTGACCGAGTCGTTCGTGCAGTTCACCCGCGAAGACCTGGCGGCGATCGCTCCCGAAACGGCGCTCGCCGTGGCCGGCTGCGTCATCCTGCTGCTCGAGGCGTTCGCGCCGAAGCTGCGCCGGTGGTTTGCGTCGATCGCTCTCCTGGGAGTGGCCGC
>JBKOVK010000052.1:0-5935 GCA_046724475.1 Acidobacteriota bacterium | reverse complement strand
CGGCGCGCACGACAAGATCGAGGGGCTCTTCGAGATCGACAAGGTCATCAACATCGACCAGTCGCCGATCGGCCGCACGCCGCGCTCCAATCCCGCGACCTACACGAACGTCTTCAATCCCATCCGCGAGCTGATGTCGCGCACCCCCGAGGCGCGCGCCCGCGGGTACCAGCCCGGCCGCTTCTCGTTCAACGTCAAGGGCGGCCGCTGCGAGGCCTGCTGCGGAGACGGACAGATCAAGATCGAGATGCACTTCTTGCCCGACATCTACGTCACCTGCGACGTCTGCGGGGGGAAACGCTACAACCGCGAAACGCTCCAGGTGCACTACAAGGGCAAGTCGATCGCAGACATCCTGGCGCTGACCGCGGAGCAGGCGCTGGAGCTGTTCGCCAACATTCCGGCGATCGCGACCATCTGCCGCACGCTGGTGGAGGTGGGCCTCGGGTACATCCAGCTGGGCCAGTCCTCCACGACGCTGTCGGGCGGCGAGGCGCAGCGGGTCAAGCTCGCCCGCGAGCTGGCGCGGCGGTCCACGGGCCGCACGCTCTACCTTCTCGACGAGCCCACGACCGGTCTACACTTCGACGACATCCAGAAGCTGCTGGGCGTCCTGCGTTCGCTGACCGAGAAGGGGAACACCGTGATCGTCAT
The DNA here is from genome assembly GCA_046724475.1 of Acidobacteriota bacterium. GTDB lineage: Bacteria > Acidobacteriota > Thermoanaerobaculia > UBA5066 > Gp7-AA6 > DAHUXD01. The sequence goes on along the minus strand of JBKOVK010000052.1, from coordinate 5,281 downwards.
CGAGCACAACCTCGAGGTGATTCGCACGGCCGACTGGGTCGTGGACCTCGGGCCGGAGGGCGGCGACGGCGGAGGCCGCATCGTCGCCGAGGGGACGCCCGAAGACGTGGCCGCGGTGAAGGGCTCTTACACGGGTCAGTTCCTGCGCCGCTCGCTGGCGGCCGCGCGCGAGAAGGCCAGAGCGTGAAAAGATTCCGCGGGATCGCCGCCACGCTCCTCGTGGCGGCGGGTGCCGCCGCGCAGACGCCCGTCCCGACCCGCCCGGCGGCTCCGAAGCCGAAGATCACGAAGGCGCCGGTCCCGAAGAAGACCGGCGGAGCGCCGCTCGACTTCTCGGGCGAGTGGGTTCTCGACGCGCAGGCCAGTCAGGGCGTCTCGCCGTCGATGGAGGACGCGGTCCTCCGGGTCCGGCAGACCGGGAATCACATCTGGGTCGAACCGATCGGCGAAAAGCGGCGCCGCCTCGGCGCCGATGAGATCGTCGTCGACGGGAAGCGCTACGAGAAGCACCTGGGCCGCCAGAAGGGGACCGTGGAAGCGGCGTGGGGCAAAGACGGAACCTCCCTCTGGATCGAGGCGGTCGTGGTCACAGACGAAAACCCGCGTGAGGCCAGTCAGCGGATGATCTGGAGGCTTCGGGACGACGGGAAGACCTGGACCCGCCAGACGCGCACGCTGCAGAACGACGGAACCGCTCGGGACACGTTTCTGGTTTTCCGCAAACAGGGAAAGAAGCCGGAGCCTTCGAAGACGCCGTCAGTTCCCCGGTAACGCGAGCATCGCCGCGTTGTAGGGATCGAGCTCCAGAGCGCGCCGCCTCGCTTCTCTCCCGGCGGCGGCGTCTCCTCGGCGGAAAGAGGCCTGCGCCAGTCCCGCGTGCGCCTCGACACTTCCCGGCTCGAGCTCGCAGGCGCGTGCATAGGCGGCCGCGGCTTCGTCCGCGTCTCCCATCGCGAGCATCGTGGCGGCAACGTCGCGCTGGATCTGCGCATCCTGCGGTGCGAGCGTCGCCGCGTTGCGCAGGATTGCCTTCGCCCGGTCGGCCTGGCCGGAGGCCGCGGCGGCCCTTCCGGCCACGACCTGGAGCTCGGCGTTCTGAGGCTCCTTGGCCAGGGCCGGGGTGAGCAGCGGTTCGGCCGCGGCGCCTCGGCCCGTCTCGAGGAGGAGCTTGCCGGTGGCCAGGGCCAGCGGCGCGTTGTCCGGAACGCGTTGCAGGGCTCCTCGCAGCGTCGCCTCAGCGCCCGCGTCGTCTCCCAGGCTGCGCTGGAGATCGGCCAGGTTTCTCGCGGCTTCGTCGTCCTCGGGCGACTGGGCGAGCGCCCGCGCGTATGCGGCCATCGCCTTGATGTTCCAGCCCTTGGCCCGGTACTGATTCCCGAGCCCGACCAGGAACTTCGGGTCCGAGACCCCGCCCGCCACACTCTGCTCCATCAGACGGATCGCCGGATCGACTCTCCCGATCGAAGCCATGCCGAATCCCAGCAGGTACTTCGCTCGCGCGTCGAAGTCGCGCTTCTCGTCGAAGTTGGTGATCCGCGGGAGCATCTTGGTCTGCAGAGCCTGGATGCCGACGTCGTTGACCGTCGCGGTGTCGTCGTAGGTCGCGCGGGGAGCCATGTACTCGACGACCGGCCGGTTGTCGGTGTGGAGACCCTCGACGCCCGCGAGCATGCGCGAGAGATCGTCGCCGTCGAGGACGAAGGCGGCAAAGATCGACAGCGGCTGCCAGAAGCCGATCTGGACCAGGTCGTCGTGGACGCCCTTGACCGAGGCCGCGCGCTGCTGGAGTCTCGCGAAGTCCCAGGGCGTGGGCTCGACGGTGCCGAGCAGGATGACGTCGCCGCGGTTCGGCCGCCAGAACGACGTGTGCGGAAAGACCGACCGGAACGTCGCGACGATCAGCTTCATCTGCTCGGGCGGGAGCGAGTGTCCGTGGAACCACTGGACCATCACGCCGCCCGGATTCAGGCGCGAACGCGCGATCTCGTAGAACTCGCGCGTGAAGAGGCTGCCGACGCCCGCGACCCAGACGTCCGACGGGTCGGAGATGATCACGTCGTAGGTCTTCTTGCGCGCCAGGAGGGCGTTGCGCCCGTCGGCGACCACGAAGCGCACACGCGGATCCGAGAGGATGTCGCGATTCTCGGGCGTGAAGAGCTTCGTCGCGTCCCGCGATGCGGATTCGATGTCGAAGATGTCGATGGACTTCACCGGGTAGCGCGCCACGGCCGCGGCCGATACGCCGGTCCCCAGACCGAGGACGAACACGTCCTTCGGGTCGGGGTGAAGGAGCATTGGAAGGTGGCCGAGGAGGAGCTGGTTCGCCATGTCGCCGGGGTCCGTCGAGGCGTCGGTCTTCCCGTTGGACCGGTAGAAGCGGCGCTCGCCCTGCTTGTCGACCGAGAGCGTCGTCGCGACGCCGTCCTTGTAGAAGAGCAGCTCGGAACGGCCCTCGGCGGTCTCCAGGCCCTGCGTCGTCCCGTACAGCGTGGCGTAGAAGCCGGCGCCCGCCGTCAGATCGGCTTTCGGCCAGGCCGGCAGCAGCAGTGCGGTGAGGAGCGCGATCCCGGCGACCGCGAGCCCCGCCCGGAGCCACGTCGAAGACCCTGCGCGCCGCAAGGCGAGCAGGCCTCCTACCGCCGCTGCGGCGGCGCCGACCGTCAGCGTCGCGCGGAGCCCGATCCCCGGAATCAGCACGAATCCGCCGAGAAACGCGCCTCCCACCGTCCCCGCCGTGTTCCACGCGGTCACGCGGCCCACGCCGCGGCCCATGCCCGCCACGTCCGAGACCGCCGCGACCGCCGCGGGAAACGCGATGCCGAAGAGGATGGACAAGGGCAGCAGCAGCGGCGCGGTCTCCAGGATCTGCAGCCACTGCTGGAGCGCGAAAGAGTCACGCACCGCGGGGAAGCCTCGCATGAAGACCGCGGCGAGGTGCGGCACCGCGGCGATGCCGAGAAGGGAAGCCACGCTGTTGGCGACGAGGGCCACTCCCAGTACGCGCGCCGAGTCCTTCGACCGCAGTCGGGCGAAGATCGCGCTGCCGATCGACATGCCGCCGAGAAACAGCAGCAGCATCAGCCCGAACGCGTACACCGAGCTCCCGAACACGAGGCTCACGAGTCGCGCCCACGCCACTTCGGCGACCATGCAGGCGAATCCCGACAGGCACGTCGCCCAGAGAATCGGCCGCGCATCGCGCAGCGGCCGGATCTCGGTCGTGGGTTCCTCGGGCATGGGACTTGGGACCTGGGACCTGGGACTCGCCTTCGCCGCCATCGCCAGCGCCGTCAGCCCCGCGAGCAGGTTCAGTCCCACCGCCATGAACTCGCCCTCGCGCACGCCCGTGTGAGGCAGAAGACCGTACGTCGCTGCGGCAGTGCCCGCGAACGCTCCGAGCGTGTTGGCGGCGTAGAGCGCGCCGACCCGTCCGCCGATCTCCTCCTCGCGTCCGACCAACCAGCGCGCGAGCATCGGAAGCGTCCCGCCCATCAGCGAGCAGGGAAGGGCGAGCACGGCGCCGACGAGGACGAACTGGACCAGAAAGAACGCCATCGGCACGTTCTCGAGGGCGGGCGCGACGGCGAGGTAGACCGCCTCGACGACCTTCAGCAGCAGCGGAATCGCGATTCCGAGGACGGCGATCGCGATCTCGAGCAGCCCGTAGCCGCGCAGTGTCCTGTCGCGGTTCCGGTCGGCCCAGGCTCCCAGCAAGACGCTGCCGAGGGCGAGTCCTCCCATGAACGCCGCGAGGACGGTCGAGACGGCGAGCGTCGTGGATCCGAAGATGTGGGTCAGGCGCCGCGTCCAGAGGACTTCGTAGATCAACCCGCTCGCGCCCGAGAGGGTGAAGACCACCAGCAGGAGCGCTCTGCGCCAGGCTCCGGCCGAACGCGCGCGCCGCATCGCGTCAAGAATAAACGAAGACCGCCCACGTGACCGAAGTCACGGCGAACGGGCGCGCTACAATTCCTCGCTGCCGTGATTACAGGCTTCAACACCGACGTCAAGCATCGCAACCGCGTCTTCCACATCCAGACGGAAGACAAGGGCGAGGCCAATCCTTACGTCGAATCCCTCGTGTACGTCGGCGGAGAGATCCTGGCCACTAAGCGCACCTCGTACGCCGAGGTCGTCAAGGCTGGCCGCGACGACCATGCGATCCAGGACCTCATGGAGCAGCAGCACCGGACGATGATCGCGGCGATCCAGCGCGGCCGGTTCGACGGTCCCAACGGATCGGTACAGATTCCGGAAGGCATGTCGCCGACGTCGGTCGAGGCCGCGACGCTGACGGAGAGACCGGAGAAGGAGAAGACCGGCAAGATCTCCAAGGCGGACAAGGCCGCGGCCGCGGCGGCGGCGGCCGCGCCGGCCGCTCCGGTTCCCCGCGCGACGCCCGCCGCGGGCGTCTCGGACCGCAGCCTCGATCAGATGATCCTCGACTACCTCGCATCCGACGACATGCCCGAAGAGATCGAGCTTTCGCTCCTGCCGGCTCCCGACTTCGTCGCGGGCCGCACGGTGCAGACCAAGCTGAAGGCGGCTTCGGGTTCGCCCGCGAGGCCGGTCCAGGGAGCGCTCGTCCAGGTGCGGATTCTCTCGACGTCCGCCCGCGCGGCGACGGTGTTCCAGGGCCGCACCACGTCGGACGGATCGTGCCCGATGTCCTTCATGATCCCGGCCGGCGGAAACGGGATGGCCGCAGCGGTCATCCGCGTCACCGCTCCCGACGCCAGCGCCGAGATCCAGTACCCCATCAAGCGGCGATGAGCGCGGAGCTGTCCATCACCGTCAACGGCGAGGAGCGCCTCGTTCCCGAGGGCGCGACTGTGGCGGATCTTCTCCGGAGCCTCGAGGTCTCGACGCCGCGCGTCGCCGTCGAGCGCAACCGCGACATCGTGCCGAAGGCCCGGTATCCGGAGACGCGCCTGGCCGCGGGCGACGAGCTCGAGGTCGTGGAACTGGTGGGCGGAGGGTAGCCTGAAGCCGTCATCCTGAGGAGCGCAGCGACGAAGGATCCCGTCCTCGGCTCGAGAGGACAGCGCTCTTGCTCGGTTCCGGCCGATCGGTTATCCTCCGCGCCCCGAGTGGGCCGTTAGCTCAATTGGTAGAGCAAGAGACTCTTAATCTCTAGGTTGTAGGTTCGAGTCCTACACGGCTCACCACTCATCACCGACGGCAGTTCCAGTTCATCGAGGCGCTTTACCACGCCGGCATCACGGCGGGATGCGGCGGAGGCAATTGCTGCCCCAACAACCCGCTCACGCGCGGCCAATGG
>JBKOVK010000099.1:0-9825 GCA_046724475.1 Acidobacteriota bacterium | reverse complement strand
ATGGCCAAACGCATGGGAGCAACGACGATCGAGGTGAAGGCGAGCCATTTGTCGCTCATCTCGCATCCACAGGAGATCACCGACCTGATCCTGCAAGCCGCCGGGCGCAAGTGAGTCCAGCGGTTTCCGCTACAACGGTTGTCCGACTGGCTTGAAATTTGGCGGAGACACCCCAAGACCGAGCCCGCGACCTCCGCTGTACTGTAGACTCTCTGATGGTCCGAAGGCTCGGCCCGGTCACGAGGCCGGAGATTCTAGAGATGCCTGACGAGTCAACTCCTGCCCTGATCGCAGAGATTGCCGCCTTGAGAGCCCGGCTGGCTGGACTGGAAGCGGCAACCGCAACCTCGGCGTCCCCCAAGACTCCGAGCACCGACCATGAACGGATCCAGCACGCCCTCATGGCTTCCGAACTCCGCTACCGGCGCCTCTTCGAGACCGCAAAGGACGGCATTCTCATTCTCGACGCGAATACCGGAAGGATCACCGACGCCAACCCTTTTTTGCTGAACCTGCTCGGCTATTCCTCCGGCGAGTTGATAGGGCAGACGCTCTGGGAGATCGGCGCTTTCCGAGATGTCGCCGCGAGTCAGAGCGCCTTCCGGCATTTGCAGCTCCACGAGTACATCCGTTACGAGAACCTGCCGCTCGAAACGAAGAGTGGCCAGCTGGTACGCGTGGAATTCATCAGCAATGTCTACCTGGTCGATGGCGAGCGAGTGATTCAGTGCAATGTGCGTGACATCACCGAGCGGTACAAGACGGAGGAACGCTTACAAAAATCCCATGGGGAAGCACTTGCCCTCGTGGCCGAGTTGCAGCGGCGAGAGGACAACCTGCGCTCGCTCAATCGTATGAATGATCTTCTTCAGACCTGCACGACGACGGACGAGGTCTACAACGTGATCGGTCTGACGGCCAGTGAACTCTTCTCGGCCCACGCGGGCTTCTTCGCGATCCTGCATTCTTGGGATCAGCATCTCGAGACGGTCGCGCGGTGGGGCGCCGAGGCAACTGTGGAGGCGACCTTTCTGCTGGACGACTGTTGGGCGATGCGACGCGGTCAACCGCACGAAGCCAGCGACCCCAAGACCAGCCTGGTCTGCCGTCATTTCAGCCGTCCGCCCGATGGGGGCTACCTGTGCGTACCGCTGACGGTTCAGGGAGAGACGCTGGGGCTGTTGTGCGTCATCGGTGCCGAGGGCGCGCGGCCCGGAGAGCGTCGATCCGACTACCGTCAGCTTGCACTGACCATGGGCGAGGCGATCAAGCTGTCTTTGTCCAACTTGAGGCTTCGGGAGAAGCTACGCGAGCAGGCGACGCACGATCTCCTGACCGGGCTGTTCAACCGACGCTATTTGGAAGATAGCCTCGCTCGCGAGCTGTACCGCGCGCGGCGCAGCCATTCCGAGCTCTGCATCGGCATGCTGGATATCGACCACTTCAAGCGACTCAACGATACGTTCGGGCACGAGGCGGGCGACACCGTGTTACGCGAGGTAGGGCAGGTACTACGCGATACGGTCCGGAGGAGCGATATCTCCTGCCGCTATGGCGGCGAGGAGTTCGTAGTGGTAATGCCAGAGTCCTCACTGGCCGCCACCGTGCAGCGTGTGGAGGAGATCCGGCTCCTGATCAAGGGTCTTCAGATCCGGCACCGCGACCAGATGCTGCCGGTCACGACCGTCTCGGCTGGAATCGCGGCCGCGGGTGAGAAGCACCCGACTCCCCGCGGCCTGCTGAGCGCGGCCGATGATGCGCTCTATGCCGCCAAGCAGGCCGGCCGCGATCGCGTTGTCGTCTACGAGGCGCCGGACTGAAAGGCGCCACGCGGCGCGTCCGCTCGAAGTGGGTGTGTTGCTGCACACGCCATGCCGGGAAGGCCTCGATGCCCGTTGCCAATGACCGTCCTTCGGGGCGAGATCGACCGCGCCTAGGTGGATGTCGCGGGTTCGACCCCCGTTTCCCGCTCCAACGTGTCCGCCATCGACTGCCAAAAGCACCTGAGAAATCAGGCGCTCCGCCAGCGGGAGAGCCCTCCCCGGAGTCTCGGAACCGATGATTCTCCCGCTGAGCGCCGCTAACGCAGGCGCAAGAAACGTCTCGGCCGACAGCTTTTTGGCGTGATGGGGATTGGCGGTGCGAGGCCGTCCCTGCCTAAGCGGGAACAGGAACGGCCTTGACTCCCGTCAACGAGGCTCAGGCGCCCACGGCCGAAATGGCCGTAACCCCGCCGTCGATCAGGAAGTCTGCCCCGACCACGTACGCTGAATCGTCCGACGCGAGGTAAACTGCCAGCTTCGCGATTTCCAAAGGATCGGCTATCCGCTTGCTTGGATTGTTGGTTCGGAGGACGTCCTTAACCGCCTCGCCCTGCTGTTCGCCCGGGAAGCGACCGAACATCGCCGTGTCCGTCGGGCCTGGGCTGAGGGTATTCACGCGAATCCCGCGCTGCACGAGCTCGGCGCTGAGGATTCGAGCGAGATGGACGACCGCGGCCTTGCAGGTCGAGACTGTCGAGGTTGTCGGCCACCCCTTGCGCGCGCCAACGGACGCATTGATGATTACAGACGAGCCTTGCCTGAGAAGTGGCAAGGCCTTTTGAATCGTGAAGTAAACCCCTTTGAAATTGACGGCTATTACCCTGTCGAAGCTTTGCTCTGTCACGTCCTCGAACATCAGGAACTCGCTGTAACCTGCATTTACGAAAACACCGTCCAGGTGCCCGAACTCCCGCTTGATCGTCGCGAACATCGTGTCGAGGTCGTGGAGATTGCTGACGTCTGCGCGAACCGCGAGACTTCCCGCTCTCAACGTCTCCTTAGCCGCCTGCAGCGACCCTTCATTCAAGCCGCAGACGGCGACGCGCGCGCCCTCTCTGTCGAATTCCTGCGCTGCGGCCAGCCCGATTCCGCTGTTGCCACCGGTGACAAGGATATTCTTGTCGGCTAGTCGACCATTATCGTTACTACTGCGCATTGTGGTCACTCCTTTAGGTCAAAATGTCCGTGTCGGTTACGCGCGGGGAGCAGGTTTCGGCGGTCATCGGGACGCCCGCCTCGATTCCTCACGCGTTTCGAGCGGCCAGCCGCCGCCCAGGGCTCGGTAGAGCGCGACGAGGGCGTCCAACCGGGCGAGCTGCATCCGGGCCAGCGTGTTTTCCTCGGGATAGAGCAATTGCTCGGCGTCGAGCACCTCGACGTAGCTCGACAGGCCCGCGACGTACCGGATATTCGCCAACTCGACGGACTCCTGATAGGCAGCGACCGACCGCGCCTGCTGCTTCTCGGCAGCTGCGAGACTCCCGTAAGCGGTCAGCGCCGTCGAAACCTCGCCAAACGCGTGGGTGACGGCGGATTCGTACTGTGCCATTGCTTGTTCGAAGCGGGCCACTTCGGCGTCGTACTCGTTCCTCAGGCGTCCACCCTGGAAGAGTGGCCCGGCCAGTCCCGCCGCGATCGACCACATCCGGCCGGCGTGGAAGAGGTTTTCGAGCTCGGGGCTCGCACCCCCGAAGGAACCCGTCAGACTGATCTTCGGAAAGAAGTTCGCAGTCGCCACACCGACGCGGGCGTTGGCCGCCACGAGCTGCTCCTCCGCCTGGCGCAGATCGGGACGGCGCTCGAGGAGGGCGGAAGGCAGTCCCACTGGCACCTGCGGCGGAATCGCCTGCTCCGTCAGGCCCGCGCCGCGCGGGATTGGACCGGGATCGCGGCCGAGGAGAAAGCAGATCAGGTTCTCCTGCGCAACGATCTGTTGTTCGAGGTCCGGGATTGTCGCGGCAGCGGCTGCGAGCGCCGCCTCAGCGCGTGACACCTCGAGCTCGGAGGTCAGGCCGCCGGCCCGCTGGCGATCGAAGAGGTCGTAGGTCCCCTGAAAAGCCTGAGTTGTCCGGTTGGCGATCGCGAGACGCGCATCGAGGTCCCGAAGCTGGAAATAGGCCGCAGCGGTGTCCGAAACGACCGAGAGCAGAACGCCGCGCCGTCCCTGCTCCGTCGAAAGGTACTCGGCCAGGGCGGCCTCGGAAAGCCGCCGGATGCGGCCCCAAACGTCGATTTCCCAGGAGAAGGCGAGGTTCACGTCCTGGAGACTCTTGGTCGGGTTGAGGCTCGGCTGCACGAATTCCGACTGGCGGCCGCGCGACCATCCTCCCTGGTACCCAATCTGCGGATAGAACTCCGAACGAGCGATGCCGGCGCGCGCGCGGAACTCCTCGACACGCCAGGCCGCCGTTCGCGCGTCGTAGTTGTTGCGGAGAGCCTCGTCGATCAGCGACTGCAATGTCTCGTCGCCGAAGATCTCCCACCACGGCCGGTCCGCGAGAGACGCGGCCTCGCCGGCCTCCGCGGCAGTCACGCCACGCACCGACTCCGGGACCGTGACCGCGGGCCGCTTATAGTTCGGCCCGACGGCGCACGCGGGCGCGAAGAGCAAAATCCAGACGAGCGAGCGCCATCTCATGAGAGCCTCCTCAGCTGCCGGTCTGCCGCGAGGCGTCGATGAAGACGTCCATCTGCTGGCCGACGAATATCCCGAGATCCTGTCGTTCGATTCGGTAGATGACTTGGAGCACGCGCGTATCGACGCGCTCGGTGCTGTCCCCCGTCAGCGACTTCTTCGGGACGACGAACGGCTCGAAGCGTACGAAGTGAAGCGGCGTCTTAAGTCGCGCGTCGCCTCGAACGTGTGCTGTGGCCGCGGCCTCGGGCCTGACGCGCCACGCCTCGTGCTCGTCGACGTCGACCCGCACGTTGAGCGGGCGCGATCCGCCGAGAAGGATCAGGGGCGTCGCCGTGACGGCGGCCGGGGCGTACTCGCCGAGGTGGAGCTTGACCTGGAGCACCTCCCCGTCCAGCGGCGCGCGCACCGTGCTCCTATCGATCTCCGTCTCGATGGACTGGACCTGCGCTTGTGCCGCCAGGACCTGGCTCTCGGCTTCTTCAAGCTGCGCTCTGGTCGTCTCGACCGCCGATCGGCGCCGGGTCGTCTCCTCGGCGCTGATCGCGCGCTTGTCGGTCAGCCCTTCCGCGAAGTCGAGGTTTCGCTGCGCGTCCTCGAGGCGGGCGCGGGCGACCTTGACGCCGCCTCGGGCGACCGCCAGACTGCTGCGCCGGACGACGGCATCCGCGCGAAGCTGGCGCGTGTCCAGCGCGAACAGCGGGTCGCCCGTCCTCACCGCCTGCCCGACGGTGACGAAGATCTGCGATACCACACCGGATAGAGGCGTGCCGATCGCGATGTTCTCGCTGTTGGCCTCGACGAGGCCCACGGCGGCGACTGTCCGCGAGTAGTCCGAAACCGGCGCGGGAGCGGGCGGATTGGTGCGCTGTCGCCTGGGGGCCGTCCGGGCTACGGAGTATGCCGCCCACAGAGCGGCGGCGATCCCGATGAACGGTAATAGGAAGCGTTTCATTGGACAACCTCCTTGGGAAACGAGCCGGATTCTCCGAGGTCCTTCGGGTCGGAGGACCCGTTCGGACGAGTGACCTCCACGATCCTGCCGTCGTCCATGCGAGCGATGCTGTGGGCGTGGTGGAAGACTCGGGAGTCGTGAGTCACGACGACGACGGCGCGGTCGGGTTGGACGGCGTTCGAGGCCAGGAGCTCCATCACCGCTTCTCCCGTCGCGTGGTCGAGAGCCGCCGTCGGCTCGTCGCACACGACGATGCGCGGCTCGTGGATCAGCGCGCGGGCGAGGGCGACGCGCTGCTGCTGGCCCCCGGAGAGCTTCGTAGGAAGCGCCCCGGCGCGTTTCTCCAGCCCGAGTCGCGAAAGCAGCGCCTTTGAGCGGTCCAGCGCCTCCTTGCGAGGCACCTCGGCGGCGAGAAGCGGAACCGCGACGTTCTCCGCCGCCGTCAAGGCCGGAAGCAGGTTGTACTGCTGGAAGACGAAGCCGAGGTTTCGGCGCCGGAAAAGCACGCGCTCCGAGCTGGAGAGGTCGTCCGGCCTCTGTCCGAGGACCGTGAGGTCACCCTCGTTGCGGTCCAGCAAGCCGGCGATCACGCAAAGGAGCGTCGTCTTGCCGCAGCCGCTCGGTCCCACCAGGAAGGAGAGCTCGCCGAAGCGAGCGGAAAAGTCCACGCCCCGGAGCGCGTCGATGCGGGTCTCGCCCTCGCCGTAATGCTTCTGGACGCCGTGGCAGGAGACCGCGTGGCCGTTGGATTCCATGACGTTCACCCCTGAAAGACGGCGGCCGGCTCGAGCACGAGAACGCGCCGAATGCTCAGGAGGCTCGCCACGATGACGACGAAGAAGATGCAGGCGCCGGTGATGCCGACGCACTGCCACATGAGCACGATGTGGCGAGTCGCGAGCTTCTGAAGGGTCAGCTCGAAGAACGAGGCCGCCATACCCGTGCCGAGGGCAAAGCCGAGGGCCCCGACGCTGAAAGCCTGCAGCAGGATCATCCCGGTCAGACGAAGGTTTGTGACCCCGATGGCCTTCAGCGCGCCGAACTGCTTCAGGTTGTCCACGGTGAAGAGATAGAAGGTCTGGCCGGCCACGACGGTACCGACGACGAGGGCCACGGTGATCGTGATGCCGAAGTTGACCGGAATTCCGGTGTTCTTGAGGTAATAGCGGACGCAGTCCCACATGAACTCCTTCGTTGTCCGCGCGCGGAGCCCGGTCCGGGCCTGAATGCGCCCGGTGAGTTCCTGAGGAGTCACGCCGGGGACGGGCCGGGCGATCAGGAAGGAGAGCTGCGTTCTCTCCCGCCCCACGAAGTTGACGGCCTCACTGTAACGGGTATGCATGACCGGTAGGCTCGCGAAAGGCGGCGAGGCATCCGAGATTCCGACGATCCTCACCATGTGGTCGTTCATCTCGAGCGTTCGATCGAGCCGGAGCGGTTCCCCGGGAAAGAGCAGGACGTAACCAGCCTTGTCGATGACCACCGAGTCGGGCTCCCGGAGGCGCTCCCAAGATCCGAGGATCATTTTCCGGGGCGCCCCGGCGAGCGTTGCGTCGTCCAGACCGATCAGGAACGAGGCGGCGAACCTACCGCTGCGCGTGCGGGCCACGGGATTGCCCTTGAAGAGCCGCACCGCCCAGCCGACGCCGGAGACTCCTCGAACCCGAGTCAGGTCCGTGTCCTTGAGCGCCTTGGTCTGGTCCCAGTACTCCGTCATCGGATCCATCACCCAGACCTCGGCATCGGTCACGTCCAGGATCTGGCTGGCCGTGCGCCTCAGGATGTTCGCGAAGATGGAGGTCTGGTTCTCCAGCAGGAACGTGCAGAACGCGATCGCGAAAACCAGACCGAAGTACTTGGCGCGGTCGCCGGTCAGCATGCGCAAAGCCACGAAGTTCATGTGTTACCCCGTCAGATGATGATCGTCATCTCATGAAGCAAAAAAAATCACCGCGAAATGGCATCGAGGTAGAACTGCCGCGCGTCGTCCAGAAAGCGACGCCTGTGCAGTTCGTCCGTGATGACCCGGGCCACGTTCAGGGTGCCCGACATGCCGGACATGAGGAGCTTGGCCTTCTTTTCGCGCTCTTCCTGAGTGGCGCCGGGCATGTACTTCGCCATCCGCCGGGTGCGTTTTCTCAAGGCCTGCTCGAAGGCGAGCCGCGCCTTCGATCGGGGCGGACGACGAGCGAGCTCCGTGGCGAGAGCGGCGACGGGGCAGCCGTCGGCAGGGTTGTCGCAGTGCTCGATGGAGAGGTACTCGTCGATCAGCGCCTTCACCTCGCCCCCTTTGGGAGCGCTCTCGATTGCTGAGACGATTCTGGAGTGGTTCTCGCCGAGACCCTGCTCGAACGCCTCGACCAGCAGGTCTTCTTTGCTGTCGAAATGGCGATAGAAGCCTCCGTGGGTGAGGTGAAGATCCCGCATGAGATCCCCGATCGCCGCTCCCTGACTTCCCCGGCCGCGGAACCGGCGCGACGCAGCTCGAACGATTCGTTCGCGCGTTAGCTGCTTGCGGCCGGCCGGATATCGCATGGGAGTGATCGCTAGATGATCCATATCATCTCAAACTACGCGGTACCGGAGAAAAGGGTTCACCGCGACCAAATTCGGTACATCTCCTTTGGAGTCAGGCGCCTGGCGAGCCTCACGCAGAATGCGTCAGGAGTTTCGGCCCGAGAGCTAAAGGATGGGGCGCGGACAAATTCGACCTTGCAGTCGGGAGCGCCATTCTGGCGGAATGTTCAACGCGAGCTTAAGCCGTTCGGCCCTGCCCGCCTCCTCCAGCTCTCCCGGACGTCAGAGCCTGACCATGGGAAGCGGATTCCAGGGATACCGAAAAAGGCGCCCGAGAAAGAGGCGGACGAGGCGCTCGTGAAAGCGAGCGTCCGGCCATTGTCCGAAGACTTCCGTCAAGAGTTCTCGCCCCAGGCCGAAAGAGGCGAACCGTTCGAGACGTCGATCAGGTCCGCCCGCCGGAACGGCTCGACGAGGGCGCAACGGCCGTGAAAATGCGTGAGCTTTTGATGCCGGAGGATCATCTCCGAGATGTCGGGCGCCCACGCGGATCTGCCGGACTCCGCCAAATAGGCGTTTGCGAGACGGTTCGAGGGAGGCAGATAGTCGAACGTCGCGTCCGTCCAGATGCCGAGGTCGTGAAATGCGGCCGCGAGGGTGATCTTCTCGATTCGCTCCTGGTCGTCCGCCGTCGTGGTCGCCGACGTCAGAGCCAGGCAGAAGTTGGCGACGCGATACGCATGGTTTCGATATCCCTCGAAGTCGGCGCCGAGCGCTCCGGCGTGAGCACTCAACACCTCGCCGACCAGGACGACTCGCGTCTCGAGCATCCGGATCCGCCGGGCCCTGCGGACCGGCGACCTGCCTAGGCCGAGGCGACAGTCGGCTTCGCCGTCGGGAGGAGGAGCCGCGCGTCGATCCAGGCCAGGATGTCCGCCATCACGACTTCCTTGTCGATGTCGTTCAGAAGATCGTGGAAGTGGCCCTCGTAGAGCTTCAGCGTTTTGTCCTTCGAGCCGGCCATATCGTAGAAGCGCTGGCTTCCCGCCGGCCGCGTTGCCTTGTCGGCGGTGCCGTGGAGGATCAGGACGGGCACGGTGAATTTCGAGAAGTTCTCCGTCAGGCGGTCCGCGGCCTTCAGTACCTCTGCGGCGGTCTCCGCGGGCTGGGATTCCTTTTCAATGAGCGGGTCGTTGTTCATTCTCGAAACCGCCTCGGAGTCGCGGGAGAAGATTTCGTTCTTCAGCGTGTAGACGTGGAGGTGCGGCGTCAGATGACTGATCCCTTTCAGGAGGATCGACGCCGCATCCGGCAGCCCCACGTCATAGGCGAAGCTCTCGGAGACCAGGCCGGCGATCTCATTCTGGTGCTCGAAGACGTACGAAGCCGCAATGACGCCTCCGACGCTGTGCCCGAGGACGAAGACCGGCAGGCCGGGGTTTTCGGACCACGCCTTCCGGAGGAGTCTGTCCACGTCGCCCAGGTAGTCCGAGAACTTCTCGACATAGAAACGCTCCCCTTCGGACTTGCCGCGTCCCCTGAGATCAAGGGCATAGCACGCGAGCCCCTTGGCCGCGAATTGCTCGGCGGGCCAGGTCATGTAGCCGCTGTGCGCGTTGAATCCGTGGATGAGGATCATGACGGCGCGCGGTTTTCCGGCCGGCTGCCACGAGCGGGTGGCGATCTTGAGTCCTCCGACGCCTTCGAACGACGACTCCTTCATGGCTCTTCTCCTTCTTTGATCGGTGGGCCGGCCCGTTTCTATAGCCTCGGTCGAACGGCCGCGATTGGCGGTTGGTCTCTGCGATCGGTCGAGACCACGATTCTGCGTCGCGGGCACCGCGCGGAAGAGCAGATTTTACAGCTCGTCGTCAGACTTTCTTCAGGCAACTCCT
>JBKOVK010000039.1:0-53805 GCA_046724475.1 Acidobacteriota bacterium | reverse complement strand
CTCTTCGAGGCGACACCGCAGACCGCCAGAGGGAGAAGGAGGGCGCCTGCGTACCCGCCGGCCCTGCCGAATTGACCACCCGGCAGAACCGCGCCGGGCGCTCCCTGGGTGTACGGAAGCAGACTGACAGCCGAACGGCGGAGGCTCTCGACCGGCGGGACGGACTTCGGCAGGTGTGCGTAGTACTCCTTGCGGATCGCGTGCTCCCAGGTCTGCGGCAGGATCTCGGCGAGGGGGAGAAGCTGCACGGCCGTCAGGCCCAGGGCCAGCACGCCCGCGGCCGCTGACAGGCCGATCGCGCGCATGCGCTGTCCGCGCGCGGACTGGGCGAGAGCGAAGAGAAAATACACGCCTGCGCCCGCGACCGAGAAGAGCAGCGTCTCGGGGTGGCCGGCCAACGCGATGAGGACGAGGGCCCCTGCGGTCAGCGCCGTGGATCGGGCGCCGGGAGAGCGCGCGAGACGGTCGAGGCCCAGCAGAAGCAATGGAAACGGGCCGAGCGCATTGGACACCGGATAGCCCAGCCAGAAGACGAAGAAGTCGGAGAATCCCCAGCCGAGCGCGCCGCACAGCGCGGCGATGTCGCGGCATCCGAGCTCGCGAAGGAAAAGGTAGCCCGCGAGAATCGCGAGAAAGAGCCGAAGGCTCATCTGGAGCGTCCACCCCTGCCCGAGGGGTAGGAGGAAGCTCGCCCAGGTTGCGGGGTGGAGCGCTCCCGACTGCTGCACGGCGAGCAGGGGCTCTCCTCCGAGGATGAGAGGGTTCCACAGCGGAAACCGTCCGTTCTTGACGGAGTAGCGGAGGGCCTTCTGCCACGGAATCATCGACGCGACGACGTCCGACAACAGAGGACTCTGGACCGTCGTCATTCCGGTGCTGTCGCGAATCGACGTGAACGGCTCGCCGAGATAGAGGATGTCGAGAGGCGCGTAGACGCCGCCGGTCACCGTCGCCTTTCCCGTGAAGAGGAGCGGCGCGAGCGCGATCAGGATCGCGACGAGTGGCCGGACTTCTCGGATCCAGCGGCGGACCAGCCAGAAGCACAGCGCCGCCGTCGCCGCATAGATCAGGAGGGATCCCGCGACGATCCCGGCTTTCGTCACCATATCGATCGGGCCATTGAACTATATGTATATCAATTACTTACGGATGGCATCTCGAGACGCGCCTGATAGTTGCTAGCACTCGTCTCGGATGAGTGCTAATATCCGCCTCCGCCCCGACACCCGAAAACCGGGGCACCAAAACGGTTCGTCAACTCTAGAGGAGGAGTTTCATGAAGATTCGGCCACTTTACGATCGGATCCTGGTCAAGCGCCTCGAGACCGGCGAGATGAAGAAGGGCGGCATCATCATCCCGGATACCGCCAAGGAGTATCCGATGGAAGCGGAGGTCGTCGCCGTCGGCAAGGGAAAGATCAACGAGGAAGGCAAGCAGCTTCCCCTGGACGTCAAGAAGGGCGACCGCATCCTCATCGGCAAGTACGCCGGAACCGAAATCAAGATCGAGGATGTGGAGCACCTCATCCTCCGCGAGGATGAAGTCCTCGCCGTCATCGAGAAGTAAGGAGACGACGACATGGCAGCGAAAACGATCATTTACGGCGAGGAGGCGCGGCAGCGCGTCCTCCACGGCGTCAACAAGCTGGCGGACGCCGTCAAGGTGACGCTCGGTCCCAAGGGCCGCAACGTCGTCATCGAGAAGAAGTTCGGGTCCCCGACGGTCACCAAGGACGGCGTCACGGTCGCCAAGGAGATCGAGCTCCAAGATTCCCTCGAGAACATGGGCGCTCAGATGGTGCGCGAGGTCGCTTCCAAGACCTCCGACGTCGCGGGCGACGGAACCACGACCGCGACGGTGCTCGCGCAGGCCATCTACCGCGAGGGCATCAAGAACGTCACGGCGGGCGCCAACCCGATGGAGTTGAAGCGCGGCATCGACGCGGCGGTGAAGGCCGCGGTCGAGTCGCTGGACAAGCTCTCCAAGCCGGTCGAGGGCAAGGACATCGCCCACGTCGGAACGATCTCGGCCAACAACGACTCGGAGATCGGAAAGATCATCGCCGAGGCGATGGACAAGGTCGGCAAGGACGGCGTGATCACGGTCGAGGAGGCCAAGGGCCTCGAGACGACCCTCGAGGTCGTCGAAGGCATGCAGTTCGACCGCGGCTACCTCTCGCCGTACTTCATCACCGACGCCGAGCGGATGGAGTGCGTCCTCGAGAACGCGAAGGTGCTCCTGTTCGAGAAGAAGATCTCGAACATGAAGGACCTGCTCCCGATCCTCGAGCAGATCGCCAAGCAGGGCAAGCCGTTCCTGATCGTCGCCGAGGAGATCGAGGGCGAGGCTCTCGCGACCCTCGTCGTCAACAAGCTCCGCGGCACGCTCCAGGTCTGCGCGGTCAAGGCGCCGGGCTTCGGCGACCGCCGCAAGGCCATGCTCGAGGACATCGCGATCCTGACCGGCGGCAAGCTCATCTCCGAGGACCTCGGCATCAAGCTCGAGAACGTCAAGTGGGAGGATCTCGGCGACGCCAAGAAGGTCACCGTCGACAAAGACAACACCACGGTCGTCGTCGACGACCGCTCCAAGAAGAAGCAGGAGGCTGTTCAGGGCCGCGTGAAGCAGATCCGGACCCAGATCGAGGATACGACCTCGGACTACGACCGCGAGAAGCTGCAGGAGCGGCTGGCCAAGCTCGTCGGCGGTGTCGCCCTCATCAAGGTGGGCGCTGCGACGGAGACCGAGATGAAGGAGAAGAAAGCCCGGGTCGAGGATGCGATGCACGCGACCAAGGCGGCGGTCGAGGAGGGCATCGTCCCCGGCGGCGGCGTGGCGCTGCTGCGCGCGATCGACTCGGTCGAGAAGCGGGCCAAGGAGCTCGCAGGCGACGAGCAGATCGGAGCCCGGATCGTAGTCCGCGCGCTCGAGGAGCCGACGCGGCAGATCGTCCAGAACGCCGGCGCCGAGGGCTCGGTGGTCATCAACGACCTCAAGGCCAAGGGCGGTAACTACGGGTTCAACGCCAACTCCGAGAAGGTCGAGGACATGCTAAAGGCGGGAATCATCGACCCGACCAAGGTCACCAAGAACGCGCTCCAGAACGCGGCGTCGGTGTCCGGCCTGATGCTCACGACCGAGGCCCTCGTCTCCGAGATCAAGGAGAAGGAGAAGCCGGCGGCCGGCGGCGGAATGCCCGGCGGCATGGGCGGCATGTACTAAGAGCTTCGGATCCCCGGGATTCTCTGGCCCCGGCGAAAGCCGGGGCCTTTTCTTTTAGCGAATGCCCGCGAAGGTGTCGCAGACGTTCGCGCTGCCGGACTGGAGCCCTCGCCGCAGCCATTCGACGCGCTGTTGCGAGGAGCCATGCGTCCAGGACTCGGGTGCGACGTAGCCGCGCGACATCCGCTGCAGACGGTCGTCGCCGATCGCCGCCGCGGCTCGCAATCCCTCTTCCGCGTCGCCCGGCTGGACCAGGCCGCGCTGCGCCCCGTGATGGCCCCAGACGCCCGCCAGGCAGTCGGCCTGCAGCTCCAGCCGCACCGAGAGCTGGTTGCCGTCGGCTTCGGAGACGCGTTCGCGCAGGGCGCTCACCTTGCTTTCGATTCCCATGAGGTTCTGCACGTGATGACCGATCTCGTGCGCGATGACGTAGGCCTGCGCGAATTCTCCCGGCGCTCCGAGCCGGCGGAGCTCCTCGAAGAACGAGAGGTCCAGGTAGACCGTGCTGTCGTTGGGGCAGTAGAACGGTCCCGTCGCCGCCGAGCCGAAGCCGCAGCCCGTCTGCGTCGCGCCCGTGAAGAGCACGAGGCGCGGCTTCTGGTAGGTGCGGCCCTCGGACTGGAAGATCTCGCTCCACGTATCCTCGGTGTCGGCGAGGACGACACCGACGAACTTCCGCCCCGGGTCCTCCTGGGACTGCGATTGTCCCGGTGGGCCCGGAGGCGGCGCCGACGTGGTCGTGCTCGAGCCCGTCGAGTCCGTCAGAAGCTGCAGAATCCGCAGCGGGTTCGTGCCCGTGAGCCAGCCGATCAGCAGTGCCACGATCACCGTGCCGCAGCCGACCACTCCGACGCGGCCGCCCGGCATCCCCCTTCGATCCTCGATCTGATCGCTCTCGCGCCGTCCGAGCCAGTCCATGGCGCTCCTTATACACCGCAGTCTCGAAGCGTCCGTATACTGCCCTCAGTGGTGACTGCGGCCTCGGACCCTCCCGGCGGACGGACCTCCGCCGTCGTCGTCCACTACCGAACCCCCGACGAGACCCTGCGCGCGGTGCGCGCGGTCGAAGAGACGGCGCCGGCCGCCGAAACGATCGTGGTGGACAACGCCTCGGGGGACGACGCCGGCGAGCGGCTCCGCAAAGAGTCGCCGGGGACGCGGGTCCTTCGCGAGCCCGAAAACCGCGGTTTCGGCGCGGCCTGCAACCGCGGCGCCCGGGAGAGCGCGCGGCCTTACCTGCTCTTCCTCAACTCGGACGCGTACGTGAGTACGGGGGCGATCGAGGCCCTCGAAGCGGCGCTCGACTCGGATCCGAAGGCGGCAGCGGTCGGGCCGCGGCTGCGCAACCCCGACGGCACGCTCCAGGCGTCCATCCGCCGGCTTCCTACGCCGTGGCGGATCTTTTGCGAGAGCTCGGGCCTCGCTTACATCTTCGGAGGGCGGGAGCCGTTCGGCGGCCACTCCGCCACGCGCCAGGACCACGACACCGCGCGGGAGGTCGAGGCATTGATGGGTGCGGTTCTCCTGGTGCGGCGCTCGGCGTTCGAGGAAGAGGGCGGGTTCGACGAGTCGTTCTTCCTGTACGCCGAGGAGACCGACCTGATGGCGCGGTGGCGGGTCCGGGGATGGCGACTCCGCTTCGAGCCGGCGGCGGAGGCCGTCCACGAAGGCGGCCGGTCGGGTGGAGATCGGCTGTTCGGGGAGCTTCACGCGTCGCTCGTCCGCTACGTCCGAAAGCACCACGGGCCTGTTTCCGCGTGGCTGGCAGCGTCGTCGCTGTGGTGGGGGGCGGCTCTGCGGTATGCCGCCGCTCTCGCGACGCCCGGGGAAATCGGACGCCGCCGCCGCGCGCGGTACCGCGCCGCGCTTTCGGAGCGGGCGCGATGAAACCGGTCGTCGTATCAGTCCTGTCGCGGCCGCCGAATCCGACGCGCGACGGCCTCGCGATCCGCAACTATCACCTGCTCACCGCGCTCGCCGAGGAGTTTCGCGTGCGGGCGTTTGCGCTGCGAGACCCCGCGCGTCCGTACGCGGGGGAGGCGCCCGCCGGCGTATCGCTCGAAGAGATCCTTCAGACGACGCGCCGGGTCCGGCGCGCGGTGGCGGCCGCCGGAAGTCTGGTTTCCGGACAGCCGTACTCCGAGTGGCTCTACCGCTCGCCGGCGCTGGAGCGCCGCGTCGCCGAGGCGGCGGACGCCGAGAAGCCGGCGTGGATCATCGCCCACTCCTACCACGTCGCGCCCGCGGCGCTTTCCGCCGGCGCTCCGGTCTGGATCGACTTCCACAACCGCGACTCGGAGATCTGGGCGCGCACGGGAGAGACGTCGCGCTCCGCGCTGACGGGAGCGTTCGCGCGCTCCCAGGCGGCGCGCGTCGAGGCCTTCGAACGAGAGCTTCTGCGCCGCGCGGCCGGAGTCTCGTGCGTGTCGGCGCGGGACGCTGCGGTTCTGAAGACCGCCGGCGGCCCGGAGCCCGTCGTGGTCCCTAACGGCGTGGACCTCTTGCGATATGCGTTCCGCTCGAACGCTCCTCTGGAGGAGCTGGTCTTCTTCGTCGGAGATCTGAGCTGGCCGCCCAACGCCGAAGGCGTGCGCTGGCTGCGCGAGAAGGTCTGGCCGGCCGTCAGGCGGAAGCGCCCGGCGGCGCGCGCGGAGATCCTGGGCCGCGAAGCGCCGGATTGGCTCCAGGCCTTGTCGGCGAGCGACTTCCGGCTGCTGGGCGAAGGCGGCGACACGCGCCCGTACTGGGCTCGCGCGGCTGTCGCCGCCGTGCCGCTGCTCGCCGGAGGCGGCTCGCGCCTGAAGATCCTGGAGGCGGCCGCGAGCGGCGTCCCTGTCGTCTCGACGGCCGTAGGCGCCGAAGGCCTCGAGCTTTCCCCCGGGGAAGAAATCTCGATCCGCGACGAACCCGAAGCTTTCGCCGACGCCGTCGTTCGCCTGCTCGCCGATCCCGACGCGGCGAGGACCCAGGCCGTCAAAGCCCGGGCGCGCGTCGAGGCTCTCTACGATTGGAAGCGGATCGGTCCGCGATTCGCGCGCACGCTGGCCGAGCGCGCCGGCGCGTCATGACCGCGCTCGCCATCGCCTGCGCGGGGTTGGCCCTGGCGCTGTTCGTCTGGTCCTACGCGATCTATCCGCCATTGATCTCGCGGCTGGCGAAGAAGAAGAGCTTCCCCGTTCGATCGCCCGATCCCGCGCCGCTTCCTTCCGTCGAGGTGATCGTCTCGGCGGCGGACGAGGAAGCCGTCATCGGCGCGCGCGTGGCGGATCTCCTGGCCCAGAGCGGAGCGGCCGATCTTCACGTGTCGATCGGCTGCGACGGATGCCGGGACAAGACCGCCGAGCGCGCGCGCGAGGCGGCGGCGGGAAATCCGGCCGTGCGCGTGGTGGAGTTCGGGGAGCGCCGCGGCAAGGCCGCGGTATTGAACGACCTCGTGGCGGGGTCGCAGGCCGATGTCCTCGTGTTCACTGACGCCAACACGCGTTTCGACGCCGGCGCCGTCGCCGCTCTCGCCGCGGCTCTGGCCGATGGCGACATCGTCGCCGCGTGCGGGCGGCTGTTGTTCGAGACAGGCGCTCGGGCGGACCGCACGCCGGAAGCGGCTCTGTGGGATCGCGAGACCCGGATGAAGCAAGCCGAGGGGTCGCTGGGAGTCTGCGTCGGCGCCAACGGAGCGATCTACGCAGCGAGGCGCGCGATGGTCGAGCCTCTGCCTCTCGACACGACGTCCATGGACGACTTTCTCATCCCAGTGCGCGCGGCCCGAAGAGGGGGCCGCGTGGTCTTCGCGTCCGGCGCGGTCGCGCGCGAAGACGCGGCCCGGGACGTGGCTGCGGAGATGCGGCGCCGGTTCCGGATCGGCATCGGCGCCGGACAGGTTTTGCGCCGCGAACCCTGGCTCTTCGCCGCGCATCGCCATCCACTGCTGACTTTGGCATTCGCCTCGCGCAAGGCCGCGCGGTGGCTGGCGCCGCTCGTAGGTCTCCTCGCGGCCACGCTCGCGCTCTTCTCGCCGGCGTTGCGCGTGGCGGGAGCCGCGGTGTGGATCGCGGCGGCGCTCGCCTGTGCGCTCGCGTGGGCGCGGCCGACGCTGCCGGGCGCCGCCGGGAGGATCTATTATTTCGCCGTGCTCAACGTGGCCCTCGCGCTCGGCGTGGCCGCAGGTCTGGCCGGGTACAGCCGTCCGGTCTGGACGCGGACCGCGCGCGCATGACGGCGGCCCGCCGCGCATCCTCCTTCCGGGCGGTGGCGGTCGTCGGGGACGTCGCGATCGCCGTCGGATCGCTCTACGCCGCGTTCTTTCTGCGCGCCCACGTCTCGATTCCCGGAACGGTAAAGCTGCTGCCCGCGGAGAGCGTGCGGTTCACGCTGTGGAACATCCTGATCGTGGCGGCGGTGCAGGTCTTCTCGATGTCGTTGCTGGGTCTGTACCGGGACCATGAGCGCTTCCGCGAGCCTCTGCTGCGCCTTCTGCTGCCGGCGCTGTCCGTGGAGCTCGTGACTCTGGCGGCGATCTACTTCCTGGCGCAGCCGTACTCGTTTCCCCGCTCCGTACTCGTCGTCTACCTCGTCGTCAACGGCGCGCTGCTGGCGGCCTGGAGGGAGTCGCTCGACCGACTCTTTCCGAGGCCTCGGCGCCGCGCCGTCATCGTGGGCCGCGGTCCGGCGGCGGGCCTGATCGCGGACACCATTCGCCGGCACCCCTGGACCGGAGTGGAGCTGGTGGGCGTGCTGGGCGGCGGAACCGACGGCGCGCACGGCCTTCCGGATCTGGGTTCTCCGGAAAAGCTCGCGCAGGTCGTCGACGAGCACGCGATCGACGAGGTCATCCTGACGCCCGAGGCGCCCTCCTGGCGCGACCGCCTTCCCGAGCGCATCCCGGAAGGATTTCCGGCGGACCTCCTCGTCTGGCCGTCTCCCTTCGAGACTTTGATCGGTCGGCTGCGATTCCGCATCGTCGGCGATCTGCCGCTCCTGGAGGCGCGCGTCCGGCCTCTCGAGGGCGCGGGCGCGCTCGCCAAGCGCACTTTCGACGCCGCCGTCTCCGCAGTGGCGCTGGTCCTGCTCCTGCCGGGGCTGCTCCTCGCCGCGGCGCTCGTCGCGGTGACCTCTCCGGGAGGAGTCTTCTATCGCCAGAAACGCGTCGGCCGCGACGGGCGGCCTTTCGAGCTCTGGAAGCTGCGGACGATGCGTCAGGGCGCCGAGATCGAAACCGGCGCCGTGCTCGCGACTCCGGACGACCCGCGCGTGACGGCGATCGGGCGAAGCCTGCGCGCCGCGCGTATCGACGAGATCCCGCAGCTCTGGAACGTGCTGCGCGGCGACATGAGCCTGGTGGGGCCGCGCCCGGAGCGGCCCGAATTCGCGGAGAGGCTCGTGACGACCGTACCCGGCTACGCGCTGCGGCACGCGGCGCGCCCCGGCCTGACAGGCCTGGCACAGATCTCGGGCGAGTACTCGACGGAGCCGGAAATCAAGTTGCGTTACGATCTGGCGTACTTGAACAACTGGTCGTTCGGCCTCGACCTGGCAATTCTTCTGCGCACGCTTCCCGTCGTCCTGACCCGCCGTGGCGTCTGAGCCGAAGCGGTCCCGGCGGAAAGTGGCCGTCGTCATGCCGGCATACAACGCCGAGCAGACGCTGGAGCGGACGTACGCCGACGTGCCGAAAACGCACGTCGACGACGTCATTCTGGTCGACGACGGCTCTCGCGACCGGACGGTCGAGATCGCGCGCCGCCTCGGCATCCACGTCGTCGTCCACGCGAAGAACCGGGGGTACGGCGGAAACCAGAAAACGTGCTACCGGACGGCCCTGGAGCGCGGGGCCGACGTCGTCGTCATGGTGCACCCCGACCACCAGTACGATCCCACCGTCATCCCGCACCTGCTGGAGGCTCTCGAGAACGGAAACTTCGACGCCGCCTTCGGTAGCCGCATGCTCGGAGGCCGACCGATCCAGGGAGGCATGCCGAAGTGGAAGTACCTCGGCAACATCCTCCTGACCGCGATCGAGAACGCGACTTTCCTGATCTACCTGACGGAGTACCACAGCGGCTTTCGTGCGTACACGCGACGGTACCTGGAGTCCGTGGATCTGGAGGCCAACTCCGACGGATTCGTGTTCGACACCGAGATCATCGCGCAGGGGATGGCGCGGGGATTGCGGATCTGCGAGATTCCGATCGAGACGCGCTACTTCGACGAGGCGTCGCAGATCGCGTTCGGTCCCTCGGTCCGCTACGGGCTGGCGATCCTCAAGACGATGCTCCTCTACAAGCTCCACGCCTGGGGGATCTGGTCCAGCCGGATCTTCCGCAAGCCCTTGCCCGCGCCCGCGGCGTCCTAGCGGTCGGTTCTCCGAACGTTGTTCACTGAGTCCGCGGCGCCGCCGCGGTCGGCACGCGCCGGCTGGCCTCCATGACGTCTTTCCGGCCGGCGCTGAGTCCGTAGGCCCAGTCGCCTCGTCGCCATTGGACTTTTCGGTGTGGGCCTCCGGACATCACCTCCCGCCGTCGGCGCCGCGGACTCCTGAAGAACCCTGTCGAGAGACGACTCCTAGCGCCTCTCTTCTTCCGGCAGCGGGGGAGGTTCGGTCAGTCTTCCTTCGGCCATCGCGTGCGCGTATTTCGAGATCTCTTCCCGCACGGGATCCGCCACGGAGGGGGACAGCGAGGACAGGATCTCGGGGCTGATCCATCCGGCGCGCACGAACGCGGCGTCGGCGCTCGGCTTGCGGCTCACCAGCGTGTAGGCGCGACCGAGGTTCAGGTCGATTTCGGCGCGCTCGCCCGTTCCCATGGCTTCCCGGTAGTACTCGACGGCGCGCTGCGGCTGGCCGTTGACGAGATAGGCCGAGCCGCACAGGATCCACGGGCGGGGATCGCCCGGGAGGCGCGAGGCTTCGCGCGCCGCCATCTCGCCAAGGGCGAGCAGCTCCGCGCGGACCCGAGAGTCCGACGTGCCATCGAGGAGGCTCTTGAATGCCGCCGTGGCGAAGCCGACCCGTCTCTCCGCGGCATAGCGGGAGAACTCCGGCCACAGTGCCAGCGCGATCACGGCGACGAGAGCGGCGGCTCGAAGCGCCTTCACGCTTCCTCCTCGCCGGTCGCGGGATCGGCGGAAATCCTCCACGCGCGCCCGGCCGCCAGAAGGAGAGGCGCGGCCGTGATCGGTCGCTGGAAGGGGAACCACGTCAGCGCGGCGGCCGCGCCGGCGACGAGGACGGCGGCGAGCAGAATCGCCTCGGACTCGCGCCGGAGCCAGGCCGCGCGCAGGACCGCGGCGAGCAGGCCGGCCGCGGCGGCAATGGCGAGACCGCCCGTGACGAGCCCGGCGTCACTGAAAGCCTGGAGATAGTCGCTGTGGGCCTCGGCATACGAGGTCGTCGTCAACGGGCTGATCAGCCGGCGGTGCAAGCGGACCTCGGCGGCGAGTCGGTGGGGGATGTATTCGGCTCCGAACGTCCCGGGTCCGAACCCGGTGAGCGGACGCTCCCGCGTCATCTCGATCGCCGCGGCCCAGGGACCTCCTCGAAACGACACGAGCGCGTCCCAGTTTCCGCTCTGGACAGCCCGCGTCAGCTCCACCGCGCGCTGGCGAAGCGGAGCGTAGACCGCGATCGCGAGGACCACCGCGGCGACGGCCGTGGCCACGGGCACGACGGCGCGCCGGCGGAACCGCAGGATGAGAAGCGTCGCCGAACCTGCCAGAAGCGCCATCAGCGCGGTCAGGTTCTGATTGACGAGCAGGCCTCCTGCGTACAGGACCAGCGCCGCCACTGAGAGACGGCGGACGATCGGGTTCTTCGCCGTCAGCACCAGGCTCAGAGCCAGCACGCTCGCCAGCGCCAGCGCGATCGCGAGGTAGCCGACGTTGCCGGCGAAGGCGCCCGTCTCCTGACGCGAGCCGAAGGTCTGGAGCGCGAAGGGCGAATAGAGTCCCCGGCTCTGGAGGATCGCCACCGCCGCGTTGATCGCGCACGCTCCGAGAAAGGTCCCGGCGAGCCAGCCGCGGCCGCGGGCGACGGCGCGGGAGGCGCCGAGCGGCGCCAGAGCGGCGAGGAGCGTCGCCGCGCGCATCGTATCGATCGCGATGGCGCGTCGCGGCGACACGAAGGCGGAGATCCAGGCGCCCACGAGAGCGGCCACGCCGAGCCACAGGGCCGCGCGGCGTGCCGAAGGACCCTCACGGAGGAGCTCGCGAAGACCCGGACCTCGCCGTTTGGAGGCGAACACGGCCAGGACGGCGAGAGCCGTGCCCGAAAGCGCGATCAACCGTTTGGGCGCGTCGAACGCGGAGGCCGCGATCGTGTCCACTGCGAGAGACGCGCCGGCAAGTGCGGCGCACAGCGCGGCGACCGCGACGATGGTTCCCGGATCCGCCGAGGGCGCGGGCCGAGCCGGAGGCTTTCTCGCCGGTTTCTTCTTGGCCACGCGGGGCGGATGTTATGACGTTATGCTCGGCGACGGATGAGCGAGACGGACACAAACGTTGCGCAGGGGCGCCTGGTCTCGCTGCCCCTGTGGGTGTACCGCCATCGCCGGCCGATCCTCCTGGTGTTCGGCGGGCTGCTGCTGTCGGGCGTTCTCGTGCTCGCGCACTTCACGACGCGGGTAGCGCAGCGCTTCGAGGGGCGTCGCTGGAATCTGCCGTCGCGTATCTACTCGGATCTTTACGTGCTGCGTCCCGGCGACGCGGCCACGCAGGCGGGGCTGGTCGCAAAACTCGGACGTCTCTACTACCGCGAGGTGCCCGGTCCGCCCGAGCGTCCGGGACATTTCACGCTCGTCAAGGACGGCCTCGTGATCCAGACGCGCGCGTTCCGCTACCCGGGCCGCTCCTTTCCGGGGATCGCGGCGAAGTTGACCTTCGCGGGCGGGCGCGTCAAGGCGGTCACGGACCCCTCGGGTGAGAGCGTCCCGGCGCTGATTCTCGAGCCCGAGCTGCTGGGCTCGGTTTTCTCGGCGGAGCTGGAGGATCGCACCATCATCCGCCTCGCCGACGCGCCGCGCGCGCTCGTGGACGCGGTCCTGGTCACGGAAGACCGCGACTTCTACCGCCACGGCGGAATCTCGGTCCGTCGGCTCTTCGGCGCGGCGGTCGCCACGATGCGCGGCGGGATGAAGCAGGGCGGCTCGACTTTGACCCAGCAGCTCGTCAAGAACCTGTATCTGACGCCGGAGCGCACCGTCCGGCGCAAGGCGCTCGAAGCCGTGATGGCGGTGGTCCTGGACGCCCGCTACTCCAAGGACGAGATCCTCGAGGCGTATCTGAACGAAATCTATCTCGGTCGGCGGGGAGGAGTCGGGATCACGGGAGTGGGCGAGGCCTCGCGCTACTACTTCGGCAAGGAGGTCGGCGACCTGGACCTGGCGGAAGCGGCGACGATCGCGGGGATGATCCGCGCTCCCAACACGTACTCGCCGTTCCGCAGCCCCGACCGCACTCGTGAGCGGCGCAACCTGGTGCTCCGCATGATGCGCGAGGAAGGAAGGATCGACGATGCGGCGCTGAAGGCCGCGCTGGAGGAACCGGTCACCGCGCGGACCCGCGTCGAGGAGCGCACGAAGGCACCGCATTTCGTGGACTTCGTCAAGGGTGAGCTGGCGGAACGCTACGGCGCGCAGCTCCAGACGGAAGGCCTCCAGATCTACACGACGCTCGACGTGGATCTCCAGCAGGCCGGTCAGCGCGCCGTCACTCAGGGACTCGAGAACCTGGAGAAGACGTATCGTCGGCTGGCCTCCGCGTCGGCGAAGGCGCCGCTCCAGGGCGCCCTGATCGTGCTGGAGCCGCAGACCGGAGCCGTCCGCGCTCTGGTCGGGGGGCGGGACTATCAGCTGTCGCAGTTCAACCGCGTGACGCAGGCCCGCCGCCAGCCCGGCAGCCTCTTCAAGCCGTTCGTCTACCTGGCCGCGTTCGCGCGCCGCGACCTCGATCCGCCGGTGACACCCGCCACGATCCTCCAGGACACGCCGATCACCGTGGAATGGGGCACGCGCACGGAAGAGGAGCAGTGGACGCCGCGCAACTACGACGGAGAGTACCGGGGTCGGATGACCGCGCGGCAAGCCCTCGAGAAGTCGATCAACATTCCCACGGTCCGCGTGTCGCTGATGGCGGGACTACCCTACGTCCTCGGAGCGGCGCGCTCGGCCGGGATCGCGTCGCGCCTGCGGGGTTATCCCTCCGTGGCCCTCGGGGCGTTCGAGCTGTCGCCGATGGAAGTCGCCGGCGCCTACGCGGCCCTCGCCAACAGCGGCGTGCGGGTGGCTCCTTACGCGATCGTTGGCGTGATGACGGGCGACGGAACCGTGCTCGACCGGAAGGCATCGGAGCTTCTTCCGTCGCTGCCGGCGGACTCCGTCTTCCTGGTCGACTCGGTCTTGCGCGGCGCCGTCGAGCGCGGCACCGGCGCTACGGCGAGGCCGAAAGGGTTCACCGGGGTCCTGGCGGGGAAGACGGGCACGACCAACGACGGGCGGGACGCCTGGTTCGTCGGGTTTTCGCCGCGATTCCTGGCCGCCGTCTGGGTCGGCTACGACGACAACCGCGGTCTGAACCTCTCGGGCACGCAGGCCGCCGTGCCGCTCTTCTCCGACTTCGTCCGATCGGTGCCGTCGCAGCTGTTCGCCGAAGGCTTTCCGGTTCCCTCCGACATCGTGACGGCCGAGATCGATCCGGACACCGGCTTTCTCGCCGCGCCGGGCTGCCCGAAGACGATGCGGGAGGTCTTCATCGACGGCACCGCGCCAACGATGGCGTGTCCGGAGCATGGCGGGGGAGGAATGGTTTCAGGTTTCAAGTCTCAGGCCTCGAGCGGGCCTTCCTGAGACCTGGGACCTGAGACTTGGCACTGCCGTTCTGGTAGATTCGCAGGTTTGAAGAAAACTTCTCTACCGGGCTCTCCGTCTCCGATCCGAATCCGGGGAGCGCGGACGCACAATCTCAAGGACGTTTCGGCGGACATCCCCCTCGAGCGCCTGACCGTCATCACCGGCGTCTCGGGCTCGGGCAAGTCCTCGCTGGCCTTCGACACGCTCTACGCCGAGGGCCAGCGGCGCTACGCCGAGTCGCTGTCGACATACGCCCGGCAGTTCCTCGAGCGGCTCGACCGTCCGGACGTGGATTCGATCGAGCCGGTGCCGCCGGCGATCGCCCTCGAGCAGAAGAACGGCGTGCGCAATGCCCGCTCGACCGTCGGCACGCAGACCGAGGTCCACGACGCGCTCCGACTCCTCTTCGCCCACGGCGGCACGACCTTCTGCCCGGATTGCGGGTCCGAAGCGGTGCCGGGAGGCGTGGATCGCGCGGTGGAGGCTCTCTGCTCTTCCGAATCGGGCGCGCGCGTCACGCTCGCCGCGCCCGTGCCATGGCGCGACGCGGAGGGGACGAGCACGGCCCGGCGCCGGCGCGCCAAACAGGAAGGGCGGCGCCTGGCCGAGTTCAAACGCGCCGGGTTTTTCCGGGCCGTCGCCCCCTCGGGGGAGACGGTCGAGATCGGAGAGGAGGCGGAGCCGCTTCTGGACTCGGAAGGCCGGCTGCGGGTGGTGGTGGGACGTTTCGTCGTTTCCGAGACGGCGCGCCCCGAGATCGCCGCCGCTGTCGAGACGGCCTTCACGCTGGCGGGGACGCTGGAGGCGTTGATCGGAGAGCGCACGCGCGTCTTCCGCCGCGGGCTTCACTGCCCCAAGTGCGGCCGCGAGTTCCGCGACCCCACACCCGCCCTCTTCACGTTTAACTCGCCGCTGGGCGCCTGCTCCGCGTGCCAGGGCTTCGGGCGGGTGATCGGCGTGGATCTGGACAAGGCGATTCCCGACCGCAGCCTCTCGCTTTCGGAACGACCGGTGGCGCCCTGGAACACTCCGGCCTACGAGTCGGCCTACGGCGATCTGTTCCGAGCCTGCCGCCGCTATTCCGTCCGCACCGACGTGCCGATCGCGAGGCTGTCGGCGCACGAGCGCGCCGTGCTGATCGAGGGGCGCGGCGACTTCTACGGCGTGCGGGGGTTCTTCGACTGGCTGGAGACCAAGCGCTACAAGATTCACGTGCGGGTGCTGCTGGCCCGCTACCGGGCCTACACCCTCTGCGGCTCCTGCGGGGGCGCGCGCCTGGCACCGCCGGCGCTGTGGGTGCGCTTCCGCGGCAAGACGATCGCCGAGCTCTCCGACCTCCCGCTCTCGGAGCTGCAGAGCTTCCTCGCCGGTCTGTCGCTTTCTCCCGAAGAGGAGGAGCGGCTGGGATCGGTCATGGCCGAGCTGGCCAGCCGCGTCCGATACATGAACGACGTCGGCCTCTCCTACCTCACGCTCTCTCGGGCCGCGCGCACGCTGTCGGGCGGAGAGGCGCAGCGCATCGGACTGGCCTCGGCGCTCGGCGGTTCGCTGACGGGCACGCTGTACGTCCTGGACGAGCCGACCATCGGGCTCCACGCCGTGGACACGCGCCGCCTCCTCGCGATCCTGCGGCGCCTGGCCGACCGCGGGAACACGGTCGTCGTGGTGGAGCACGATCCCGAGGCCATCGAAGCCGCGGACCACGTCCTGGATCTGGGCCCCGGCGCCGGAAGCCGCGGAGGTCAGCTCCTCTTCGCGGGGACTCCTGCGGCGCTCGCACGCGTCAAGGGCTCGGCGACGGGGGAGCTGCTGCGGAGACGGGAGGCGGCAGACGGAAGGCGGGAGGAGGGAGACGCGAAGGCGGCGGCGCCCCGAGCATCCCGCGTCGTTCCGTTTCGCCGGGCCGAGGGCGCGATCACGATCGTGGGCGCCCGCGAGCACAATCTGAAGAACCTGACGGTCCGGATCCCGCTGGGCCGTCTCGTCTCCGTCGCCGGTGTCTCGGGATCGGGCAAATCCACGCTCGTGCGCGACATCCTCCACAACGCCTACGCCCGGCGCATCAAGGGATCCATCGCGAACGACGTCGGGGCGCACGACGCGATCGAAGGCTTCGACCGCATCGCCGACCTGCTCCTCGTGGACCAGAGCCCGCTGGGCCGCTCGGCGCGCTCCAATCCGGTCACGTACACGAAGGCGTGGGACGAGATCCGGCGGCTCTTCGCGGCGTCCGCGCGGGCCGTCTCGCGGGGCATCACCGCGCGCGACTTCTCCTTCAACACGCCGGGCGGGCGCTGCGAGGCGTGCAAGGGGACCGGCTGGCAGACGATCGACATGCAGTTTCTGGCCGACGTCACGGTGCGCTGCGACGTCTGCGACGGGCGGAGGTTCCAGGCGCGCGTCCTCGGAATGCGTGTGTCCGGCAAGAACATCGACGACGTGCTCGAGATGACGATCGACGACGCGGCCGTCTTCTTTGCCGGCCACGAGAAGATCGTGCGGCGCCTCGCCCCCCTGCGCGAAGCGGGTCTGGGGTACATGCGGCTGGGCCAGCCCACTGCCACGCTCTCCGGCGGCGAGGCCCAGCGCCTGAAGCTCGCCGCGTTTCTCGGCATCCGGCCGGCGGCGTCGCGGGGCGCTCTCTTTCTCTTCGACGAGCCGACCACCGGCCTGCACGCGCGCGACGTGGACGGCCTGCTCGCCACTCTCTCGCGCCTGATCGCCCTGGGCCACTCGGTCCTCGCCGTCGAGCACCATCTCGAGTTCCTCGCCGCGTCCGACTGGATCATCGAGCTCGGACCGGGCGGCGGCACGGACGGCGGACGGATCGTCGCCGAGGGGACGCCCGAGGAGATCCGCTCCAATCCGCGGAGCCTCACGGGGAGCTTTCTCGGCAAGCCGCACGCCGCGGCGGGGGATCGCTCGAACCCCTATAATGTGACCGAACTTCCCTAGTCGAACCCATTTCGGAGGCCCGTGAGAGCAGCCGAGAAACGGCGAGCCCCGAACGCGCTCGGACTGCGACGGCTCCGGGCGTGTCTCGCAGTGGTCCTCGCGGCGGCCGGTGCGGCCCGCGGCGCGGAGAGAGAGCCGGCGTCGCCGCATCCTCCGGCGTTTCTGGGTCGATTCATGTTCCGCAACTACGCCCAGGACGAGGGGCTGCTCGACACCTCGGTGGAGTGCGTGCTCCAGGACAAGGACGGCTTTCTCTGGGCGGGCACCGACGACGGTCTCTTTCGCTTCGACGGCCGGTGGTTCGTGAAGTTCAGCCGCGACCAGGGCCTGCCCCGGGCGCGCATCTACCAGCTCCACGAGACGTCCGATGGGCGTCTCTACGTCGGAACGTCTTCGGGCCTCGCGCGCCGCAGCGGCGACGGGTTCGCGGTGCTCGACGAGGTCGCCGGCCTCGGCGCGCTCGCCATCAGCCACCAGGGAATCGACTCGGATGCCCGGGGGACTCTCTACGTCGGCACCGAGCGCGGACTCTTCGTCGGACGCAATGATCGCTTCGCGCCGGATCCCGAGGCGGCGGCGCTGGGGGGAGGCGCGGTTGGCGGCGTCCACGTCGATGCGTCGGGAGCGCTGTTCTTCGCGCGCGGGGG
The DNA here is from genome assembly GCA_046724475.1 of Acidobacteriota bacterium. GTDB lineage: Bacteria > Acidobacteriota > Thermoanaerobaculia > UBA5066 > Gp7-AA6 > DAHUXD01. Next base: position 36,142 of record JBKOVK010000039.1, on the reverse strand, counting down.
CGTGCTGTACCGCGAGGAGTTCGGGCGGGTCGTGGACTTCGGAACCGCCCGCGGGCTGCCGCGCGAGGAGACGATCGACGAAGTGAAGACGGATCCCGCGGGGCGCCTGTGGGTCCGCACGCTCCAGCGGCTCTACGTGCTCGGGAAAGGCGCTCTTCGCTTCGAACGCGCCGACGAAGGGCTCCCCGAGGCCAGCGAATACGGCCGGCTGGCATTCGACGACCGGGGAGAGCTGCTCGTGCCGACGGTCCAGGGGCTGGCCTACCGCGACGGGGTCGCCTGGAGACTGATCAGCCGGCGCGAGGGCCTCGCCGCCGACGCCGCCCTCGCGGCGCTGGTGGACCGGGAGGGCTCACTGTGGATCGGGCTGCTGGGCGGCGGCGTCGCGCAACGGCTGGGCCGCGGAGAGTTCTCCAACTGGACCACGGCCGACGGCCTGTCGCACGAAGTGATCTGGTCCATCTGCCGCCAGACCGGCAAGGCGGGCGCCCTCTGGGTCGGTACCGAACGAGGTCTCAACCGCATCGACCCCACGACGGGAAACATCCGCATCTACACCACGCGGGATGGGCTCGGCGGCAACACGGTCACCGCGCTCGCCGCCGGAGAAGACGGAAGTGTCTGGACGGGGGCCTGGCCCGGAGGGGTCACGCGCCTGATGCCGGACGGGAGCGCGCGCCGCTACACCGCGGAGGACACGCCCTCCGAGCAGCTTCGCGTCGGAGCGATTGACGTCCGGCCGGGCGGAGAGGTCTGGGTCGGCGCCGTCGAAGGGCTGTATCGCCTCCCCGGAGCCGGTGCGACGCGGCTCGAGCGCGTCAGCGTCGGACGCGAGAAGCCGGACGGCGTGCGCGGGTTCGCCGAAGACCCGTCGGGCACGCTGTACGCCGCCAGCAAGCAGGGCCTCCTCCGGTTGACCGGACCTAGCGCCCGCCGCTTCACGCGACGCGAGGGGCTGCGCGAGGACTTCGTGTCCTCGATCGCCATCGCGTCGGACGGGAGCATCGTGCTCGCGTATCGCGAGTCCATCGGTGCAGCCCGGCTCATCGTCCAGGACGACCGGATCGCGGTGCGGCCCATGGGAGTCGAAACCGGACTCGTGTCGAACAAGGTGGTGCTCGTGGGGCGCGACGCTTCCGGCAGCCTCTGGATCGGAACCGGCACCGGCGCGGACGTCTTCGGCGCGGGCTGGAGCCTCGCCGCCCAGTACGGAAGAGCCGACGGCATGATCAGCGAAGACCTCGACCAGAACGCGTTCCTTGCCGAGACCGACGGAACCGTGTGGCTGGGCTCGAGCCGCGGCCTGATTCGGTACGAGCCGGGCACGCCCGCGATTGCGCCGCCGGCGCCGTCCGTGATCCTCACGCGCGTCTCCGCGGCGGACCGTCCGCTGAATCCCAACGCCCCCGCGGTCTTGAAGCCCGGGGAAGGCGACGTGAGCGTGGAGTGGGCGGGGCTGACCTTCATCGAGCCGCGCAAGGTGCGCTTTCGGTATCGCATGAGCGGTCTCGGAGGCACATTCACCGAGACGGACCAGACGCAGGCCCGGTTTCCGGCGCTGCCGAGCGGCAAGTATCGCTTCGAAGTGCAGGCCGTTTCGGCGGCGGGCAAGGTCTCGACACGTCCGGCGACCTTTTCCTTCGAGGTCCGGCCCGCCTGGTGGGAGACCGTCTGGGCGCGGTTGCTCGCGGCCCTGCTGGCGGCGGCCATCCTGGCCGCGGTCGTTCGCTGGAGAACGCGCCATCTCGAGGCGGAGAGGACGCGTCTGGAGGAAGCCGTGGCCGCGCGCAGCGCCGAGCTCGCCGCCGCGAACCGGGAGCTGCGCGAGGCTTCGTTCACCGACGCCCTGACCGGTGCGCGCAACCGGCGGTTCTTCTCGACGGTGATCGAGGACGACGTCAACCGCACGCTGCGGGTCCATTCGACTCCGGCGCGCAACCGTCCCAAGAACTGCGACCTGATCTTCTACATCGTCGACATCGACCACTTCAAAGAGATCAACGACGAGTACGGCCACGACCGGGGAGACGGCGTGCTCGCCGAGGTCGCGCGCCGCCTCACCCACGTCGTGCGCGACTCGGACCGGCTGATCCGCTGGGGAGGCGAGGAGTTTCTGCTGATCTCGCGCGACGCGGACCGCACTCGCGGAGACGTCCTCGCGGGCCGCGTGATGCAGTCCGTCGGATCGGTGCCCTTCGACCTCGGGGCGGGCCACAAGGTGCGGCGCACGTGCTCGGTCGGCTGGGCGCCGTTCCCCTGGTACCCCGACTCGACGCGCACCTTCGCGTTCACCGAAGTCCTGAAGCTCGCCGACCGGGCGATGTACCTGGCCAAGCAATCCGGCCGAAACCGCTCGGTCGGCGTGCTCCCGGCCGGCCTCTACGCCGAGATCGGAAGCCGCAACGGCGACTGGTGGGAGAAGCCGCTGGTCGAATCCGAGGGCACGGCCGTCGCACTCTCCCGAACGGGGGGTCCCCAGGTCGTCGAGTAGGGCGTCTCCGGGGCGAAACCTCCGGGCGTCGCGGGCGTCTCCGGAGCGGGAGGAAGAAACGATGAAGACCCGCGCCCTGCCCCCGATTGCCTTCGCCCTGATGGCCGTTTTGACGCCTCCGGCGGCGCGGGCCGCCCACCACAACCGGGGCGTCTCGATCCACGACGGCCGGTCTCCCGTCCGCTGCGAGGACATTTCCATCGAGTTCGACGACCAGGAAGCCGCACGCAGTGAAGAGCGTCTCGTCTACCCGGTCGAGGCCGGCCGGCCGCTGAAAGTGGAGGTTCCGACCCACTCGGGCGCGAACGTCCGGGGAACCGACCGCAACGATTTCGAAGTCCTGGTCTGCAAGGCCGCCGAGTCGGCCGAGGGTCTGGCCGCGATCAAAGTCTCGAAGACGGACGGAGGTCTGAGCGTTCAGGGTCCTTCCGGCGAAGACTGGGTCGGATATCTGCTGATCGCGGCGCCCAAGAGCGCGGCGATCGAACTCTCGGCCACCAACGGGCCGCTGGCGCTGTCGGGTCTTTCGGGGCATGTCGTCGCGCGTTCGGAGAACGGACCCATCTCGGTCCGCAACTCGGCGGGCGACCTCGACCTCTCGGCGGAGAACGGGCCCATCGACGTGCGCGGCGGCGGCGGAAAGATGAAGGTCTCGACGCAGAACGGGCCCATCGGTGTCGCGCTGTCGGGCACGGAATGGAACGGCGCCGGCCTCGAGGGGCATGCCGTGAACGGGCCGATTCGCCTGGATATCCCGTCGGGCTACCGGTCCGCGGCGGTCGTGGAGACGCTGGGAAGGTCTCCCTTCCGTTGCCGCGGCGAGGGCTGCGAACGGGCCAAGCGCACGTGGGACGACGACCACAAGCGCATCGAGATCGGAGACGGGCCGGCGGTGGTCAAGCTCTCCTCGGAGAACGGTCCGGTGACCGTCGCGACGGGAAGCGGCGCCGGGCGCGAGGATCAGGATTAACGGGACGGAGCGGTCGGCTTGCCGGCCTCTTCGAGGAATTCGAGGAGGGCGGCGCGGCCGCGGTATCCCTCGAGCTTCGCGATCATGGTTCCGTCCGGAGCGGCGGCGACGAGCGTGGGGAATCCGCTGATCTCGTAGCGGCGCACCATCTCCGCGACGTCCGGCGGGTTGCGGCCGTCCTCGCGTACGCGGTCCACAACGCGCGCCGGGACGAACGAGGCGTTGACCTTCCCGGCGACGTCCGCGTCGTTCCAGTCGCGGTCGAGCAGCCTGCAGGGTCCGCACCACGCCGCGGTGAAGTCGTAGAGGATCGGGCGGCCGGCGGCCTGCGAGAGCGCGCGGGCTTTTTCATGGGACTCCCATCGCACGAGGCCCGCCTCTTCCGTGCGCCCGCGGTCCATCACCGCCGTGACGATGCGGAACAGGACTGCGGCGAGCAGGATCCACAGCAGCGCGCCGGAGAGCCGCGACTGGGAGCGCGGCGGGGGAGCGGGAGCCGAGGACGCGTCAGTCGTGGCCATAGGCGAATTCGCGGCGGCGAAAGACGAGAGCCGCGGCGAGCAGAAAGACCGTGATGGCGAGGGCCCATTGGCCGACCGCTTCGGAAATCCGGCGCTCGCCCGAGAAGATCGCGCCGAAGTTGGGCTCGGGGAGAACGTTCTGCTTCAGGGTCAGGCCGAGGCGCGTCAGCCACTCTTTGCCGAGCCCGGCGCCGATGCTCGGCACGGCGGACAAGAAGAGCATGAGGAGGAAATAGCCGAGCACGTCGCCCCAGCCGGGAAGAAACGTCGAGAAGAACAGAAGAACCGCGGCGACGAGAACGCCGTCGAGGAATGCGGCGGCGAACGAGCGGGCCAGCGCGGGCCACTGCAGGGGTGCGTGGAGCACGTGGAGAACGGGCAGGACGGCGGCCGAAAAAACGACCATCAGGACCGCCACGCCCGCGAGAAAGAGAGCGAACGCGGAGAGGATTCCGAAGAATCGGCCCCAGAGATAGTCGGTACGCGAGATCGGCCGGGCCAGGATCATCTGCAGGGCGCCGCTCGAGACGTCCCGCGAGACCGAGCCCGCGCCGAGCAGGAGCAGTGCGAGGAATCCGGAGTTCGGCGAGGGCTGTCCGCTGAATGCGGCGGGGAACGCGATCAGGAGCGCCATCACGGCCAGAGCGACGGCGACGATCGGGTTGTCGAACTTCTGGCGCAGAAAGCGCCGGACCATCTCGATCACGACGGCGGCGCCTCGCGGAAGAGCTCCTCAAGCTCGGCCGTGGCACGCACCTCCAGGACCGGGACATCGGCCACGGCCAGCGCCTTCACCGCCCGGGAGATTCCGTCTTCCGAACCGTCGGAGAGACGAAGGGCGCCGTCGCCGGACGCCCGGGCCTCGACCCCGGCGGCCGCGAGGATGGTCCGCGCATCTTCGCTCCGCCCCGCGGGCACGCGAAGCACTCCACGCTTGCGCGTGGCGGTCTCGCCGCGGAGAGTCTCGTCGCGCGACAGCTTTCCGTGATCGATGAACACGACCCGGTCGCAGACGCGCTCGACCTCGGTGAGCTGGTGCGAGTTCAGGACGACCGTCGCGCCCCGTGCCTTGGCCTCGAGGATGCGGTCGCGCACGATCGCGACGCCGAGAGGGTCGGTTCCCGAGGCGGGCTCGTCTAAGAAGAGCAGGTCGGGCGAGCCCAGGGTGGCCTGCGCGACGCCGATCCGCTGCAGCATTCCGCGCGAATACGTCTTCAGCTTCTTTCCGAGGACCGCCCCTTCCAGCCCCACGCGGGAGGCGGCGGCCGCCGTTTCCTCCGCCGTTTTCGACGGGCTTCCGCCCGAGAGGCGCCAGTGGTGAGCGAGAAAGGCCGCCCCGGTCAGGTCGCGGTCGAAGCCCAGCCGCTCGGGCATGTAACCCGTACGCGACCGGATCCAGAGGTCGTCGACCGCGCGGCCGTCGATCGAGATCGTTCCCGAGTCCGGGCGCAGGAATCCCAGCATGCACGAGAGCAGCGTCGTCTTGCCCGCGCCGTTGGGGCCGATCAGCCCGAGCGTTTCGCCGCGGGCGACCCTCAGGCGCACGCCGTCGAGCGCGCGCGTCCGGCGGCCCATGCGGCCGTACGTCTTCGAGACGTTCTCGACCTCGATCACGAAGGGACCATGATACGGGACTTCCTTTTTCGGGAATATGGAATATCCTTCCGCGATTTCATAACGCGGTTTTCGCCTCGGACTCTGAATGATCGAAGTTCAAAACCTCTCGAAGCGGTACCCCACGCGACTCGCGGTGGACGACGTGACCTTCTCCGTGCGCGAGGGAGAGATCGTCGGATTCCTGGGTCCCAACGGCGCCGGCAAGACGACGACGATGCGGGTCCTGACCGGGTTTCTGCCTCCGACCTCCGGCACCGCGCGCGTGGCGGGATACGACGTCGTGACGCAGTCGGGCCCGGCGCGCGCCGCGACCGGCTACCTGCCGGAGTCCGCCGCGACCTACCCGGAGATGCGCGTCACGGAGTACCTGGCGTTTCGCGCCCGCCTGGAGGGCGTGGCGGGAAGCGAAGTGAAGCCGCGCGTGAACGAAGCGCTGGAGAGGTGCCTGCTGACGGAAGTCGCGCACCGGAAGATCGAGAACCTCTCCAAGGGCTTCCGCCAGCGCACGGCCCTGGCGGCCGCGCTCGTGCATCGTCCGCCGGTGCTGGTGCTGGACGAGCCCACGATCGGACTGGATCCGGTGCAGATCATCAAGATCCGGGAGATGATCCGCGAGCTCGGCAGGGACCGCGCGGTGCTTCTCTCGACGCACATCCTCCCGGAAGTCGAAGCGGTCTGCGACCGGGTGCTCATCATCGACCGCGGCCGGATCGTCGCCGAGGGCACGTCCTCGGACCTGCGCGCCAAGCTCGCCGGCACACCGATCGTTCGGGTCGCCTTCGCGGGCGCCGTGCCCGCGGCCGATGCGCTGGCAACTCTTTCGGGGGTCGCGTCGGTCGCGGTCGAGGACGACGCCTCCGAGACGCGGGCGCGCGTGACCTGCCTCCAGGGCAAGGATCCGCGCGAGGAGATTTTCCGCCTCGCCGTGGCGAAGGGCTGGACGCTGCGCGAGCTGTCGCGCGAGGCGATGACGCTCGAAGACGTCTTCGTCCGCCTGACCCGTCACGACGAGGCCGCGGCCGAACGCGCCCCGGAGCCGGCCGAGACCGAGCTGGCGGGCTCCACCGAGGAACCGCAGTGAGGAAGCTCTTCGCGATCGTCGGCCGAGAGTGGCGCGCGTACTTCCTGTCGCCGCTGGCCTACGTGATCCTGGCCGCGTTCCTGCTGATGAACGGCTTCATCTTCACGGCCATCGTCAACTACCTGTCGCGGCCGGACACGCCGAAGGGGCAGGCCCTGCCGCTGCTCTTCACCAACACCTATTTCTGGCTCTTCAATCTCTTCGTCGTGCCGATCATCGCAATGCGCCTCTTCGCCGAGGAGCGCAAGGCCGGGACGCTGGAGATCCTGCTGACGTCGCCGGTGTCCGAGGGAACCGTGGTGCTCGGGAAGTTCCTCGGCGCTCTCGGCTTCTACCTGACACTCTGGCTGCCGACGCTCGTCTACGTCGCGATCCTGCGCGCCAACACCACGATCGACTTCGGCCCGGTGGCGGCGGCGTATCTGGCGGTGGCGCTGCTGGGCGCGTACTTCCTGTCGGTCGGGACGTTCGCTTCGACGTTGACGAAGAACCAGATCATCGCCGCGATCTTCACCTTCGCGATGCTCATCCCGATCTTCTCGGGGGGCCTGATCGAGTCCATGGTCAACGACCCGGCCAAGCGCGAGGTCTTCTCCTACTTCAATCTGTGGGACCACATGGAGGACTTCGCCCGCGGCGTCGTGGACACGCGGCGGATCGTCTACTACCTGTCGGCGACGGCGTTCTTCCTCTTTCTGAGCATGGTCTCCATCTCGGCCAAGAAGGAGACGCCGTGAGCGTCCGGTCGGTCCGCGCCGGGACCTCCGCGGTCGGCGTCCTTCTCGCCGCGGCGCTGCTGGTCGGGGCGAACTACCTCGCCTACCGCCACTGGAAGCGGATGGACTGGACGAAGACACAGATCTACTCGCTCTCCGAGCAGACGCGGAAGATCGTGTCGAGCCTCAAGGCCCCGGTGCGCGTCACGGTCTTCATGACCGGCGAGTCGCGGCTCTTCCAGCCGGTCCGCGAGCTGTTGTCCCGGTACCAGCAGATTTCCCCCAAGATCGAGGTCGAGTACCTCGACCCGCGACGCAACCGGGCGCGCGCCGAGCAGCTCGTGAGCGAGTTCGGGATCCGCCAGAACACGATCGTCTTCCGCTCCGGTGACAAGAAGAAGTACGTCGACGAGGACAAGCTCGCCGATTTCGACTACGCGGCCGCCGGTATGGGGATGGGCGCGCCGACCGTCAAGGCGTTCAAAGGCGAGGAGGCGTTCACCTCGGCGATCCTCTCGGTCACCGAGAACCGCCAGCCCAAGGTGTATTTCACCAAGGGCCACGGCGAGGCGTCGCTCGACTCCGGAGAGCGAGGGCGCGGCTACGCCGAAGCCAAGCAGCTCGTGGAGCGCGACAACATGACGGTCGGCACCTGGGACAGCCTCGGCAAGGCCGACCTGCCGTCCGACGCCGACGTCGTCGTCGTGGCCGGACCGCGCACGGCCTTTCTGGAGCCCGAGGCCGGCGCGCTGCAGAAGCACCTCGCGGGCGGCGGGCACGTCCTCGTAATGCTCGACCCCGTTCTTCCGGGTCCCGGAGGGCCGCCGCCGGATCTCGGCTTCAAGGCCATCATGGACACGTACGGGTTGAAGCTCGGCGACGACATCGTGGTGGATCCGTCCAACGCGCTTCCGATGGTCGGCATGGAGACGGTTCTCGCCAACCGCTACGGCACGCATCCCATCGTGCGGTCGCTCTCGGCCGAGGGCCTGCCGGTGATCTTCTCGCTGGCGCGCTCGGTGACGAAGGCGGAGAAGCCGCCGGGGAGCGTGTCCGAAGCGATGCTCGTGGAGACCTCTCCCGAAGGATGGGGAGAGACCAGCCTGAAGAACCTCGACACCGGATTGAAGAAGGATCCTGCGGACACGCAGGGCCCCGTGTCGCTGGCCGTGGCGGTGGGCCCGGCCGACGAGAAGAAGCCCGATGCGAAGTCGCCGCGCCTGGTGGTCGTCGGGAACTCGCGCTTCGCCACCAACGGCGCGCTTTCCAACGGCGCCAACGGGATCTTCTTCGCCAACGCGCTGCACTGGCTGGCGGGCAGCGAGAAGCAGATCGGCATCGCCCCCAAGTCCTTCGAGCAGGCGTCGCTGACGCTGTCGGACTCCGACGTCCGAAAGATCGGCATCGCGTCCGTCCTGGGCCTCCCCGCCCTGGCGATGGCCATCGGTATCTTCGTCTGGTTCAAGCGCAGGGACTGAGGCTCGGGTGTCGCCGAAGAAGCTGCTCCTTCTGACGGCCATCGTCGCCGCGCTCTTCGCTTTCATCGTCCTCTTCGAGCGCAAGATGCCGACGACGTCGGAGCAGCAGCGCAAGGGCGACCTGTACTGGGACCTTCCCCAGGAGCGCGTGACCCGCCTGACTCTGTCGCGGGGCGACGAAGTCCTCGAGTTCGACCGCGCGGAGGGCGGGCCCTGGCACATGGCCAAGCCCGCCGCGTATCCGGCGGACGCGCTCGCGGTCAACGGCGTAGTCACGGAGCTCGCCGAGCTCAAGCGCTCCGGAGGAGACACGGCGGACGCCAAATTGTCCGACTACGGCCTGGAGAAGCCGACCACCCGCGCGACCCTGGTGTGGACTGAGGCCGATGCCCCGAAGACGCCCAAGACGCGGACGCTCGACCTCGGCCTCGAAGTGCCGGGGACCGACATCGCGTCGGCGCGCGTCGAGGGAGAAGACAAGGTGCTCTTCATCCCGAGCACCGTGCTGACTTCCGTGCGCAAGCCCGTCGACGACTTCCGCAGCAAGGAGGTCTTCGGCGGCTCCTCCTCCGACGTGACGCGCCTGGAAGTCCTGCGAGGCCGGGGCAAGCTCGTTCTTTCCCGCAAGGAAGGAGCCTGGTGGCTGTCGGAGCCGCTCGCGGACCTGGCCGACTCGACGGAAGCCGACCGGCTCGTCAACCAGCTGACTTCGCTTCGCGTCGGCGAGTTCGTGCACGGCTCCGACGATCTGGGCGCCCTGTCGCTCAGCCCGCCGCTCTACCGGGTCACGGTCACGGGCGAGAAAGGCGCGGCGACCTCGGTGGACTTCGGCGCGACGCGCTCCGACGGGAATTCGATCTATGCCCTGCGCGACGGCCAGGTGTTGACCGTCGACCGCGAGATCGTGGACGAGCTTTCCAAGGAAGCGGAGCCCTTCCGCAGCAGCCTCCTGGTCGCCTTCGACCGGGGCGAGGCCACGGCGGTCGAGGGACGGTTCGGCGAGACGCGCCGGGCACTCGCGCACGAAAAGGACGGCTGGGTGTCCGCGGGACATGCGGTCCTCGCACCGACGGTGGACGACCTGCTATCGGCTCTCCTGGCCTTGAAGAGCAAGGCCTTCCTCGACGCCGCGGAGGCCTCGCGTCTGGAGAAGCCGCTCGCGGAGGTCACGATCCGCCGAAAAGACGGGCCAACCTGGACCCTGTCGTTTTCTCCGCACGCGGGCGCGATCGCCGCGAAGGTCAGCGGCCGCCCGGGAGCGTTCGAGCTGGACCGGGACGCCGTGGACAAGCTGTCGACCGCGTTCGAAAAGGCGGTCGCGCCGCCGCCGACGCCGATTCCGACGGGGGTTGCGAAGAAGAAGTAGGCAGACGGCAGACCACAGAAGGCAGACTGTCTGCCGTCTGCTGTCTGGTTACCGCCGTCTCCCCGTCAGGTGCGGCGCCTTCTTATCGGCCTCGGCCTCGAGCTCGGCGATCCGTTTCTGGCGCTTGGCTTCCTTCTCGTCGGCGGCCTTCGTCTTCTTCTCCTTGGCCTTGGAGAACTTCGTGGAAAGCGAGAAGAGGAAGCTCTTGCCCTTCGGCGGCTTGGCGCGGCGCGCCGTCGAGCCCCAGAACTTGGTCTTCTTGAAGTTCGCCTCGGTGAAGTCCGAGTTGGCCAGGTCCGAGCCCGTGATGTCGGCGCCCGTGAAGTCCGCGCCCATCGCCCGCGCGAACCGGAAATCGGCGTCCTTCAAGGCGGCGCCCTGGAAATTGGCGCCGATCAACAGGCAGCCCGAGAGATCCGCCTCGAACCCCCGGGCGCCGGAGAAGTCGGCGCGCTTCAAATTGGCCAGCCGGAAACTGCCGAGCGAGAGGTCGGCCCTCGAGAAGTTCACGCCTTCGGCCTGCGCCTCGCCGAGGTCTGCCCCCGAGAAGCTCGCCGCGACGAACGAGTACGGCTTCAGGTTCGCCCGCCGCAGGATCGCCTTGGACAGGTCCGCTCCCTGAAAGCTGGCCTTTTCGAAGCGTGCGGAGCGCAGGTCGACCTCGGTCAGCTTCGCCTCGGAGAAGCTGACGTCGGTCCCTCCGGCGTCGAGGAAGACCGCCTTGCGCAGGTCGGCCTTGCGCAGTTTCGCCCGGTCGAAGCCCGCTGAGCTGAAGTTCGCCTCGACGGCCGAGGCGAGCTCGAGGTCCGCGTCGGGGAACTCGGCGCGCTCGCAGTCGGCGGCGTTCAGGGACGCCTGGCGGAGGATCGCACCGGCGAAGTTGGCCCGCCGCAGGTCCGCGCCCGAGAGATCGGCCGTCTTCAGGTTGGCGCCGGTGAAGTTGGCGTTCGGAAACGATCCCCGGATGGCGGCCACGCCCTCGAAGATCGCGCGCGAGAGATCGGCTCCATCGAACTGCGCGTTGGCGGTCTTCACGCCGCGGAAGTTGACGTCGCGCAGCACCGCGCCGGCGAGGTTCGCTCCGGTGACGTCGGCGCCGTCCAGCCGTGTGAAGGAGAGGTCGGCTCCGGCCAGATCCGCGCCGGCGAGGGAGCAGCTCTGGAGCGAGGCCGAGCGAAAGCGCGCGCCCGCCAGGAACACCTTCGAGAAGTCCAGGAAGTCCAGAGCGCAATGCTCGAAGATCGCTCCTGGAGCTGACGCTCCCTCGAAGCGGGCGTTGCGCAGCGCGGCGCGCGTGAAGTCGGTCCCCGCGAGCGTGGATTTGGTCAGATCCGCCCGGGTCAGGTCGGCACGCTTCAAGTCCTTTCCGGACAGGTCCGCGCCGGACAGCGCCGCCCCGGTCAGATCCGGCGTCACGTTGACGTTCTTCGTGCGCCAGTCGTTCCAGTCCGGGGACAGCAGGAGCCGCAAATGCTCGGGATTGGCCATGTGCGGCCATTGTAACCGCCCCCACGCGTGAGGCTTGTTACAATCCCTGCGTGAGTACCACCGCGCCGGCGCCCGTCGCCGCGCCCTCGAAGGCGATGGAGCGCATCCGCAAGGCGCTGCTGGGCGGCCATCCCCTTCTCTACGTCCTGACCTGGGAGGAGACGCGCGTGGAGCGTCTCGCACAGCACCTGGCCAAGACGTTCTACGGCGCGCCGTCTCCCTACGGTGTCTGGTCGGTCGTCGAGGGCCTGGTCGTGGACGGGATGCCGGTGCCCGAGACGCAGGATCCGGTCCGCGCCCTCGAGGCGATCCTCGCAGCGCAGGGGCGGGGCTTCTACCTGCTGAAGGATTTTCCGACGGGCGCCGACGGCCGGCCCGAAATCGTGCGGCGGATCCGCGATCTCTACCGCGCGCTGAAGGATCGGGGACGCCACGTGCTCTTCGTCTCGCCGCGGCTCGCGATTCCCGAGGAGGCGAAGAAGGAGATCTACGTCGTCGAGTACGAGCTGCCCGACGACAACGAGATCGGCAAGCTGCTCGACGGCCACCTCAAGAGGCGCCTCGGCATCGACGTCGGCGACGCCGCGATGCGCCGCCTTTCGCTGGCGATGCGGGGCCTGACGGCCGACGAGATCGGCCACCTCGTGTCCAAGGTCTTCGCGAACCGCAAGGTCTTCGACGAATCGGCGTTCCTCGAGGTCCTGGCCGAGAAGGAGCAGATGTCGCGAAAGGAGGGCGTCCTCGAGTTCGTCCCGCCGCGCTTCTCGCTCGACGACGTCGGCGGCTACTCGATCCTGAAGACGTGGCTGGAGAAACGGCGGCAGCTCTTCTCGAAAGACGCTCTGGACGCGGGCATCCCGATCCCCAAGGGAATCCTGCTGATGGGGATCTCGGGCTGCGGCAAGAGCCTCTGCGTCAAGACGATCTCGACGCTCTGGAACCTCCCTCTCTTCCGCCTCGACATGAACGCGGTCTTCGGCACGGACAGTCCGGAGATGACGTTTCTGCGGGCGCTGCGCGCCGTGGAGGCGGTGTCGCCGGCCGTGCTCTGGATCGACGAGATCGAGATGGGCGTGGGCGGATACCGGGAGGGGCAGGACGCCTCGATGTCCCGCATCTTCTCGGGCTTCCTGACGTGGATGCAGGAAAAGTCGGCGCTCGTTTTCGTCGCCGCGACGGCCAACCGGATCCACCTGCTTCCCGCCGAGATCATCCGCAAGGGCCGCTTCGACCAGGTCTTCTTCGTGGACCTTCCGAACGAGGAGGAGCGCAAGCAGATCTTCTCGATTCATCTGAAGAAGAACCGCTGCGACGTCGGGAAGTTCGACCTGGTGTTCCTCGCCAAGGCCACCAACGGCTGGAACGGCGCCGAGATCGAGCAGGCGGTCGTCTCGGCCGTCGTCGACGCCTACGCCGAGAAGCGCGAGCTCAACGAAGACGACATGTACCGGATGATCTCGGCGACGGTCCCGCTGGCGGTCACGATGGAAGAGCAGATCAAGCAGATCCGCAGCTGGGCGCACGAGCGGGCGCTCAACGCGTCACAGAATTAAGCTCTGAAAAGAATCGTCCTGCTTCTCGTGGCCGCAGGCGGCGCGTTCGTCGCCTACCGGCAGATCGTCCTCCGCGCGCCCGACCGCGTCCTCGAGCGCTTCCTCGACGCCTGGGCGCGCGAGGACACGCCCGCCGCGGCCGCCATGACCGACGGCGAGGCGGCGAAGAAGATCGTCGAGTCGAAGATCCTGCGCGGCGTCCTGAAGGCGCCGATGGATGCCTACCGAGGCGAGCGCGTCTCGATCGAGGGGCGCGAATCCGTCCCCACCGGCGAGATCATGCTGACGGTGAAGCAGGTCGTGCTCTGCGACCCTCCGGGGATCACGACCGGGATCGGCGGAGCGATGGCGGCCTCCTTTCGGCACGTCGCGCGCATGAAGGAGACGCCGGCGGGCTGGCGGGTGGCTTCCTTCGAGCCCACGTTCCTCGACGCGGTCCCCACCGGCCGCGGCGCTAAGCTCGACGAGTTCGGGATCCCTCGGGCCGGTGGCCCTCGGGATGACCGCGGCGAGCGCCCGGCGCCGCCGCGGTCAATTCCGCCGGGGGTCCAGGTCCGGCGCACGGTACGGGGAGAGGAACTCCATCCGCCCTTTCCACTCGAGCATCCGGCCCACCAGCGTCTCGAACCTCGATTCGACGGAGTCGGTCTCCAGGAGCGTTTGCAGCTCGGGTGGCGCGTAGCGCAGGCGCAGCGCGATCTCGGACGCGAGGCGCTCGGCGGACAACGCGTCGGACGGCAGCGGCGGGAGCTCCAGGTCCCGCGCCACTTCGCCGAAGAGGGCCGTTGCGGCGGCCAGCACGCGCGTCTGCTGGTCCGGATCCGAGAATGGGACCGAGCGGATCTCCTCGACCCGGGCGATCCGATAGGGCGAGCCCGGGGACTCTTCGACGACGCGGTAGCGGAAGCGGCCCTCCAGGATGATGTTGTACCGGCCGTCGTCGAGCTGTTCGGAGTCGACGATCTCGCCGGCGCCGCCGATCGAGTAGATGCGCGGATCCTCCTCGGACGCTTCCCAGCCCGGCTTCAACATCGCCATGCCGATCGTGCGGTCTCCGGCCAGAGCGTCGGCGACCATCGCGCGATAGCGGGACTCGAAGATGTGGAGCGGAAGCGTGGTGCCCGGCAGCAGCACGACGCCCGGCAACGGGAAGAGAGGAAGTCGTCGGGTCACGGTTTTCCGGCGTTGACGGCGGGGGGAGGGGAAGCCGGCTGCGACGGAACGGAGGCAGCGGAATCCGGGTGCGACAGGACGAAGACGTACGCCACGGTCTGGCGGATCTCCTCGTCCGTCAGTTTACCTTCGAACTTCGGCATTGGGTCGTGGCCGTGGCGGATCTGCGCTTCGATCGCCGCGGGGCTTCCGTCCGAGCGCCAGATTCCGTCGATCAGATTCGCGTTCGGGAAGTGCCCGGCGACGATCGTCTTGCCGTCGCCGTTGGTGTTGTGGCACGAGGCGCACTTGCGCTCGAAGATGCGCCGGCCCGCGGCGATGTCGCGGTCGGCGGCCGTTCCTTCGGGCAACGGCTGCTGGCGGCAGGCGGCGGCGCCGAGGAGGAGAAGCGCGGCGAGGCCGGCTCTGCCCACGCGGGGCAGTCTAGCGCACGCGTTTTCGGCGGGCGGAACTCTTGACCCAACGTTCATTTGGACCGCGAAGGGCGCCATGCTAAGTTTCCCGCCCTCATGGCCGAGCGGAAAGACCGGGTGATGGAAAACGTGCCCGGAAAGTATTACGTGGACGCGCAATGCATCGACTGCGACGTCTGTCGCGTCACCGCCCCCGGCAACTTTCAACGCAGCGAAGACCGGGGATACTCCTACGTTTCTCGCCAACCCGAATCGTCCGAGGAAGAGGCGCAGTGCCAGGAGGCCAAGGATTCGTGCCCGGTGGAGGCGATCGGGAGCGACGGGGACTAGCGGGAACAGCCCGTCTCAGTCGGCCGGCCTTCTCCGGAACCAGTCGATCGTTCGCTTCAGGCCTTCCTCGAGGGGCACGCGGGGCTCCCATCCCAGCTTCTCGCGCGCCTTCGTGATGTCGGGCTGGCGCACCTTGGGGTCGTCGACGGGCAGCGGCTTGAAGACGATTTCGCTCTTCGCTCCGGTCAGGGCGCGAATCGTCTTCGCGAACTCGAGCACCGAGAGCTCGGCCGGGTTTCCGAGGTTGACCGGGTCGGCAATGTCCGAGAGCAGGAGCCGGTGGATGCCCTCGATCAGGTCCGAGACGTAGCAGAACGAGCGGGTCTGCAAACCGTCCCCGAAGACCGTCATCGGCTCGCCGGCGAGAGCCTGTCCGATCAGGGCGGGCACGACGCGCCCGTCGCGGGGCCGCATGCGCTCGCCGTAGGTGTTGAAGATCCGGACGATCCGGGTGTCCACGCCGTGCGCCCGGTGGTACGCCATCGTGATCGCTTCCGCGAAGCGCTTGGCTTCGTCGTACACGCCGCGGGGCCCGATCGGGTTGACGTTGCCCCAGTAGGTCTCGGGTTGGGGGTGGACGAGTGGATCGCCGTAGACCTCCGACGTCGACGCCAGCAGGAAGCGAGCGTTCTTGGCCTTCGCCAGGCCGAGCGCGTTGTGAGTGCCGAGAGAGCCGACCTTCAGCGTCTGGATCGGAAGCTCGAGGTAATCGATCGGGGACGCCGGCGACGCGAAGTGGAGGACGGCGTCGAGCGGGCCGTCGACGAAGACGAACTCGGCTACGTTGTGCCGCACGAAGCGAAAGCGCCTCTCCTCCTGGAGGTGCGCGACGTTGCGCATGTTCCCCGTCAGGAGGTTGTCCATGGCGATGACCTCGTGGCCCTCGACGAGGAGCCGGTCGCAGAGATGGCTCCCGAGGAACCCGGCGCCGCCGGTCACCAGCACCCGCATCGCCATCCCGTCAGCCTCTCCCGACGCCGACGTACTTCCAGCCGGCCCGGCGCATCTCCGCGGGCTCGTAGACGTTGCGCAGGTCGATCATGGTCTTCGAGCGCAGAGCGGCGCCCAGGCGCGCGAGATCCAGCGCCCGGAAGGCGTTCCACTCGGTCGCCAGCACGACGAAGTCGGCGCCCGAGGCGCAGTCGTAGGCGTCCTTCGCGTAGTGGATGTCGGGGTGGACCGCCCGCGCGTTGGTCATCGCCGCCGGATCGTGGGCGCGGACGGTGACGCCCGCCTTCTTCAGGTCCTCGACCACGGCGAGCGCCGGCGACTCGCGGATGTCGTCGGTCTCGGGCTTGAAGGAGAGTCCCAACACGGCCGCGGTCTTTCCCGAGAGCGAGCCCGCGAGCGCCGCGATCTTCTCGATCATCCGCCGCTTGGTCTCCTCGTTGGCCTGGATCGTGGCCTCGATGATGCGGAAGGGGTGGCCGTTTTGCCGCGCGATGTCGGCCACGGCCGAGGTGTCCTTGGGAAAGCACGAGCCGCCGAATCCCGGACCCGGGTGCAGAAACTTCGATCCAATCCGCTTGTCCAGCCCCATGCCCTTCGCCACGGCGTGCACATCGGCACCCATCCGCTCGCAAAGGCGCGCGATCTCGTTGATGAACGAGATCTTCACGGCCAGGAAACCGTTGGAAGCGTACTTGATCAGCTCCGCCGAGGCGACGTCGGTGATCACGAACGGCGTGTCGAGGAGGTACAGCGGACTGTAGATCTCCTTCAGGACCTCGATCGCGCGCGGGTCGCTCGCGCCGATGACGACGCGGTCGGGCCTCAGGAAATCCGACACGGCCGAGCCCTCGCGCAGAAACTCGGGATTCGAGACGACCGAAAACTCGTGCCGCCCGTTCTTATCCTTGATGATCTGCTCGATCATGCGGCCGGTGCCGGTGGGCACCGTGGACTTGGTCACCACGACCTTGTAGCCGTTCATATGCTCGGCGATTGCCTCGGCGACCTGGCGCACGAAGGTCAGATCGGGTGAGCCGTCGGCTTTCGGTGGCGTCCCGACCGCGATGAAGATCGCGAGCGCCTCCTCGATTCCGGCCTTCAAGTCAGTCGTGAAGCGAAGCCGGCCGGCGCGCTCGTTGCGCGATACGACCTCTTCGAGGCCGGGCTCGTAGATCGGGATGTCGCCCCGCTGGAGCGTGGCGATCTTCTCGGCGTCCTTGTCGACGCAGACCACGTTCATTCCGAAGTCCGCGAGGCAGGCCCCGGTGACGAGGCCGACGTATCCGGTTCCGACCATGCAGATGTTCATCGAGCCATCTTTCTTTCGGCGGCCCGGTGCCATTCCACCGACCGCCGAAGACCCTCTTCCAGCGGAACGCGCGCCTTGAAGCCCAGCAGCCGCTCGGCTTTCTCGGTCGACGCGTAGGTCACCGGCACGTCGCCCGGCTGATCGGGCTTCCGGTCCAGGCGCGCGGTCCGTCCCGTGGCCTTCTCGAGGAACCGCACCAGGTCCGATAGCGTCACCGGCCGGGCGCCGCCGAGATTCACGATCTCGAAACCGAGCGCGCGGTCGAGCGCGGCCTCCACGCCGTCGACGATGTCGTCGATGTACGTGTAGTCGCGGCGCGAGCTTCCGTCGCCGTGAAAGGGGATCGTCCGTCCCTCTTCCAAGCAGCGAATGAAACGCGCGATCGCCATCTCCGGGCGCTGCCTCGGACCGTAGACCGTGAAGAAGCGCAGGCACACCGCCGGCAGGCCGTGGAGGTGGTGGGCGTTGAAGACCTGGAGCTCGCCGCTCCTCTTGGTCGTCGCATAGGGCGAGATGGGGCAGTCCACGGGATCGTCTTCGGCAAAGGGGAGGCGCTTGCTGATCCCGTACACGGACGACGAGGACGCGAAAATGAACCGCGGCTTGCCGTGGGCGATCGCCGCCTCCAGGAGGTGGAGGGTGCCGATGCAGTTGACCTCCTCGTAGAGCACGGGCTCGGCGAGCGAGGGCCGGACACCGGCCCGGGCCGCCAGATGCGCGACGGCGTCGAACTTTTCTTCGTCGAAAAGGCGCCGGACGAGGCCGCGGTCGCGGATGTCGCCTTCGACGAGACGGTAGGCCGGGTTTCCCCGATGCGGCGCGACGTTGGCGCGCTTGACCGCCGGCTCGTAGAAGTCGTTGAAGTCGTCGAGGACGACGACGCGGTCTCCCAGCGTCAGCCGCCGGTCCGCCAGATGCGAGCCGATGAAACCGGCCCCGCCCGTGATGAGGATCTTCACAGGTCTAAGGCGTTGCGGTGGCCAGGGGCGTGGCCGTCAGGGCGCGCCGGGCGTCGTTGTATTCCTTCTTGATCCCGGCCTTCTGGCGGTCCTTGATGAGCCAGCGCAGGAAGGCGGACTCGTTGACGCCCACGACCAGCCGGTTCGCGGCGTCGAAGATCGCGGGGTCGTTGATGAGCTTCCCGGCCGTGCCGTCGCCTTCGTCGAGCTTGCGGCTGATCGAGTCCAGGTGCGCGGAGAAGCTCCGGAGGTTTTCGGTGAACTCCTTGCCGAAGCGCGGATCGTTGAGCAGGATGGGGATCGTGCCGTTTCCCTTCTGCAGGTTCTGCGTGATGAGAGTGAGATTCGACGCGGCCGTGGTCAGGTTGTCGACCAGCTCGTATACCTTTTTCTTGCCTTCCGGGTCCGAGAGGAGGGCGGGGATCGCTCCGTTCCCCGAGCGAACGCCCTCATCGATCTTCGCCACCAGCGTCTGGATCGAGTGGAGTGCGCCCGCCAGCGAGTCGCCTGCTTCCTTGCCGTACTTCTCGTCGACGAGCAGCCGGCCCGCGAAGCCCTTGCCGCTCTCGACCTTCTTCAGGATCGCGTTCAAGGAGTGCAGCGCGTCGTTGAAGCTGTTGCCGAGCTGGCGGCTCTCCTCGCTGTTGGAGGTCAGCGAGCCGAGCAGGCCCTCTCCCTTCTCGGTGCGGCCCAGGATCGCCTTGAGCGATTTGGCAATCGCCGAGAGATCCGTGAGCAGGTCGCCGCTGCCCTCGAGGAGCTTCTCGATGCCGGCGCCGGGCGCCGCCGGAATCTCCCCGCCGATCGGGACCTCGGGCTCCTGCGCCGTTCCGCCGGCGAGCTCGATGTACTTGTCGCCCAGAAGCCCCCGCGTCTTGATCGAAGCCCGCGTCCCCTTGCGGAGCATCGGCCCGGCCCGGCGCACGACGTCGTAGTTGACGCGCACGGTGCGGTCGGCCGGGTCTCCGGAGAGATTGACCTCGAGCACGTTGCCGACGACGACGCCGTTCAGAGTCACGACGTTGCCGGGGACCAGGCCGGCCGCCGACTCGAAGTGCGTCGAGTAGGGGAACTTCTTTCGGAAGAGGTTGGCCCGCTGTCCGACCATGAAGATCCCGATCATCGTCGCGAACAGCGCGATGACGACCACCAGGCCGACCCGAAACCTCCGGCTGACCGCCGTTTCGCCGACCATTCGCCCCTATCCCTCCTTCACCGCCTGGAACGTGCCGGTACCGCACGGGAAGCCCATCGATCGGAAGTACTCCATCAGAACCGGATGGCCGCCGCGCGCGGCCTCGTCGAAGGTGCCGATGAACTGGAAGCGCCCCTGGTGCAGGAACGCGAGGCGATCGGCCACCGTCCGCGCGGCCACGATGTCGTGGGTGACCACGACCGAGGTCGTCCGGAGGCGCACGTTCAGGTCCACGATCAGCTGCGCGATTTTCTCCGAAGACAGCGGATCCAGACCGGTCGTCGGTTCGTCGTAGAGGATGATTTCCGGATCCAGGGCGATCGAACGGGCCAGCGCCACGCGCTTGCGCATGCCGCCCGAGAGCTCGGAGGGCATCTTTCTCTGGATGCCGGGCAGCCCGACCATCGTCAGCTTCTCGGAGACCAGCGAGGCGATCTCCTCGGGCCCCTTGTCGGTGTGCTCCGTCAAGGGGAACCCGACGTTCTCCTCGACGTTCATCGAGTCGAAGAGCGCGCCGCCCTGGAAAAGCATCGTGATCCGGCGCCGGACCGGGGCGAGCTGCTCCTCGTTCAGGCCGACGACAGACTCTCCGAACACCCGGACGTCGCCCTCGTCGGGTTTCGTCAGGCCGTTGATGTGCCGCAGCGTGACGCTTTTGCCGGTCCCCGACGGGCCCAGCACGCAGAGGACCTCGCCCCGGCGAATCTTCAGGTTGACGCCGGCGAGCACGTCGCGCCCGCTGTAGCGCTTCCACGTGTTGTCGAACTCGACGATCGGCTCGCCCGCCGTACGGGCGGCGGGCGAACGGTCGGTGGCCGGTGCGGTCGCGCTCATTAGAGGGCCAAGAAGAGCTTCGTCAGGAAGAAGTCGGAGACCAGGACGCAGATCGAGGCCAGGACGACGGTGCGTGTCGTGGCTCGGCCCACGGCCGCGGCGCCGCCTTCGACCTGCAATCCGTTGTAACAGCCGACGATCGCGATCTCGAGGCCGAAGAAGACCGTCTTGGCCAGTCCGCTGCCGATGTCCGAGATCGCGAGCTGCTGCCAGATGCTGGTGATGTAGTCCTGCGCGGTCATCTGGAGCTCGATGACGGCGATCCCAAGGCCTCCCAGGATGCCGAGCACGTCGGCGATGGCCGTCAGCACCGGCATCATGATGATGGTGGCGAGGACGCGAGGAACCACGAGCCGGCGCACCGGCGAGATCGCCATGGACCGCAGCGCGTCGACCTGCTCGGTCACGGTCATCGAGCCGATCTCGGCCGTGATGCCGGAGCCCACCCGGCCGCCGACCATCAGCGCCGTCAGCACGGGCCCCAGCTCGCGAACGAGCGAGAGCGCCACGACGCGGCCGACGAACATCTTTCCGCCGAACGCCTCGAGCGAGTACGCTGTCTGCAACGCCAGCACCATTCCGGTGAAGAGCGCGGTGATGCCCGTGATGGACAGGGACTTGACGCCGAGCTCGTCCATTTCCCGGACGAGTTCGTTGGAGTAGAACGGCCGGGTCACGCTGGCGACGGCGGTCTGGACCACGAGCTGCGCCAGGCCGCCGACGTACTCGAGGGTCTGCTGCCCCTTGCGCCCGAAGCGGTCGACGAACCGGAGCCAGCGCAGGTTCCGATAGAAGATCGCCGTCGCCGACGGCTGGGGTACGGGTTGCGTCATGAGAGCGGGCCATTCTACGCTGCCGCTTCGCCTCGTGTAAACGCCGGACGCATCGAGAGTTGTCGCTCTGCTACGATCCCGCGCCGTGCGTTTCCTGCGGTCGCTCGGCATCTGGTTCGTCATCGTCCTGTCGACGATCCTCTGCGGGTTGCCCGCGATGCTGCTCTCCTGGGTGCCCCCGAGGGGGGAACTCGCTCTGAAGATGGGCCGCATCTGGTCCCGCATCATCCTGAGAGCATCCGGCGTGCACCCCCGAATGCTCCACCCCGAGCGCATGCCGCGCTCCGGAAGCTACGTCATTGCCCCCAATCACGAGAGCTTCTACGACATCCTGGTGATCTTCACGACCGTGCCGCTGTCTCTGCGGTTCCTCGCCAAGCGCAATCTCTTCCGTCTTCCGTTTCTGGGCTGGGCGATCGCCGCCGCCGGCTTCGTGCCGGTGGATCGGGGCGAACGCGGGCGCAACGCCGCGACGATCGAAACGTCGCTCAAGCGCCTGGCTGCAGGTCGCTCGCTCATCGTGTTTCCCGAGGAGACGCGCACGCGAACGGGCGAGCTCCTCCCGTTCAAGGCCGGAGCGGCGCTGCTCGCGATCCACGCCGGGCTTCCGATCCTGCCGCTCGGACTGGCGGGAACGTTCCGCATCCAGAAACGCGGCGGCTTCACGATCACGCCCTCGGAGGTGGCTGTCGCCGTCGGCGAGCCGATCGACGTGACCGGATTGACGGCAAAGGACCGCGCGACGGTCACGCAGCGGCTGCGCGAGACCGTGGCGTCCCTGCGCGAAGAGGCGCGCGAGGCCGTGGCATACAATCGCGTGACGGAGGCGCAATGACGGCGACGGCCGAGCTGACCGAAGAAAAAGTCCTCGATGTCCTGAGGACCGTGCGGTTTCCGGGCCTCTCCCGCGACATCGTGTCCTTCGGGTTCGTCAAGGACCTCACGGTCGGCGGAGGCAATGTCGCTTTTCGCCTCGAAATCACGACCGAATCGCCGAAGGCGGCCGAGGAGATCCGTCGCGACGCCACCGAGAAGCTGCGCTCCCTGCCCGGGGTCTCGGCCGTCACGATCCGTCTCGACGTCAAGCCGCCCTCCGCGGCGGCTCCGCGAGGCGCCCCGGCTCCGGCGGCCGGCGCCGCCATCCTCACCGACGTCCGCTTCAAGATCGCGGTCGCGTCGGGGAAGGGAGGTGTCGGGAAGTCCACAGTCGCCGCCAACCTGGCCCTGGCGCTGGAACGCCGGGGCCACAGCGTCGGGCTGATGGACTCCGACATCTACGGGCCGTCGCAGCAGATGATGATGGGAATCGACGAGAAGCCTTACGTCAACGAGTCCAACCAGATCGTTCCGATCGAGCGCTTCGGCGTGAAGGTCATCTCGCTGGGCTTTCTCATGGACGTGGACCAGCCGGTCATCTGGCGGGGCCCCATGGTGATGAAGGCCGTCGAGCAGTTCCTGCAGGACGTGGCCTGGGGAGCGCTGGACTTTCTGGTCATCGATCTGCCTCCGGGAACCGGCGACGCCCAGCTGACGCTGACTCAGAAGATCCAGCTCTCCGGCGCGGTCATCGTGACCACGCCGCAGGACGTCTCGCTGATCGACGCCCGCAAGGGGCTGGCGATGTTCCAGAAGGTCAACGTGCCGGTGCTCGGGATCGTCGAGAACATGTCCTACTTCATCTGCCCGGGTTGCGGCCGCCGCGAGGAGATCTTCAAGCACGGAGGAGGGGAGCGCACCGCGCGACAGCTCCACGTGCCGTTCCTGGGCGAGATCCCGCTGGATCCGAAAGTCGCCGTCGGCGGCGACGCGGGCCAGCCCATCGTCGCCGGAGAGCCGAAGTCGGCGGTCACGGAGGCCTACCTCTCGATCGCGGACGCCGTCTCGCGCGCCGTCGGAGCCTGACGCCGGGAGCGCGATGGCGGCCTCGATCGAACTGACCAAGGCGGACATCACGGGCCTCTCGGTCGACGCGATCGTCAACGCGGCCAACGAAGCGCTGCAGCTGGGATCCGGCGTGGCGGGCGCGATCCGCCTCCGGGGAGGCCCCGCGATCCAGGAGGAGTGTGACCGGATCGGCACCTGCGAGGTCGGGCAGGCGGTCGTGACGAAGGCGGGCAACCTTCGAGCCAAATGGGTGATACACGCCGTCGGGCCGGTGTGGAAGGGCGGCTCGTACGGCGAGGAGATGCTTCTGGCTTCTGCGGTTCTGCAGGCGTTGCGCCGCGCCGAAGACATCGGCGCGACTTCGGTGGCGGTGCCGGCGCTGTCCACGGGCGTCTTCGGCTTCCCGCTGGCCCAGGCTGCCGAGATCTCCATGGCCGCGGCCAAGTCCTTCGCGCCGGACGCCGAGTACGTCAAGCGGATTGTCTTCTGCCTCTACGACGACGACGCGTACCACGCCTTCGAGAAGGCGTTGGGCGGAGCCGCGACCGCGTGATCACACTCGTGACCGCTCGCCGGTGAGCCCCGTTTCACCGGTCCTCTTCTTTCTCGTAGCCCTCGCCGCGCCGGCGATTCCCCCTGCCGCCGACCTTGCGCGCCTGCAGGCCGACAAGAACGTGGGGCTGGCCGCCCTCGAGCAGGGAAATCCAGTCGAGGCGGCGCGGCGATTCGAAGCCGTCCGCAAGCTCGCTCCCGGGGAGCCGCTGGGTTGGGCCGACGGCGGCGTGGCGGCGATGCGCTCGAAGACGATGGACGAGGCCGCCGCGCTGCTGGCGCGCGCGAAGACGCTGGCTCCCGACGATCCGCGCGTGATCGCCCTGGAAGGCACGCGGCGGGAGCTTGCGGGAGACATCGCGGGAGCGATCGCCGCCTTCGAGAAGGCCGGCGCGATTCCGCCCGGAGACGTCCGCTCGCTCTGGAGCGCCGCGCGCCTCGCGTCTTCGCAGGGAGATGCGGGACGCGCTCGCGCGATGCGTAACCTCGAAGCGGCCCTGTCGCTCGCGCCGGCCAACCTCTTTCTCCTGGCGCGCGTGAACGAAATCGCCCGTGCGCAGGGGGACGCGTCCCGCGCGGCCGAGGCGCTGGATCGGATCGCGCGGCTGACGGCCGGCGATCCGAAGCTCGATGGGGCGTTGGCTCAGGCGAAGGCGGCGCAGCAGAGCGGGGACGTGAAGACCGCCGCGCTGAAGGCCACGGTCGTCGAAAACCTTCTCAAGGCCACGCCCCGATACCAGCAGGCCCGGCGTGACGTCGACCCCGGCGTGGTGGGTCTGCCTCTGGAAACCTGGACGCCGGCGCTCGAGGCGGCCATGCGCGTTCGGATGTCGAAGGGAGTCGACGTCCGGTTCGCGCCGCAGCCGGCGGCGGGCCTTTCATCCGTGTCCGGCGCGGCGGTCGTGCGCGCCGCCGGCAAGGAGGCGCGCGATCTCGCGTTTGCGGGTCCGGCGGGCGTGCGGCTTGCCTCGGTGCAGGGTAACGCCTTTCGTGCCGGCAGCGCGATCCCGGAATCGGCCGCGGCGGACCTCGTGGTCGCCGACGTGACGAACTCGGGCGAGCTCGATTTCGTCACGCCGGGCGCGCTGTGGGTGCGCGAAGGCGATGCGTTTCGCAAGGTCGCGCTTGCCTCCGGAGAGAAGATCGCCGTCTTCGATGTGGATGCGGATGGAGACCTCGATCTCTACGTGTCGTCTTCGTCGGGCGACCATCTCCTGCGCAACAACCTGGACGGCACGTGGACCGACATCACGGAGGCCTCCGGACTGCCGAAGGGAATCGCTTCGCACTCCGTGGTTACGGCCGACGTCGACCGCGACGGGGACGTGGACCTCCTGCTGCTGACGGCCGGCCGGGGCTTCGCGCTCTACGACAACCTGCGGGGAGGACGCCTGGCTCTGCGCGAGGCGGGACTCCCGAAGACCGGCAGCCCGAGCGCCGCGGCCTTCGGTGATCTCGACGGCGACGGGCGCGTCGATCTCGTCTGGACCGAGGGAGGCCGGGCGTTTCGCGCGCTCAATCGGGGAGACGGAACCTTCGGTGCGCCCAAGGAGATCGGGCCGGGCGAGGTGCCGCTGCTCTTCGACTACGACAATGACGGAGCGCTCGACCTTTTTCTCGCCAACCCGAAGGATGCTTCGACGCTCTGGCGAAACGACGGGGCGGGGAACTTCTCGCCTGCGGACGTCGGACCCCTGCCGCCCGCGATCGACGCCGAGGCCGTGGACTTCGACCGGGACGGCGACCTCGACTTAGCCCTCGTCACTCCGGCGGGAGGCGCCGTGCTCTACGAGAACCGGGGCGGCAATGCCAACGGCTGGATCGACGTCGCGCTCGAGGGCCTGCCGACCGGATCGGCCAAGGTCAATCGCCTGGGCTTCGGCTCCGAGATCGAAGCGAAGGCGCAGGATCTCTACGTCTATCGCACGGCATCCCGCCCGGTCACGCACATAGGCCTGGGACCGCGGCGCAAGGTCGACGTCCTTCGCGTCGTCTGGACCAACGGAATTCCCCAGAACGCGCTGGATCCGGCGACGCGGACGCTCCTGCGCGAGGTCCAGCAGCTGAAAGGCTCGTGTCCCTTCCTCTACGCCTTCGACGGGGAGAGATGGCATTTCGTCAGCGACGTCCTCGGACGAGCTCCCGCAGGACTTCTTTACGACGGCGTCCACCAGGCCGCGGCCGACACGCGCGAGTGGCTGGTGGTCCCCGGGCGCATGCTCGCGCCGGCCGAGAATCGGCTTACGCTGGACTTCACCGAGGAGCTTTGGGAAGCCGCCTATCTGGACCTCGCAGAGCTGAAGGCCGTGGATCATCCGGCCGGGACGGAGATCGTCGCCGATGAGAAGATGGTTCCGCCGCCGTTTCCCGAGAAAAGGCTCTTCACGGTGTCGCATCCCTTCACGCCGCGAGCCCGCGACGGGCAGGGCAAAGATCGCACGGCGGAGATCTCGGCCCAGGACGGCATGTACGTCGCGGGATTCGCTCCGACGAGGTATCAGGGCATCGTCGAGCCTCACGTCCTGGAGCTCGAGCTGCCGGAGGCGCGTGCCGCGCGCCGCGTGATGCTGTACCTGACGGGATGGATCTTCTACTCCGACACGTCGATCAACGTCTCGCTGTCGCAGCGCAAGGATCTCTCGGCCTCTCCTCCCGTGCTCGAGGTTCCCGACGGGGTGGGCGGCTGGAAGGTCGCCCTCGCCTCCATGGGCTATCCCGCCGGCAAGACGAAGACGATGCCGCTGGATCTCTCGCAGATTCTGAATCGCGCCGATCCGAGGGTGCGGATCTCGACCAACCTCGCGATCTACTGGGACCGCATCGTCTATACCGTGGACGAGGCGGAGGTGCCTCTGACGATCACGGCCGTTCCCCTCGTCTCGGCCGAGCTCTCTTTCCGCGGTTTCTCTCGAAGGACGCGGGAAACGCCGGACAGTCCGGACGTCTTCGTGCACGACGACGTGTCGACGGAGCCGCGCTGGGCCGACATGGCGGGCCTCTACACGCGTTTCGGCGACGTGCGAAACCTGATGATCGCCGCCGACGACCGCTACGCGATCCTGAAGGGCGGAGACGCGGTGCGCCTGGAGTTCGACGCGAGCCGATTGCCGCCGGTCGCGCCGGGCTTCGTCCGCGACTGGTTGTTCGTCTCCGACGGCTGGGACAAGGATGGGGACAAGAACACCGTCGCGGGGCAGACCGTCGAGCCGCTTCCGTTCCACGGGATGGAGGACGCGCGGTACGGCGCGCTCGCGTTTCCCGAGAGCGAAGCGCACCGCGCCTTCGCCGCGGAATATCTGACTCGCCGAGGCGGGCCCGACGAGTTCCGGGACGCCGTGCGCAATTTCGGGAAGGAGACGAAGTGAGGCGGGCGCTTGCGGCGGCCGGCCTCGCGGCGATCGTGGCTGCGGTCGTGACGGCCGCGAAGTCCTCCGACCCGGGTGTGTTCCGGGACGTCACGAAGGAGTCCGGGATCCGGATGCGCGTGAGTTCGGATCTGCAGCGTTTGAAGCTGATCGCGACGATGGTCGGGGGCTGCGCCGCCGGCGACTTCGACGGCGACGGCTGGCCCGACCTCTACGTCACCAACTCGATCGAACGCTGGGGCAAGCCCAATCGCGACCACTGCGGCCGCCTCTACCGCAACCTCGGCGGCGGAAAGTTCGAGGACGTCACGGAGAAGTCCGGCATCCGCGCCTGCGGGCTGGGCATGGGAGCGTACTGGGTCGATCTCGACGGCGACGGCCTCCTGGATCTCTATCTCACCAACGTCGGGCCCAACGCGGTCTGGTGGAACAAGGGGAACGGCGTCTTCGAGGAAGGCAAGGACACGGGCCTGGAGGATCCCCTCTTCTCGGTCGGCGCGAATTTCCTCGACTACGACGGCGACGGGAAGCTCGACGTGGTGGTCGCCAACTACCTCGAGTCGACTGCCGAGTGGGAAGCGTCGCAGAAGCAGTTCGAGCTCCGCGTGCCCGAGGACTACGTCGGCCAGCCGTCCCACCTCTACCGGAACCTCGGAGGCCGCAAGTTCCGCGACGTCACGAAGGAGGCGGGCCTCGCGATCCCGCCGGCGGAGACGAAGACGCTGTCGGTCGCCGTGCTGGACTACGACGGGGACGGCTGGAGCGACCTGTACTTCGTCAACGATCGCGTCTCCAATCGCCTGTTTCGCAACCGCGGAGACGGCACGTTCGTCGAGACGACTGCGGAGACGGGGGCGGGCGTTCTGGGCGACCATCCCCGCGCGGGAATGGGGGTCGCCGTCGGAGATCCGTTCGGCATCGGCCGGGACTCGCTGTTCGTGACGAACTTCGGGGCCGAGGAGAACAGCCTCTACAAGAACGTCGACGGAACGATCTTCGAGGACGCGGGAAAGGCTTCGGGAGCCGCCGCGATCGGCATGCCATATGTGCGGTGGGGAACCGACTTCGCCGACTTCGACAATGACGGGTGGCTCGACGTGTATGCCGCCGGCGGGCACCTGGCGCCCCGATACGTCCGCACCTTCGGCCACTACAAGAGCCGAGGCTTTGAATATGTCGAGGCCGGAGACCGCGCGTTCGAGCAGACGACCGTATTGCTGCGCAACCTGGGGGAAGGACGCTTCGCCGAGTGGGACTCGGGCGATCTGGGCCGCGTCCGGATGGCGGCGCGCGGAACGGCCGTCGCGGACTTCCACGGCGACGGCGCGCTCGATCTCGTGGTCGTGGACATCGACGGCCCGGTTCGCGTCTTCCGAAACGTGATCGGCGCCGGGAAGAGCTGGATCGCGATCGAGCCTCGGGTCGGCGCGGACGGCCGCGCGGTCCTCGGCACGACGGTTGCAGTCAAGACGCCCATGCGCACGCAGACTCGCGTGTATCGTGTCTCGCCGTCCTACGCTTCGGGCTCGCTGACGCCGCTCCATTTCGGGCTGGGCACGGCCGAGAAGGTCGACGTCGAGATCCGCTGGCCCGACGGTCTGGTCGAGACCTACGCGAACCTGGACGCGCGGCGAACTTATTCCGTGCGGCGGAGCGCGGCTCCCGAGAGTATGCTGCCCGGGGGGAAGCGACCATGATTCCCATCGGGGACGACAACACCGACCGCCGGCGCGCCCCGATCGTCAACTGGCTCCTGATCGCCGTCAACGTTTTCGTCTTCGTCTTCTTTCAGGGTCTCGGTTCCAACGAGCGCTTCACGATGGCGTTCGTCACGGTGCCCGCGGAGATCCTGAGCGGCCACGACATCGCCCAGACGATCCCGGTCCGCGACGAGTACGGCCGCGCGGTCGGCGGAATCGAGCTCGAGCCCACGCCGATCCCCGTCTACCTGACGCTCATCACCTCGATGTTCATGCACGGGAGCCTGATGCACCTGGCCGGGAACATGCTCTACCTCTGGATCTTCGGCGACAACCTGGAGAGCATCCTCGGACACGCGCGCTACCTGGTCTTCTATCTCCTGACGGGCGTCCTCGCGGGCCTGGCGCACGTGTTCGTGACGGCGTTCTTCGGGGCCAACCCGCTCATCCCGAGCCTCGGCGCGTCGGGGGCGATCTCGGGCGTGCTCGGCGGCTACATCGTCCTCTTCCCGCGGCGCCGCGTGAGGGTGATCTGGTTCTACCAGATGCTCGAGGTGCCGGCGATCCTCGCCATCGGCGTCTGGTTCCTCTTCCAGCTCATCAGCGGCGCCGGCTCGATCGGCGCCGAGGGGGGCGGCGTGGCCTACGGCGCGCATATCGGCGGTTTCCTCGCGGGAGTCTTCCTCGTCAAGATCTTCGCGATCCATCCGCCGGCGCCGGCGTACGGCCGCACCGTCTAGGCGTCTCCGGTCAGATTCTTCTCGAGAACGCGCTGCGTCTTGACGTCGGCGAAGCCTTCGCGCCGGTAGAAGCGCTGCGCGGCCTCACGGATCACGTTCGTGCGCACCCGCAGCGCCCCGCAGCCGTTCTCGCGGGCCCACCGCGCCGCTTCCTCCACCAGCCGACGCCCGATTCCGCGCCCCCGACTTGCTTCGGCGACGACGAGCCCGGCGATCTCGGCCTGTCGGGCGGACTCGAAGATACGGGTCAGGCTGACCTGGATCCAGCCCGACGCGCGGCCGTCGGCCTCGGCGACGAGGAGCACGTGATCGGGGTGCCCGGCGATCTCGCCGAGGCGTTTCTCGGCTTCGTCCGCCGACATCGGGTAACCCAGCTCGGTCGAGAGCCGGGCGAGCTCTTCGCGGTCGGAGACGCGGGCGCGCCGAATTCGCTCACTCAAGATACTTGACGTAACGCAGCGTCTCGGCTGCGAAGCCGACATGCTCGTAGACCTCGCGCGCGTGGCGATTGCCCGCGAAGACGTTGAGCGTGAGACGGCGAAAGCCCCGGGCTTTCGACCAGGATTCGGCGGCCGCGAGAAGCGCGCTTCCCGCCCCGGTTCCCTGGGCGGATTTCGCGACGACCAGGATGCCGACGTGTCCGTGGGACTCTCCCGTGAAGTAGTCCACGGCCGCCTCGAGGAACGCGAAGCCGAGACGGCGTCCCGCCGCATCTTCCGCAAGCAGGAGAGTCTCCAGCGGGGACGGCGTGGCGAAGTGGCGCGCCAGAGTTCGAGTCTCGCCTTCGACGATCTCGCCGGCCGTGCGTCCTGGCGGCGGGCCGAACTCCCCGAGACGCTCGGCGGCCTCCATCACGAACGCGCGGTCGTCGGGACGGGCTTCGCGAACGCGGACCGACCCGGAGGTCATCCCCGCCGGACGGCTTTCCGGGACGCGATCCAGGTGGCGATCGTCTGGACGGCGAGGAAGACCAGGATCGCGCCGGCGACCCATCGGGCGAGCCAGCCGTACTCGGCCACCTTGCCCTGGTTGAGCCCCGGGAGTCCCCACAGCGCGTAGAACGCCAGGATCGAAAGAATCAGCGTTCCGAAGCCTCCGAAGAGGCCTCGCGCCTTTCGCGGAGGAGGCGTCGTCGCCGGAGCGTAGGAAACCGACGGCGCACGCGGAAGCTCCGCGCTCGGGCGCGCCGGCGGGGCCGTGCCCCCGACCTTGACGACGGCGAAGTCCTCGCCGTGACGGTACGCATGCCACATCTGGCCGCAGGAGCGGCAGCGATACGTCGAGTGCGCTTCTCCGGGACGCGAGACGTCGATCAGGAGGGCGGCGAGCTCCGGAATCTCGCCCGCCGCGACGTGAAGGTATTCGGACTCCCGGCTGGCGCAACACGTGCGGGAACTGTTCATGGCCGTGTCCTCGCGTCGGGAGCAACGATATCGCTTTTCCCTTCGGTCAGCGTCAACCGTGCGCCGCCGGGAACGTCGGCGAGCGTCTGCACGGCTCCGTCGGGCCAGCGAATCTCGAGGGAATCGATCTTGGAAGCGCCGCCGAGCCCGAAGGTCAGGGTTTTCTCCGAAGCCGACAGGTACGACTGGCCGCCCGAGACTTGCTGGGTCAGCGTGCGTCCGCCGATCGAGGCCGTGACCTTCGCTCCGATCGCGTCGCGGTTGGACTTGCCGGCCCCGATCAGCCGCACGCGCACGCTTCGCCGCGGGTCGTTGACGGGATTGAGATAGATGCGTGCGGGCCCGCCGTTGTCGACGAGCACCACGTCGATGTCGCCGTCGCCGTCCAGGTCCGCGTAGGCGGCTCCCCGAGCCGCCAGCGGCTGCGCGAGGTCGCCGGAGCGCGGTCCGAGCCGGTCGAACCGGCCGTCGCCGAGGTTGCGATAGAGCGCCGTCGCCTGGCGGTAGGAGACGTCCTTCTGGACCTCCTGGACGGTGGGTTCGACGTGCCCGTTGGCCAGGAGAAGGTCCATTCGCCCGTCCAAGTCGGCATCGAAGAACAGGACGCCGAACGTCAGGTCCAGAAGGGAGCTCGAGCCCACGCCGCTCTTCGGGGACTCGTCGAGGAAGACCTCGCCCGTCTCCGTCCAGTAGAGGGATTTGAGCTCGTTGGAAAAGTTTCCGATCGCGACGGCGAATCCCTTGCCGTTCTTGGTGTCGGCCCAGGCCGCGCCCATCGCGCCCCGGGAGCGTCCGGCCTCGTCCACGGCCACGCCCGCCGGGATGCCGACGTCCTCGAACCGCCCGTCGCCCAGGTTGCGAAAGAGGTTGTTGGGGGCGGTGTCGTTGGCGACGAGGATGTCGATGCGGCCGTCGCCGTCGAAGTCCCACGGCGCAACCCCGAGCGCCTTCTGGTTGGGATTGCCGACGCCGGCATGGTTGGTGACGTCCTCGAATCGGCCGTTGCCGCGGTTGCGGTAGAGGCGCGAGGGCGCGCCCGGGTAGCGCTCGGGCGTGCAGTACGACTTGGTCTTGCCGTCGAGCGTGCAGAACAGATCCTTCGCCGGGCTCCAGTCGACGTAACGGCAGACGAAGAGGTCGAGGAGCCCGTCGCCGTCGAAGTCGAGCCACGCCGAGGAGGTGCTCCACCCGTTGTCCCGCACGCCCGCCCGGTCGGCGACTTCCTCGAAGCGGCCCCCGAGATTGTGAAAGAGAAAATTGCGATTGAGCGCGGTGACGTAGATGTCGTCCCGGCCGTCGCCGTCGTAGTCGCCGACCGAGGCGCCCATGCCGTACATGACTTTCTCCAGCCCCGCTTCCCGCGTGACGTCGCGAAAGTGCGGCCGGCCTTCGGCGTCGTTGCCCTCGTTGCGGTACAGAGTGAGCGCGGACCTCTGGTCCTTCGCACGCGGGTCGCCCGGCCAGTAGGTGCCCGAAACGAAGAGGAGATCCGGACGCCCGTCGCCGTCGTAGTCGAGGATCGCGACGCCGCCTCCCATCGTCTCTGGCATCCACTTGCGGCCGGAGGCGCCGGTGACGTGCGTGAACCGCACGCCGAGCTCCGCGGCTCTCTCGGCGAACGGGAGCGAGATGGCCGGTGTGGGTACCGGCGTCGGCGACGGCGCCACCGCGGCTTTCTCCGCGCGGCGGCAGGCTTCGCCGGCGAGCGTGGCGAGGCAGAGGACGAGGACGGCGTCTCGGCGTCGCAAGGATCGGTTAAGGGACCGACGAGACCCGCGTCGCGGGCGCACGTTTGGTCTGCGTGGAAACGTAGGACCACTGCGCGCTCTCCGAGGGAACGGGCGGATGGGCGCGCGTCAAGTAGCCGTGATCAGTCTCGTAACCCTTCGGTCCCGTCCCCGCGACCCAGTCGGGAACGACCGCCGCCGGCGGCGTCGCCTCCGCGTGGACGTGAATCGGAAGCGACTCGCGATTGGCGTACGGATTCTCGAGCCGGAACTCTCCGGCGATCGCCCGGATGCTCTCGTCGTCCTTGTACTTGCGATAAGCGGCGTCGTGCGCGTCGGCGTTCTTGCGGTCGCCCTGCGCGCGATAGACGCGCATCAGGTTGTAGTGGGCGTTCAGGTCCTCGGGATCGATCGCGAGCGTGCGCGAGTAAGCGTCGATCGCCTTCGGAAAGTCGCCCGAGAGCCAGTAGACGAGGCCCAGGTTGTTCCAGGCCACGCGGTCCACCGGGAATTTCTCGAGCACCGCGCGCAGGTCGGTCTCGGCGTCTCCGAGGCGGCCCTCGTCCTTGGCCACGGTGGCGCGGAAGAACTGGGTCTTGCCCCAGCCCGGCCGGCGCTTCTCGGCTTCCGCGAGCGACGCCTTCGCTTCGGCGAGGCGGCCCTCCGCGATCTCGGCGCGGGCTCGGTTCAGGGGACCGTCCGGCTTGTCCGGCGCGAGCTCCTCGACCTTCGTCCACGCCTTCGCCGCCCCTTTGAGGTCTCCCTGTAGGAAGAGGCCGATGCCGTAGTCGTTCCAGCGCAGCCAGAGCGGGTCGGAGTTGCCCCGAGGAGTGGCCACCCCCCTCACCCCGGCCCTCTCCCCCCGTTGGGGGGAGAGGGAGATGGGCAGCGTTACCGTGTCGCTCGCGAGCGTCGTGACCGGCAGAGACGGGTGCGCCTCGCCGAGCGAGAACGTCGTGTAGTCGCGGCTGAACTTTCGATAGTGCGTGCCGGCAGTCAGCGTGATCGCACCCGAAGCGTCGGCGGGGACGGTCATCCGGTAGTGGACGACACGCGCCGCGCCGGGCGCGATACCGTTGTTGTAGAGCGGAACCCGGATGTCCTGGGGCTGGCGGCGGTCCATGTGACGTCCCGCCGGGTCGATGACCAGCGTCCAGAGACGGTCGGCGCCAGCGTCGAGGCGGCCGGTCTCGTCGAGCACGCCGCTTCGGAAAAACTTCCTGCCCGAGCCCTCGGCCTCGAGGGAGACCCAGGTTTCGTTGGAGTCCGCCGTGCCGTTGGTGTAGGGATGCCCGACGCCGCGCGTGCGGATGACGACCTCGACGTCGAGCGTCTCGCCCGGGAAGACCTCCGGGACCGGATCCTGCAGGACCAGCGTGTGCTCACCGCGCCGGATCGCGAAGAGGTCCACCGAGAGGACTTTGTTCTTGAGGAAGTCCTGGATCTGCTTCTGCGTCGCGGCGTCGCCCCGAATCGCGGACAGCGCCGTGTTGGCGGCGGGGAAGACGTGGTCGTGGAGAAAGCCGCCGCGGTTTCCGAACTCGTCCGAGCGGTATGGCGGCAGGTGACAGTCGCGGCAGGCCTTAGCCTGGGGCGGATCGTAGAACGAGCGCACGGCGCGGCCCGACACGCCCGAGTCGTACCAGCTGTCGTAGTGGTCTTGCCCCCGCATCCAGCGGTAGGAGTTGAGCGCCGGGATCAGCGCGACCTTGTGGCACGTCGAGCAGAACTCGGGCGTGCGCATGAACGGCTTCATGAAGGTCTTGCGGTGGAGAGACGGCTCCATGCGGATGAGAAGCCGGTTGACCGCGCGCAGCGCCGCGTTGTCCGAGAAGGCGAACGGGTACTGCTTGGATTCCTCGATGACGTACGAACCGTTGCCCTTGACGTCCTTGACCTCCGCGATCGAGTGGCAGGACATGCAGGTCAGCCCCTGCTGGGCCTCCCAGGAGTCGTACGAGAAAGCCGCCTGCGTTGCCGCGCCCATCTGTCCCGTGAAAAGCACCACGGGATCGTGGCAGCCCGAGCACCACTTGGTCCGTTCGCGTCCGGCCTGATCGGCCATCAGCTCGACGCTCTTCCGGTAGAACGGGTTGTTGAACGATGAGAAGCGGTGCGCCGATCTCTCCCACTGGTGGAAGGAGTCCGGATGGCATTCCTTGCAGTAACCGTTGGCCGCGAGCTTCTTTCCGTCGAGGAGGCCCTGGTCGAACGTCTCGGAGGCGGAGGGATAGAAGACGGTGTCGCCATTGACGTTGACGATCCGTTTCGGCGGCTTCTCGAGCTTGGCCAGGACCGCCATCGCGCCGAGGAAGGCCGCGACGGCGCCTCCCCAGGCGTAGAGCCTTCGGAATTGCAGTCGGTGCGTGTGCGCGCGCCGGTGGAGGATGAACGCCACCAGGGCCAGCGGCACCGAGGAGACGTGCAGGAGCCAGACGACCCGGTTGTTCAGGGTGGCGCCGCGGAACGTCATGAAGAGGCCGGTGGAGACGCAGACGATCGCCAGCGTGAAGATGGCCAGACCCGCGTACTTGGCGCGCTTGTTCCACATCCGGATCATTCGCTTCGCATGGGTGACGGCGAAGACGAAGAAGGGAATCGCGATGAGCAGCCCCAGCGTCAGGTGCAGCAGGAGCATCGCGTAGAAAAACGCGGTATCCCGCGTGAAGGCCGAGATGAAGATCGAGTTGGCGGCGATCAGGCCGAGCGGAATCAGGAGGAGGCGATAGAGACGGCGCTGCCAGGGCTTCAGAACGCCGGGCCCGGAGGGCTTCGGAAAAGCCGCAGACATCGACGTTCTATTCTATGGGTTCGCCTCGCTTTGCGCCGGTATGTAAATCGCGTCGCCGGACCTGTTGTCGATCGCGGCGCCGTAGGCCAGGATGCGGCCGGAACCGGACACGACCTGCATGCGCAGGTAAACGTTGGACACGGGCACGCCATGGAGGAGGTCGGCGACACCCGCCTGGAACGACTGTCCGGCGCGCACGGTGTACAGCGCCGCGCCGAGCTCCTGGCCGGTGTCCCCACTGACGGCCGCGACGCGGACGACCGCGTCCGCACCGGCGATCTCGGCGAACCCGAAGTTGGATCGGAATCCGGTGGCCGCCGTCGTGGATTCCAGCTGCAGGACGGCCGAGGTTCCGTCGCCGGCGCCGAACGCGCCGTCGGAGGAAAGGCCCGGGATCGAGAAGCCGAACGTGCCTCCGAACTTCACGACGTACGTCCGGCTCGAGACAGCCAGCCGCGCTCCCGGAGTCGGATGGATCCGCAGCCCCGCGGCCGAGGGGTCGGCCAGCCCGAACTCGCTCGCGAGCACGTCCGAAAGCTCGAGCGTCTGTCCCGGCGCGAGCGTGTGGGACGGGGCGGCGCCGGGAGTTCCGGTGAGCACGCGCGGGAGCAGGGAGATCGCAAACCCGGCCGGCGCGGCGCCCACGTTGGTCACGTGGAGATCGGTGCGGAAGAAGTCGCCGTTGGCGCCTGAGGCATGCGA